>NZ_CP009552.1:310135-620271 GCF_000789255.1 Geoglobus acetivorans
TGCGAGGGCGGTGTCATACACCCCTCTTAAAAGACTGGACGAGAGCTTTAAGAGGGATTTGATGAGTGCCGACATTCCTGTCGGTAAGATTATAAGCAAATATAAACTGGAGGTCAGAAGGGAGATTAACTGGAGTTGTATAAAAGAAAATGATCTCGGCAAGTGTCTTGTCAGGAATTACAGCATAATCCACAGGAGAGAGGTGCTGATAAACATAACTGAATCGTTCCCGTTCAGCGCCTTTGACAGTTTGAGGTGGGAGTAGATGAATTTTAAGGAAATGGTAAAGGACTGGCTTGTTGAAGAGGGATTTTTCAGAGAGGAGGTCAGTGACGAAAATGCTGATTTTCATTACGTAATCGAGGTCCCTCCCGGTTCGAATCAGGTAATTGACATCATCGCTCCAAGAGACAGGGATGTGGTCCTCATTGCCAGCGGAATCAGGCTGAGCGATGAGCACTATTCGATGGTCATGTCGATGGATGAGAAAGAAAGGAGAAGATTCATGTGGACGGTAAGATTTGACCTGCTCTTTTTGCAGACAGAATTCCAGATAATTCCTGATGCGATGAACCCTCAGCTATTCCAGTTTACGAGGAAGCTCTATGCTGAAAACCTAACACGCCAGCTCCTCATGGATTCGATTTCTGAAGTGCACAAATGCAAGCTCTACATTATATGGAGAATGAAGGAGAGATTTGAACGCTCGGAGAGAAAGGGGGACAGTGAAGTCATGTACCTCTGAAAGTTAATTTTTTATTGATTGCAGCTTACGGAAGAACCATGAAGGTGCTGATGGTCATTGTTGATGGCATGTCTGACAGGGGGAATGGAAATACAACTCCCTTAAAGTCTGCACACTCACCAAATCTCGATTTTCTTGCTGAAAGAGGGATTACTGGAATAATGGACACGATAAGGCCGGGAATAAGACCGGGAAGCGATACTGCCCATTTTTCAATTCTCGGTTATGATCCGTTTGAGTACTATACTGGAAGAGGTCCAATAGAAGCTGCGGGTGCTGGAATTGATGTCAAACCTGGAGACATAGCCTTCAGGGTTAACTTCGGGACGGTCGAGGGAGAAGGCAGTATTTTTGACAAAATCGTTGTGGACAGAAGAGCGGGAAGGATTCAGGACAAGGAAGAGCTTGTCAGGGCGATAAATGAGAATGTGAAGCTTGATGGTGTGGAATTCATACTTGCAAACGCATCCGGCCACAGAGCAGCACTGGTTTTCAGGGGTGAGGGTCTTTCGGACAGAATTACTGACAGCGATCCGAAGAAGGAGGGCAGGGCTGTTAAGAGGGTTGAGCCTCTCGACAGCTCAGCAGAGTTCACAGCAGAAATAGTAAACGAGTTCATTGAGAAAAGTCACGAGGTTCTTGAAAATCATCCGCTGAATGCGGAAAGAGCCGAAGCAGGACTGCCGAAGGCAAATGTCCTTCTTCTGAGAGGTGTCGGTAAGGCGGTCCACGTTCCAGAGTTTGAGGAGAGGTATGGCTTAAAGGCGGCGTTTGTTGCAGGGACAACGCTTATTAAGGGAATTGGCAGACTCATAGGGGCTGATGTTATTGAAAATTCGAAGTTCACCGGGAGCAGGGATACTGATCTCAATCTGAAGGTAGAAACTGCCTTAAAGGCTCTTGAAACGCATGACTTCGTTCTGCTTCACATCAAGGCTCCGGATGAGTTCGGCCATGATGGCGATTTTGATGGTAAAAAGGAATTCATAGAGAGGGTTGATCAGGCAATTACACCTCTCAGAGAACTTGATTTCTCCAGAGTGTGCCTGACGGTGCTTTCAGATCACAGCACGCCTGTGAGTGTGAGAGACCACTCTGCTGACCCCGTCCCGGTGATGATTGTGCATGATGGTGTCAGGAGGGATGATGTTAAGGCTTTCAATGAGTTTGAGGTGTATAAAGGTGGACTGTGCAGAATAAGGGGAGAGGATTTGATGAACATTATCCTTGATCTGATAGGCAAGGCTAAAAAGTTCGGAGCGTAGAGAGCATGATGGAAAAGCTGGTTATCCCACCCGGTGTTGTGTTTGATGAAACCCACATAAAACATGAGGGAGACGTGATAGTTGGGAACGATTCCTCAATCGGATTCGGCATCGATGCGAGGAAGATAGTCGTTGGGGACAGGGCGACGATAAACGGAGATTTAATAGGAGATGAAATACGACTCGACTCGTGGGTTAAGGTTAAGGGAGACGTCCTGTGCAGAGGAGATGCTTTCATAGGCGAATTTTCGTCGATTGAGGGTAAACTTACGGTTCACGGGAACCTTGAAATTGGAAGAAACGTTCGAATTGAGAAGGGATTTGAGGCGAGAGGTCTCATTACTATTCAGAACCCTCTGCCCGTAATAATCTTCCTGTTTGTTTACATCATGGAGCTTCTCAGGCTCGGTAAGCTTGATGAAGTTGAAGAGCTGTTCAGCGAGGAGTTTGAAAATCCGCTGGTAATTCCCGACAACACCAAGTTAGCGATGGAGCAGATAAGGACTGGCAGAAACGCTGATTTCAGGGATAGCAAGATACTGGGGAATGTCAGAGCAAAAAACGTTATCGCTGAAAACGTTGAGCTTTACGGAAGTCTCAGGGGAAAGGATTTGCTAATTAGCGGCTCCAAAATTCACGGTGCGGTTGAGGGAAGGAGGGTATTTATCGTTGGTGAGAGTATTGTTTACGGGAGCGTCAGTGGTGAGGAAGTCCATATTGAGAAGGGATGCATGGTTGAGGGAACGATTGTGGGCAGGAAGGGTGTCTGGATAAGGGATAAGGTTGAGGCAGAAATTGAGCTTGAGGGTGAAGAGGAGGATGATGGACTGGGAGAAGAAGAGATTCAGAAAGATGTTTCCGAACATATACAGGGAACTTGAAGGCGACATTCTGCCTTCGGTCATTGATCACATAGAAAGGTGTCAGAGTGTTGATGAGGCTCATGAGGTTATTGAATACTTTCTCAAAATTGGGGAGATAAGTGAGGAGTATGCTGAATTTTTGAAGGAGAGTGAAATAGTTAAGGACCTCATAGGTTCGAGAAAACACGGGGAGTATACCCGGAGGGGTTTGAAGTGATAGAAATAGGTTTGACCGGAAAGCCAAATGCGGGAAAATCCACTTTTTTCAAGTCTGCAACCATGGCTGATGTGGAGATCGCGAATTATCCCTTTACAACGATTGAGCCAAACGTCGGCGTGGCCCATGTACGGGTTGAGTGTGCGTGCAGGGAGCTTGGGGTTTATCCATGCGGTAACTGCATTGATGGATGGAGGTTTATACCTGTTAAGCTGATTGATGTTGCCGGTCTTGTACCGGACGCTCACAAGGGAAGGGGGCTGGGGAACGAGTTTCTCGATGACCTCAGACAGGCAGATGCCATAATCCACGTGGTGGATGCATCAGGCTCGACAGACATTGAGGGTAATGAGGTCGGTCTGGGAGAGCATGATCCTTTTGAGGACGTTGACTTTCTCGAAAAGGAGCTTTACATGTGGCTTTTCGGCATTTTGAAGAAAAACTGGGACAAGATGGTCAGGAGAATACAGATGGAGAAGAAGGATCCCGCCAGATACATACACGAGCAGCTTGCAGGTCTTGGCTTCGATGAGCTTACTGTTAGAGAAGGTCTGAGAGATGTCGGAAAGCAGTTCAATGAATTTTCGGACGATGATCTGCTAAACTTTGCAAAAAATCTGATGAATAGGAGATTCAAAATCCTCGTGGCTGCGAACAAGGCGGATAAGGCTCCAGAGGGTAACATAAAGAAATTCATGGATTCTGGCGCAGTCATCTGTTCGGCAATATTCGAACTCACGTTGAGGACTGCAAGCCAGAACGGATACGTCCGGTATTTGCCGGGAGATGAAGATTTTGAGATCGTCAAAGAGCTGAATGAAAAGCAGAAAAAGGCTCTCGAGACTATAAGAGCCTTCATGAAAAAATATGGGGGGACGGGAGTTCAGGAGGCGATAAACAGGATTGTGTTTGATAGGCTGGGTTACATAGTGGTGTATCCCGTCGAGGACGAGAACAGGTACACTGACAGCAAGGGCAATGTTCTTCCGGATGCGATGCTCGTGAAAAGGGGAACGACGCCCAGAGAACTTGCTTACAGAATCCACACGGACATTGGGAAAAACTATATCTATGCCGTTGATGCAAAGAGAAAGATCAGAATTTCAGAAGACCATGAACTTCAGAACGGAGACGTTGTAAAGATTGTTTCGGGTGCATAGCTGATCCATCAACCTACACCTCTCAATCTTTTGAACTGACCGGATTGTGAGCTGATACTGTGTGTTTTTCCGTTGCATGGGTTATCAAGGTGCCATAATGTGTTGTTGCAGAAGGTGCTGGAAACGTCCTTGCTGCTGGAAAAATTTCAGCGTTCGAGTTCAAGGAATTTTTTGCCTTCTTCAGTCACTCTGTAAAGCCCGTTTTCATGCTTTTCTATTAAACCGAGAAATTCCAGCAATTCTGCGATGACTCTCTCTTCTTCGCCTTTAATCACAATTTCCTCTTTTTCCAGCATTTTTTCCGCTATTTCACCTATTTTTGACTTCATGCTTTTACACCTTTCCCACAACAATAATTATGATTATGTTGTCTTCATATTTAAATCTTTCGAAACAATAATTGGGATTTTTCTCGGAAATATTTCATTTAGCAGTTTTGCATATATTTGTATATATGTTAATTTTTCCAAACAATTCGATGTAGAATATGTTTACATAGTGTTTTCAAAACAGTATTTAAGCCGTGCTGACAATGTATCGTCATGTGGAATCTCAGGTTTGAGTATCTTAACCGGGTATATGATATTGCGATCTATCTCATGAGCCTGGTTGTTACGGTGCTCGTTGGGGTGAAGATGGTTTCCATTGTTGTTCAGATTCCTGAGGCAGTACTTACACTGTCTCCGTCATCCTTCGATACGCTTATCACCGAAATACTGACTTTTTTCGTTCTAATTGAGCTTGCAAAGGCTTTCACAGAATATCTCGAGTTTAAGAGGGTCAGGCTCCACATCATGGCTGAGCTTGCATCGATATTCACCATAAGGGAGCTTTTGATATCTCTATACAAGCAGAATTTTGACTGGACGATTCTGATTGCTTTCTCCGTACTGATTCTCTCGCTAACTCTTGTGAGAACAATGGCGCTGAAGTACAAACCATCGAGGACGTAAGGTGCATCACTCTCTTTTTTGTCCTCGCCGGGTAGCTGTTCAGATTTTTTGTCTTTTCCCGAAATTATTTCCCACTTCAACAAACCCCCATGTGAAACTTGACGAGAAAGCGATAAAATGGATTATCAGAGAGAAAGAGAAGGGTACACCGACAAAGGAGATAGCAGAGATCGAAAACATAACACCAAGAAGAGTAAATCAGATCTACAAGCAATACAAAGATACTGGAGAAATACCAAAGCCAAAGAAACCAGGTAGACCTAAAAAAGAACTATCAGAAGAAGAAATAGAAGCCATAAAAGAAGCCTATGAAGAGTACAGGTGTAATGCAGTAGTTCTCCAAACAATCTTAAAGGAAAGAGGTTACAGAATAAGCAAGAACAAAATACACGAAGTGTTGAGAATGAACGGCTATGCTAAGGAGGAGAAGAACAAGAAAAAGCGTAAAAAGTGGATAAGGTATGAGAGAAAGCACTCTATGGAATTATGGCATGCAGACTGGTTTTTCTATAACGGGAAGTGGATAATTGCTTATCTGGACGATGCTTCCCGTCTGATTACTGGTTACGGAGTATTTGATAAAGCAACATCTGAGAATGCCATAAAAGTGCTAAAAGAAGCCATGGATGATTATGGCAGGCCGGAATCAATCCTGACGGATAGAGGTACTCAGTTCTACGCATCTGCAGGGGAGAAGAAGGCTAAAGGAGTATCTAAATTTGAGAAATTCCTTGCAGAGAATGAAATTAAGCATATTGTGGGTAGGGTGAATCACCCACAAACGAATGGAAAGATAGAGAGGTTCTATGGAACGCTGGAAGCTAAAATCAAGTATTTCGATACAGTAGATGAATTCATGGAGTGGTACAATCACAAAAGACCCCACATGAGTCTCAACTTAGATGAACTGGAGACTCCCTATAAAGCATTTTTGAGAAAGTTGACTCCTGAGAGAATATTGAGTTATTCGTGGAGGTGGTTTGATGGTGGGAAATGATTTTAGGAAACTACACTGTTCAGATTTTTGGTAAACTTTAAATATGCTATTTCATTCCGCATACTAATTCATGATATTTTTATAAATTAATAATGGAAAATTTTTAAATCATGCAATCTGACTAATCCCATGCTTGGTGTTGAGGGGAAACTCATAACAGAAATTGATCCGAAGGATATCAACCAGTTCTGGGAGAAAAGTTATGACAGTGGAGTTCCATCTGAAATTGAAATCCCTGAAATTCCACTCTATGAGCTTCTTGACAGAACTGCAGAAAAGTTCCCGGACAAGATTGCAATAGACTTTCTTGGAAAGAAGTTAAAGTATGGGGAGCTTAAAGAACTCTCTGACAGAGTGGCAGGCTTTCTGAAAAGCCTTGGTGTTGGCAGGGGATCGAGAGTGGTAATAGACATGCCAAACACTCCGCACTATGTGATTGCATATTACGGAATTCTCAAAACCGGAGCAACTGTTGTTCAGGCCAACCCACTTTACACCGAAAGGGAGCTGAGACACATAGCTGAAAACAGCGAGGCGAGAATTTTCTTCGCTGTTGAGAATGCATTTTCGAAGGTTTACGAGCTTAAAAAGGAGGGAATAATTGACAGGATAATAGTCTGCAGAATTGAGGATTATCTGCCTTTCCCACTGAATTTTCTTTACAGGCTGAAGAAGGAGAAGGTGAACATTCCGAAGGATGACGGAATAGCCTTCTGGACTGACGTGGTGAAATCTGATCTGATTTCGTCCCCTGAAAAGGTGGATCCCAAGGAGGACATTGCGGTATTTCAGTACACTGGCGGGACTACAGGGCTGCCAAAAGCAGCAATGCTCACACATTACAATCTTGTAGCCAATACCTATCAGATCATCCACTGGCTCCCGGAGTTCAGCGAAAAGGATGTTGTAAGCGGGATTCTGCCCTACTTCCACGTGTATGGAATGACGACAAGCATGAACATGCCAATTGCTGTGGGAGCAAAGATTGTCATGCTTCCTGACCCGAGAGATATAAAGAGAATACTGAATGCCATAGAGAAACACGGGATCACGCTCTTCTTTGGGGTGCCAACACTGTTCAATGCAATAAACACACACCCGGACACACCCAAAAAGAATCTGAGGAGTATAAGGGCGTGTATAAGTGGTTCTGCTCCACTGCCGCTTGAGGTCAAGAGAGAATTTGAGAGGATAACCGGTGGAAAGCTTGTTGAGGGATATGGGCTGAGTGAAACGTCTCCTGTTACACATGTCAACCCAATCTACGGCACAAACAAGGAGGGCAGCATAGGTATACCCATTCCGAATACCTACGCCCTCGTCATAGACGAGGAAGGAAAAGTCCTTCCTGTGGGCGAGATTGGAGAGCTCGCAATCTTCGGCCCACAGGTGATGAAGGGCTACTACAAGATGGAGGAAGAAACAAGAAAAACCTTGGTCAGCGGATGGCTTCTGACTGGAGACATGGCCAAGATGGACGAGGACGGCTACTTCTACATAGTGGACAGAAAGAAGGACGTCATCATAGCGGGAGGATACAACATCTATCCGAGAGAGGTTGAGGAGGTCCTCTACGAACACCCCGCCGTACTGGAGGCAGCTGTTGTTGGTGTCCCTGACAAATACAGGGGAGAAACAGTAAAGGCATTCATCGTCCTGAGACCCGAACACAGGGGAAAGGTCTCAGAAAAGGACATCGAACAGTTCTGCAGGCAGAAACTTGCAGCCTACAAGGTCCCCAGAATAATCGAATTCGTCGACGAACTTCCAAAATCAGCAGTCGGCAAGGTGCTGAGGAGGGTTCTCAGAGACCAGGAAGTTAAGAAAATGGAACAATCCTGATATCAAATTTTTTCTGTTTTTATCTTGTTCTCCAGAAATGGTTTGAGAATCTCCCCAAAAAATATATTTTTCAAAATCAACATATGTCATGAAAAATTACGATGCGATAATAATAGGTACCGGTTCGGGGGTATCTATTGCAAACAGACTCCTCAGAGATAGGCCTGATGCGAGAGTTGCAGTTATTGATAAGGATAAACCCGGTGGAATATGTCTTACAAGAGGTTGTATACCCTCAAAGCTTGTAATTTCTCCTGTGGAGATTCTCCACGACGCTGAACGGCTATCCGGGCTTATTGAGGTCAGGGACATTCGGGTAAACTTCAGAAAAATTATGGAGAGGATGAGGGAAAAGGTGGGCAGAGAAAGCAGCATGATCGAGAGATCGCTTGAGGAGATGGAAAACATTGATTATTTTAAGAAAGAGGCATCTTTTACTGCGCCATACACATTAAAGGTTAGCGGGGAAGAGATAACTTCAAAAAAGATCTTTATTGGCTCAGGGTCAAGGCCCATGGTACCGGAAATAAAGGGGCTGAGGGATGCGGGCTTTCTGACAAGCGACACGCTGCTTGAGCTTGAAGACATGCCAGAAAGCATGATCATCGTTGGTGGAGGATATGTTGCGGTTGAATACGGAAACTTCTTTGCTCGGGCTGGCTGCGATGTAAAAATAGTCGAAATGATGCCTCGCATTCTTTCAAACGAGGAGCCGGAAATTTCTCGAATCGTACAGGAAGAGCTTTCGAATCATGCAGAGCTGTTTACATCACATAGGGTTACAGGCGTTGAAGGAAATGGAAAAGTAAAGCGCATTGTTGCGGAAGGTCCAGGCGGGAAAATAAAGATTGAAGGTGAAGAAATACTCGTGGCTGTGGGTAGAGAATCCAACTCCGACATTCTGAAACCCCAGCTGAGTGGAATAGAAACAGATGAGAGAGGATGGATAAAGGTCAACGAATTCCTTGAAACTTCCGTTCCTGGCATTTACGCAATAGGGGATGCGAACGGGAGGTACATGTTCAGGCACGTGGCAAACAGAGAAGCGGCCACAGCCTATGCGAACGCCTTTCATGATGCCGGAGTGAAAATGGACTATTCTGCTGTACCTCATGCTGTTTTTACTCAGCCAGAGGTTGGGAGTGTTGGTATGGCTGAGAAAGAGGCCGTGGAGAGGTTTGGTAGGGAGAACATACTGATAGGATTCGAGGAGCTGAAAACGACCGGAAAGGGTCTTGCCATGAACTCAAAAGGATTTGCCAAGGTGATTGTTCACGGCGAGACTGGAAAGATTCTCGGAGGCCATATTGCGGGCAAATCAGCGTCAGTACTCGTTCAGGAGATTGCCACGCTAATGGCTCTCGATGCTACGTACCACGCTGCATTACATGCGCTGCACATTCATCCATCCCTCAGCGAGGTTGTAAGCTGGGCATTCGGCAACCTCATGAGCGTTGACGAATATCACCGGATGATGGAAAAACTTGGTTACTGACAGATTTGCTTTACATCGTAAATGTTGCACATCACAGGGTCGCAGCCCAGAATGTCTCCGGAGTACATCAAAGCCCTGTATCTGCAACCTCCCCTGCATTCGCCCACATACTGGCATGAGCATTTAAGTTCGTCGAGTCTCCAGATATACCTTTTTTTCAGATTTTCCCAGCAATTTTTGAGACCATTTCTGATGTTTCCACACGGTTCTTCAAAAAACCCGCATTTTACAATGTTGCCGTCGGGATCCATCTCGCAGTAATGGGTACCGCAGGCATACCCCTGGATGCTCGGATAGCTCCTCTTCCCAAAGCCGTAATTCTGGAGCACCTCCTTTATACTGTCTGGAGGTGGCAGGAGGTCTTTTTCCGTAACGGGAACGTCTATACTCCATCTGTAAACATTCAGGCTTTCGAGAACTCTACTCATCTTTTCAAACTCGTTTATGTTGTATTTTGTAACCATTGTTGCAATGCTAACATCTACGCTTCCTGAGAGGGATTTGATGACATCTATCAGCCTTTCCCATCCGGCATTTCTCAGCTTTCGGTGCCCTTCGAACCCATCCAGGCTGATCTGGACTTCATCAACGAGTTCTGTGATTTTATCCATTCTGTTATCCTTCAGGAGATATCCGTTCGTCATAAGGACTATTCTGAACGGGTATTTGCGGGCGTATTCCAGCAGAGTAAAGATTTTGGGGTGAAGCAGCGGTTCTCCTCCTGAAATAAGCAATTTAAGTCCGCCAATACCGTAAAACTCGTCAATTGCTTTCCTGAACGTGTCCTCGTTTACATGGGAAATCTTCTGGTGGATGTAGCAGTGCTGACATTTAAGGTTGCAAGAATGTGTTACAGAAATGAGGAAGTGTCTAAGGGAAGGTTCGCTCTGCTCAACATACGTGTTCTCCTTGCTTTCTGAACTGACCTCAAGAATCTCTTCTGAAATCAAAAAATTCAGGATTTCTTCATCAGCTTCTCTTCTACTTCCATCACAGTTCAATAAAAAATAAAAGGCTTCATCATCGAGTTCATACAGGGTGTCGCTTTTTGCATTGTAAGCGTAATAATTACTGTCGAACTTCCTCAGCAGGACCCTTTCTGCAAGCCTGAGATGCTGCAAGCTCTATCTCCTCCAGCGTCAGTCTGCCTGTTTCGACAAAATATTTCAGCACTTTGTAGCCAGCGCATTCAAGAGTGTCTCCGGGTTTGTAGAAATCACAGGCCCTGCAGATTGCGGTTCTGTAATCAATCTCAGCATGAGTCTCCACACTTGCAGATACCCGTATCTCTCCTCTCAACTTTGCTCACCTTCATGTCGATCACCCAATTAACTGCGTTAAGAAACTATATAAGTCTTTTTATTAAAAAAAGATGTCTATTTACTATCATGTAATACTTTATTTTGCATTCTTGTTACCACATCAGATGAGAATACCAGTATTGAACAGCTTTGAAAGTTCCAGCTCGAACCCAACCACGGGCATTGTTATCTCGAATCTTTCCAGAACTTCCGGATGCAGTTCTCCAAAGACCCCGACTTTTTTTCCTCTGACGATAATATCTGCTCTCCGCCCCTTTATGAAGGCCCTGTCATCACTTTCCTGAGCTTCCCACTCGATGTCCAGCTCATGCATCACCGCCTGCACAACACTTCTGATCTCTGCAAAATTGGCTCTCGAGTGAGTTACACAGGCTGCGAGGCTGAGTCTGTTTTTCGTATTCACGACGACGTCTCCCACCTCAAAAATCCTCTGGGGCATCGCTTCATGCTTGTTGTGTCTTAACAGTTCTATTAGCTTAGGGAGTATGTGGGTTCTCAGAACTGTATGCTCCTCGGTCAGAGGGTGCATAACAGGGGTGTAGTCGTCCCAGGGCCTTGCAGTTCTGTTCATGTATTCGTACATTGTCCTCTCATTTGTGAGTGTGAATGTTATCACTTCTGTAAACCCGAGACCAATCATTATCTCTTTTACAATATCCTTGAGGTTGTTCCATTCATGTTCCCTTCCGACACCAGGTGTCTGGGGATATCTTGCAGCAATTCTGTCGTAGCCATATCCAATGGCTATATCTTCAATCACATCCCAGGGGTGCATCACATCTGCCCTGTATGGAGGGATGGTTACAGTTACCTCATCATCACCGATTTCAAAGCCGTATCTCATTCTTCCGAGTGCGAGTCTCAGTTCATCGTCGTTTAGTGTGAAGCCGAGGAGGGAGAAAATTTCTCTTTTGCTCACATTCATCTTTTCTGGAGTCATGTCTGGAGTTCTTTCCACCCTGTCAGGATAGATTATTTCCACGCTTTCGATAACTCCACCTCTGTCTGCAAACATGGCGGTGAGTATTCTCAGGGCTTTGTCAACGTTCTCGTCAAACCCTGTAACGTCAATGAACAGTCCAGAGGTTCCTTCTCTGACTCTTGTCTTTTCAGCATTTATGACTGGAGGGAATGAAATTACCTCGTCTTTTGCATCTATGATCATGGGGTATTTTTCTGAGTTTTCGAGAATGAAGCCGTACTCCTGTCCTTTGGGGTGTGCTTCAAGGATTTCCTTCACACTCATGTCCCTGTCGAAGTCGAGTGGAACGAATGAAAAGTTCTCATCAACTGCCGTATAGTGGAGTGGAAAGTTCACCCTGTTCAGGTCGTGTATTCCAATTGCCATCTTTCTTCTGTTTCTGCCGATCGTCCAGTGCAGGTCTTCCTGAATCTGAATTATGGATCTCAGGAGTTCTTCATTAACGTGAATGTTTCTGACGATACAGCCGGTTATTCTTGGCCTTACACTCAGGACACTTTCATCGACATATATCTTCCAGTTTCCCTCGTTCACCTTGTAATCCCTGTAACCAAATTCGATGTCGAGGAATCCTCTCAACGCTCTTGCGACACCCTCAACGCTGTACAGGTCAGGACGGTTCGGGAAAAATTCAACATCAAGGTGATCGTCAGCTATACGTTCAATATCGCATCCGAGCATGGGTAATTTTTTTAGTATTGTGTTTCTATCGACCCCAACCATTCTCTCAAGCTCGTCCCAGTATAGTGTTATAACTGGCATTGCTTTGCCTGTTTCAATTCAGAATATAAAGTTTAACGAAAGTTTGCGGAACCGAAATAGTTAGTGGATAGAGATATATTGTTGCAGAGCTTAATTTTAATGGTGAGTAAAATGGTGGAAAAATCTGAAGTCGTTGAAAAGCTGAAGACCGTTATTGACCCGCATACAAGACAGAGTGTCTGGGACATGGGTCTGATAGAACGAGTTGAGGTTGAAAATGATGTAGTGGATATCATCTTTAGACCCTCTTCCCCGTTCTGCCCAATAGGCCAGCAACTTGCGTTTGCCATCAAAAGGAGCGTTGAAGATCTTGGAGTTAAGGCGAGAGTTAAGGTCGTGGGTTACGTGAAGGAGAATGAATTAAATGAAGCGCTTTCCAGGTGACCTGATATGGAAATAGTGGATGTCAGGGGGAAACCCCACCCCGAGAGGCCACCCTTGATACTGCAGAAATTGAGGGAATCGGGCGAGGTGGAGGTGTGGGTTGAGGTGGAACCAAAACCCCTGATGGCCATGCTGAAAGAGCAGGGTTATACGATCGAGTCGAGCTTTGACGGGGAAAAGTGGATCGTCAGAATCCGGAAGTAGCACTTACTGGAGGATGTAATATGGGAAAGGTCTTCTGGGAGAACCTGCCTCTCAGGTTTATCTACACCGGGCTAATGTACCTGCTGGTATCATCTCTTGCAGGTATCTTGGGATTGATGGAATTTCCAGTCAGACCCCTGCACTCTCACATGATGCTCGCGGGTTTTGTGAGCCTGACCATTATCGGTTCGATGTACCAGCTCGTACCAACCGTTACTGGAACGGAACTCAAGCTTAAAAATCTGGCTGAACTCAGCTATTATCTTGTCAATGCCGGGAGTCTGCTTCTCATTGCATCCTTTCTGTCATCGGTTCCTTTCTCTGTCTCAGGGATTTTTTACCTGGCAGGAGCGATTTCTTTTGCAGTCGTTATAGTGGTGACGCTCAGATACATGAGGCTCAGGAGCCCGGCAGTACCGTTTTTTGTAACGTCTGTGGCGTTTTACCTTGCGGGAATTCTGTATGCAACACTGGCCTTTTCAGGCATCACGTCATTCAGTATCTGGGCTCACAGCTACATCATGATGGCTGGATGGGTGGGAATCACGACGTTTGGCGGGCTTTATGAACTCTTCCCAATGCTTTCACTGAGAAAACTCAGAAGCACAGGGCTTGCGTACGCAACACTTCCGATGCTCATCTTCTCAGTACTGGTGACATCTTATGGATACCACATCTCCGAGAAATTTTATGTTTCGCTCGGAAAAGCAGTCTTCTCCCTCGCCTTCACCGTTCTCGTGATCAATCTTCTTCTAACGCTTTCCAGGAAATCTGAAACCCCTGCCCCACTTGATATTAGCGTTAAATTCTTCATTCCGGCGCTGTTCTTTGGTCTTGCTGGTGTCTTTGCAGACCTTTTTGGCATCGGGTGGTATTCAGTATCTCATCTGTATCTTGTCGGATGGGTAACTCTCACAGTCATTGGTGCGGAGTATCACATAATCCCCATGATTTCATGGATGGACAAGTATTCTGCAAAGCTGGGTCTGGAGCAGGTTCCCATGATTGCGGATCTTTTCAACGAAAGGCTGGCAAACCTTCTGCTTTTGCTGTCGGTCGTAGGCGTTCTACTGATCGTCTGGGATGCAGGAAGAATCTTTGGCGGAATGGTTCTGTTTGCTGTGTTTTTGCTGTTCACAACTGACATGGTCATGGTTCAGAGGAGGTGAAGGCGATACAAAATCCGCCAAACCTTTAAAACCTCTCAGTTCTTCACTTTTATCAATGGACGATCTTAGAGAGATTTTGAAGAAAGTTTCTGAACTGATGGCTGGAAGAGAGGTTACGACTGTGGAAGAGATCAAAAGGAATGCATACAGGGCGGTTCTGTCACATTTTCTGTCGAGGCATGTGGATAGGGCCAGGATGGAACATCTGGTTTCCGAGGTGGTTGAAAGTCTGTGCGAAGTACCCGCGTCAATTAACAGTCTGCATTACTCTGAAGAGTTGAAAGTTGAAGGCGTCACCTTCAGACATATCCATACGTGCAAACCAACAGAGGAGAATCTGGAAAATGCGTACAGTGAGTACCTGGTGTCAAAAAAGCTCATTGATTCGATTGAGGTTATGAGAGAAGTTACGGATGTGTTTTTCAAAGGCTATGAAATCGATGATGGGCTGATCAGAGTATATTCAAAGGGCAAGTACAAATACGGGGTGTTTTACTCCCTTATTGATGACGTGGGGGAAGACCTGGAGATTCATGAACGGGTTGCTGCCAGTTTTGGCGGGGAATATGTGGTCGTTGTTCCAACAGAAAACGAACTTACCAGATTTCTGAGGTTTTTCTCAAGGTATTCTGAGAGGGTAAAGAAGGCAGGTTTCAAGGTCTGGGTTGTCAATGTTGAGGAAAGGACGATTGATCCGTTCATCGGTTACCCGAAGGACTTTCTCCTCCTGAAGGGCTTTAAAAATCCCAGGGTTGCAACCCAGATAAATTCCCTCTGGAGAGTCCAGGTTGAGGAAATTGATTGATAAAAATCGAAAAGATTATACCACTCTATTAATTATGCCAGTTTATGAAGTTTGGAATCGAGTTTGTGCCAAATATGAAATACTACGAGCTTGAATACTATGTTAAGCTCGCAGAGGACAGCGGATTTGAATACACCTGGATCACGGACCACTACAACAACAGAAACGTCTACTCAATGCTGACAATTCTTGCCCTGAAAACGAACAGCATAAAGCTTGGTCCGGGTGTTACAAACCCATACCACATCTCTCCCGCACTGACTGCCTCGGCAATAGCGACCGTAAATGAGCTGAGCAATGGAAGGGCAGTTCTCGGCATCGGTGCAGGTGACAAGGTTACGTTCGACAGGATCGGGATCAGCTGGAAGAAACCCCTCAGAAGAATGAGGGAAGCGGTTGAGATTATAAGGGCCCTTCATTCAGGAAAGCCTGTGAATTATGATGGAGAAATTTTCAAATTCAACGGGGCCAGGATGGACTTCAAGGCAGGAAACATACCGATATACATCGGGGCACAGGGTCCAAAGATGCTTCAGCTTGCCGCAGAGCTTGGCGATGGTGTGCTGATAAACGCCTCACACCCGAGAGACTTTGAGGCTGCGAGGGAAAACATAGATGCCGGATTGGACAAGGCTGGGAAGAGCAGGGATCAGTTCGATACAGTGGCGTATGCCTCAATGAGCGTAGACAAGGATGCTGAAAAGGCAAAAAATGCTGCAAAGATTGTTGTGGCATTCATAGTTGCAGGCTCTCCGGACGTCATTTTCGAGAGGCACGGCATAAGCATGGATGACGTGAACAAGGTTAGGGAGGCTCTGAACAACGCATTCACAAAGGGTGACTGGCCTGGTGTCAGCAAGGCAGTTACAGATGAGATGATCGAGAGCTTCAGCATCAGCGGCTCTCCGGACATGGTAATCGAGAGGATCAGGGAGCTTTCAAAGTCCGGAGTTACTCAGGTTGTTGCAGGCTCTCCGATAGGGCCGGATAAAAAGAAGTCTATAAAGCTTATTGGAAAAGAGATAATTCCCGCTTTCAAAGAGTGACTCAGCAATTTTTTTATTTCTTTTCTTCCGTCTAAGCACAATGTTTGAAATGCTGAGAGTTGAGGCAAGAAAAGCTGCAAAAATTCTGGAAGGGCATGATTTTGCGAGAATATATACCCATTATGATGCTGATGGCATTTCAGCCGGGGCCGTAATCTCTGCTGCACTCTACAGAATGGGTAAGGCCTTTCATCTGTCCTTTTTAAGCGGGCTGAACGAAAAGATTGATGTTGACGACGACCTCATTATTTTTGCCGACATGGGGAGCGGTTATCCTGATATTATCTCCGACATCGATGCAGATGTGGTTGTTGTTGATCACCACTTTCCTGTTGGAAGAATTGAGCCAAAAAAGGAATTTGCTCACATAAATCCGCATCTTGCAGGAATTGATGGATCCTATGAGCTGTCCGCAAGTGGAACAGCATACGTTTTTGCAAAAGAGCTTGGAGATAACACAGATCTGTCATCTGTAGCTCTGGTTGGTATCATAGGCGACAAACAAAAGATTTCCGGAGGAAATGCTGAAATCATTGGTGAGGGTGTTAAGGAGGGCTATATCGAGCAAAAAGAAGGTCTGAGGATGATTTCAGGGAAAATCAGAGATGTTCTCAGGTTAAGTCTTGAGCCTTTCCTTGATTTCTATTCAAAGGAGGATGAGCTTGAGGAATTCCTGAGCCAGGTTGGCATTGATGGTGAAAAGGAATTTGACGAACTATCACGGGACGAGGAAAGAAAACTCGCCAACGGAATAGTTCTGAGAATCCTGAAAATGAATTCCTATCCTGGTGTTGTTGAGGACTTTACCGGGATGAGATTTTATCTGAAAGCCGAACTCATACAGAACGCCGTGATGATGAGCGAGGTCGTGAATGCCACTGGCAGAAAGGCAGCGAATGCAATAGGTCTGGCGATCTGTCTGAGGGATGAAAGCTTTCTGGATAAGGGATTTGAGCTGTGGAGGGAGTTCACAGAGGGGATTCATGAGGAAATCGAGAGAAGAAGGCATGAGGTTCAGGAAGGAGAATGCATACGCTATCTTGTCATGGAAAATGGCACCTCCACAGGACCGATAGCGTCAGTTTTTTCAAGATATCTGTTTGCGGACAGGCCATTTATTGCGGTAAATATAAAGAAAGATGGCAGGGTAAAGGTCTCGGCAAGGTCTAATCAGAAAATAGCGGAGAAGCTCGATCTTGCCGAGATTATGAGGGTTGCGGCAGAGAAAGTCGGGGGCAGAGGGGGAGGACACGTGGTTGCTGCCGGTGCAAACATCAGCGATGATGCCGTTGATGACTTCATCAGGGAGGTGGATCGGCTGTGCTGTTCTCAGTTAAGCTCGTGATCGATGAGGGACATCCGGAAATTATCTCAAAAGCCCTGATGCCTGACGACCTCGAGTGGGCGAAAAGCCAGTATGAGGATGGCAGGCTTGTGGTTGAGGTTAAAACTCATAAAATAGGTGCCTTGATAAATGCGGTTGAGGACTTTTTCATGAATATCAAAGCCTCTTCATCTGCTTTAAACGCTCTGGAGCGATTTTGAGAATTCTTTCCACGATTTTTGCAGTGCTGCAAAGCTCACATTCCTCTCTAATGGGTATCCTAACGACTTCTGCATTGATGCCCCGTTTTTTCAGCTCGTCTCTGAGCCATGCCTCATTAAAATGCTGATCATGCCCAAGTGCGATCACGTCAGGTCTCAACTCCTCAATCGGTTTGAAGATATCTTCTTCATCGCCGAGAATTGCCATATCAACGGGTTTCAGGGCTTCAACAACTCGCACTCTCTGTTCTTCGGGAATGATCGGTTTCGGCTTATGTTTGACATTCCGCTCCCTTGCAACAATAACCACGAGATAATCGCCAAGCTTTCTGGCCTCTTCGAGAAATCTTATGTGCCCCGGGTGAATGATGTCAAAAGTTCCTGTTGCCACCACCTTTTTCATCCAGTCAGGAGGTCCGGATGGGCTTATAACTGTTTTGCTGTTCTGCGACCTGTGTTCTCATGGCCCGATTGCCGTGTTTTACATCCAATGGAAAATTGTTTAAATCCTGATGGGTTAATTTCAATGGTGTTCGTCTTTGAATATCTCAGGAACATCAACCATCTGAGGAGGGAGCTGGAGTCGAGAGATAGAGCATATTACAGAGCCAGAAAATACCTGCTCAATCGATTCGGGTTTGACGTGGATGATTGCCTGCCTGAACTGTCTGGCGTGGGTTTCTGGAGGCAGTTTCTGACGCCAAATTTCGAGAACCTTGTGGGTGAAATCCTCGCGAGGCTTTATGGCATGGAGAGATTTGACCTTACTTATCTGAAGGATGGGTTTACAACGAGAAATCCGTTCAAATACAGTCTTGTGAGGCCAAAATTTGTAATAAACGATGGCAGAAGATGGATTTTGAGGAAGTATTTCCTGGCTGACCGCTTCCTGAATCATCAGGTTATTGAGGATATTGGCTCTCTGGATAATTTAAAAAAGGCTTACCGGGTTCATATAGACTTTGTTGAAAATCTCGGGTACAGCTCCGATTCATGGGACATTTCAGCCTTTTTTTCGACCTTTGTTAAATGTTCTCTGGAAACTCTGGAACGGAAGGATGCTGGCAGGGTGTTCAGGACAGTCTTTGTTCTCACGTCTCGGAATGACGTCCTTGTAAGGAAGAAATTCGAGTTCAATGGCGAGATGTATCGGTCAGAGAACGAGACTCTGAAATTCGGAGATCTGATTGAGCTTGCTGCAGAGGGTCTGGTCATGCCAGCAACATCCACGTACTATTCGGAGCTTTTTTACCTTCTGCCGGGAATTCTTCTGCCCAAATTCGTCCAGATTGAGGCTGTGTTTGAGACTGCTGACGAATGCATACAGACCCCGGCACTCCAGGGCTTCAGAAAATGCAAGGAGATTACGGGCGTATATCCTCTCGTAATTCCAATCCCTGATTTCAATGTTGAGGATGGTTTCAGGTTTACGAAAAATCCTGCCTGTACGACCGTCTGTCTCCCGGTAGAGGAGGCGTTCGAGGCTGTCAATCCGGAAAGCTCGATAAGCTTTTACCGGACAGCATACATGATCGGAAAAAGGCTGGTTCAAACGTTCAAAAGTTAGATTTTCCTCAACCTGGATATGAAAAATCCTGAAGTGTCGTGCAGATGTGGGTAGAGTCTCACAACCCTGTCTGCGTCGGGGAATGTTTTTTTCCCGTATTTTCCTATTCCTGAAACGCCAATCGGCAGGTTGAGGGCGTATATGCTGAACAGCCCCCTTAGTTTAAGCAGGTTACCCTCATTCTCTTCAAATGTTATGCTGCAGGTGGAGTAAACGACTTCATCACCAATTCTCAGTGCGTTTGTGAGCATTTTTCTCTGAAGTCTGAGGAGAGACTGGAACTTCTTTGCATCGTATCTCCACTTCACGTACGGGTAGCCTCTTACCGAGCCTGTGGATGAGCATGGGGCGTCAAGCAGAACCTTGTCAGCCTGAGCCTTGAATTTTGATCCATCTTCCACATGAATTTCAACATTTTTTATGCCGAGTTTTTTCATTCTCAGGCGCATTCTCTCGACCCTTTCTTTTGAGTTATCGACAGCAATAATCTTCCCCCTGTTCTCCATCATTGCGGAAATGTGACTCGTCTTTGATCCCGGTGCGGCGGCAAGGTCAACCACAACATCTCCAGGCTCGGGAGATAGTGCATGGCTCACAAGAGCTGAACCGAGGTCCTGGAGAACAAAATCTCTGTCGTATCCATCAAGCAGGGTCAGGGGTTTTTTGTAGCTCACGACCCTGAAGACCTCTGGCAGAACAGTCTCCTCCAGGTTCACCCCCTGACCTTCAAGCACCTTCCACAGATTTTCTGGAGATATCCTTATGGTGTTTGCCCTGACATAGAGTGTCTGATTGAGGTTTGCGATGAGAAGGTTTTCATAATCCGGAAGTGTTTTTTCGGCGAATTTTATATACCATTCCGGATGAAAATACTTCAGAGCGAGATACTTTCTCCTGCTTCTATTTCTGATTTTTCTAAGCTCGCTTTCGACGTCAAGTTTTTCGGCGTTTCTGAGTATTGCGTTAACAAAACCTGCTGCTTTCGGGCTGATTTCCTTGGCAATCCTTACAGCACTGTCTGTTGCGAGGGCCGGATGCACACCCTTGAAGAACATCTCATAAATTGCAATTCTGAGTAAATTCCTTATAAACGGGTTTACGCTGCCGAGATTCCTGAATCCGAGGGAATTTTGCAGGATGAAATCTATATAGTTCCTTCTCTTTGCAACTTCAAAAACGTAGGCGTGGACGCTCCCTCTGATCCTGTAGTCCAGGTTCTTATCTCTGAAGTACTCTCTGAGAGCCGATTTCTCTGAAATCGTGTTCTCCTCGAGCAGTTGAAGTACTTCTGCCGCAAGTTTTTGGGTAGGGACTACATTACCACCATCTGTGCGTGCCAGCATTCTCCTATCTTCAAAACTCTGTTTTCATCCACGATTCCCATGCTGATTGCGAGCTTCACGGCCCTCTCTCCTGAGATGTTGGCGATTGTGGCCTGTCTGAGCATTTTCTTCACTTCGCTCTCCTCGTAACTTTTTTCACCGTAAAATTCTTCTCTGATTTCGATTTTCAGCTCACCCTCTCTGAAATCCCTGCCAATCAGTTCCTCATCACACACTGCAACAAGCACTTCGCCTTTGACTCTGTACACCTTCATTCTGTATTTCATAACCCCTTAACGGAATGTTTTGCACCGCAGGCAAGGCATTTGACGAAGAGCACCCTCTCCTCTCTTACGAACTCGGTGTCTGGCGCTCCACATTCCTTGCAGATGACGTATGTTTTGACATAATCATCGATTTCCTTCTGCACCTCTCTTTCCGAGAATTTTCCCTGAAGAATGAGCCTTCCGGACTCAACAACACCTGCGGTTCCGAGTGATCTTACAAGATATTTGTAAAGATGCTCCTCACTTCTGTTTATCATTTTGGCTATTGACCCGAAATTCTTTACGATTGTTCTGCTACCCTCTTTCTGAACACTCACTCTCGGAATTTCAAACCTATCTCTGCTGGTGACCTTTTCCGGGAGGAGAGCGTAAGCCCTTTCAAGCAGTTCATCATAACTCTTCATAATCCAACCTCTCTGCAAGCACATAATTAAGTTTTTTCGCCTGTTCGACAAACTCTTCAGGGTAGCTCTCTGAATAGTAAAGGTGTGAATAGCATTTGCAGTCTGAGCTACCAAAACCTTTTATTCCTTCCATGGAGCTTGATGCAAGCTCAGCAAGCCTGTGTTCGTCAGCCAGACATCTGTATGCCTCAATAGCTCTTGCATTTACACTGAGATAATCAACATGCCATCTCAGCTTCTTTTTCCTGGAAAAGTGTCTTTTCACCCTCTTGGAGAAGCCTCTTTTTGCAGAGCCAGTGTAAATGTAATACCCCTTTCTGAACTTTATTCTGCCAAGCCTGCCGACCTCGATTTCTTTGTCTTCGTCAAGTCTGAATATCACAAAATACATGTTTTGAAAATTGCTGCCAGTATTTATATATGACCGTATCTCTCTGGATTGATTTCCCTAATTTTTCCACTGCAAAGCTCACAGTTATCTCTCTGTCTAACCTTTATCTCGTACCACTCCATGGATGCCAGATCTACTCTGATCATTCTTCCCTCAAGGATGTCCCCAAACTCCGATAGCAGTTTTATCGTCTCGGCAGCCTGAATAGTACCGAAGAAACCGGCGGTGAATCCGAAAATTCCAGGAGTTTCATGCTCAATTGCTCTTGGGTAGATGCACCTGTAGCACGGGCTTCCATTTTGATATGTGAATGTTATGGCCTCTCCTTCGGTCTCAAAGACGGCTGCATGGATCATGGGTTTTTTGAGCAGGAAGCATGCATCGTTTATGAGGTATCTCAGCCTCATCGAATCCACACACGAAACCACAACGTCCCAGTCTCTGAAAATTTCGAGAATATTGTCTGGGGATAGCATGAACGGATACGCTACAGCTTCAATCTCTGGATTGAGCTGGTGTATGTATTTTACGGCGGATATTGCTTTGTTCTCTCCTGTCCTACCTGCGTGGATTGTCTGCCTGTTTAGGTTCGTTACCTCAACCTTGTCGTGATCAACGACGCCTATTCTGCCAACACCGGCAGCCGCAAGGTATGTGATTACCGGACTGCCTAATCCTCCGGCCCCAATGACGATTACTCTTGCTTTTTCAAGCCTCTTTTGCCCCTCTTCTCCAAAAAATGGGATTATTATCTGTCTATGGTATCTCTTCCAGTTCATATCTTCTGCTACCTAGTCCGAGTTCTTCGGCATACTCAACCAGTCTTTCGGGAGAAGTCCAGCTCCAGAATTTTTCCTTTATGAGCGCTTTGGAGGTCAGGCTTTCCTTTTTGTAGGCATCTAGACTTGCCGTGTCGATGGAGACTATGTCGTTCGAGGCGTAAACGCCTATGTCTGACACCTGGGGTGGGGCACTGTAGGGGTGGCAGTCGCAGTGTGGAGTTATGTCAATTGCAAAATTCAGAAATGCGAAATTCCCTTTTCCCACGGTATCGATCACTGCTTTGGCCGCCTCAACTATTCTTTCGGCAATGTCATCCCCATCAAGCCAGGGACCGAGCTTTATTGCCCTTTCCTCGCACACCTCCGCGCATCCCAGGCATTTCAGACATTTGTCGAGGTCGATTGAATAATTTTCAATGGCATCAAAGGGACAGATTTCGACGCATCTGTCACATTCCGTGCACTTTTCCTTATCGATCTCTGGCGGGGATGGCAGGTGTATGTCAAACTTTGTCGTTTTCGTCACGCACCCAACACCGATGTTCTTCAAACTTCCTCCAACTCCTCCTCTCATGTGGAGTTTGAAGTGAGTAACTGCAACGACAAAATCTGTCTCGGCTATGGCCCTCGCAACATGCACTTCCTTCAGGTGCCTGGCATTCTGTCTAACCCTGATCGCATCAAAACCTCTCAACCCGTCTGCGATAATTATCGGTGCTCCGACAGTCTGGGATGTGAATCCATTCTCTTCGGCAATCTCAATTCTGCCTATGGCCGTGGTCCTGTCTCTTGTCAGGCCAAGCCCTGTTGTCTCGGTTACATAGATTTTTGCTTTCTTCTCTTTAATTTTCTCAACGACCTTTCTCACAAAAAGTGATCTGAGCATTTTCGTTGTACCTCTGTCTCCGAAATGGGTTTTAACGGCTACAATATCTCCT
This sequence comes from Geoglobus acetivorans, assembly GCF_000789255.1. NCBI lineage: Archaea > Methanobacteriati > Methanobacteriota > Archaeoglobi > Archaeoglobales > Archaeoglobaceae > Geoglobus > Geoglobus acetivorans. Next base: position 333,583 of record NZ_CP009552.1, read on the forward strand.
TTGTCGATGTTATCCAGAATACTGCTTTCTTCAATCAATCTTTCAAGCCGTGAGACCAGACTTTTATCGGGCTGATACCACCTTGTTGGGTCTGTTATTTCAACATCTGCAGGGGTGAAAAACACTTTTGACATAGTTTGACATCTATTGCAAAATATTAAATATCTTTCGAAAAATGAGGTAATATGAAAGGATTGGCTGCCGTAATGGTTATACTCGCCCTGGTTTCAGTGGCTGGAGCTTTCGAGATAATGCTTGAAGGGTATGACGGTGGAAACGTAACTGTCAGGCTTATTTCCCTCGAGAATCAGAATGTCTCCAAGGAATTTACTGTCCAGAACAGCACTCTGCTAATCGACAATCTTGAAAATGGAACATACCATGTGATAGTGGATTACAAAGACCTCAGGTATACTGCCAACATTGTAATTCCTGAAACCGAATCCCTGACTGTGAACTTTGAAAAAACTGACGATGTATCAGTTATTGAGGCAGACAATATACACTACATACTGAATTATGATAACAGCAATGGCTTCTTCGTGGTAATGGAGGTTCTTAACCTCAGAAATACCGGCAATAAGTACTTCTCCGGAAACTTCACAAAGAAACTGCCTGAGGGTGTGGACCATCTTTTCGTGGACCAGCAAACACTTGCACAGTCTGGTGTTTATTTTGAGAATGTCACTCAGGGTGAAGACTACATAGAAATTGAGAATCTCACGGTTCAGCCCAACGGAACATTCACTCTTGCATTCATGTACTTTACCGGTGCTGACCCGGTCCTGATCGTGGATCACCCTGCAAAAGTGTTGAGAGTAATCTCGCCTGAGTTCATCAAAGTTCAGCTTCCAGAGAACTTTGTTCAGGAAAACACCATTACTAACTCAGAAGGAGTCGTTTACAGGGTCTACAGAACTGATAACGTCTCATCCGGCAGCGTATTCCAGCTCCAGGCAGAAGTTGACCAGACCCAGGTCTCTCCGACAGGTACTGCACAGCCCGGGAATTCCGACAGCTCCGGTGTGAATACCACATTGCTGGCAGGAGTTGCCCTTATCGGGGCAGGAGTTGCAATACTTGCGTATTCCAGGTTTTCAAAGAAAGGGGAAGAGGGCGAAGAAGAGGAAGAGGACACAGGTGGATGGGAGATCAAGGAATAATCTCAGTTCCAATTTTTTCTCCTTTTAACGCCTTCTTCAGGTTTTCAGGAGTTCCCAGAAAAACCCTTGCGTTAATCCTGCTTCTCTGAATTATCTTGGCCGCAAGCAAATCGACAACGCTGCTGCTTCCTGCGTTGATTTCGCTTCTGGAGACGATTTCGACAAGCTCTGATGATGTAAGCCTTTCATATCTCTGGGCCTGAGGATTCCTGTTTGGGTCTGAACTGTAAACACCGTCCACCGAAGTAGCGATTAAAAGCTCTTCCGCTCCTAAGAATTCCGCCACAATGGCCGCCGTGGCGTCGGTCGTGTGCCCTGGAAAAGTGCCGCCCATGACAACCTTTTTGCACGTCCTGAGGAGGATTTCCACTTCTTCGGGAGAATGTGGAATCTTGCTTGACGCATCACGTAGGGATGCGGAGAAAACCCTTGCATTCACTCTGGTGACATCAATGCCTATCATATCGCACAGGGTCTCATTTGCTCCCAGATCTCTTGCAATCTCTATGTATCTTCTTGCCAGTTTTCCACCGCCTACAACTATGACAAGCTTACCGTCGAATTCGTTAACCACGTCTGCGAACTCCGAAATTTTGCTGGTTTTGAAGTCTCCGAAAAGAATTGAACCTCCAAGAGCAAGAACTTTCATCCCTTCTCCTTTGTCCTGACGGGTAGAAAAACATTTCGAGTATACTGGAGTGTTTTGAATAAAACAATAAATAGTAAAATATTTATATCATCATGGAAAATAATAATGAGGTGATATTATGGAGTTATCCGATAAGGATGAAAGGCTTGTGGAGCTCTTAGCTGAAGCAGGCTTAAACAGGAATATTGCCAGAGTCGTGGTTTATCTTTCAAAGGTTGGAGAAACAATTTCGAGGGATATTGAACGTGAGGCTAATCTGAGGCAGCCTGAAGTCAGTCTTGCAATGAAGGAACTCAAGAACCTCGGGTGGATCAAGGAGAAGGAAATCAAGAGAAAAGGTAAAGGTAGACCGCTCAAGAGTTACAAGCTCAGTCTCGATATAAAGGATATCGTTAAGGAGCTCGTTGAAAAGAAGAGAGAGGAGCTTAAAAAACTTGAAAGCGAGCTTGAGGAGCTTGAAGAGCTGGTGGGGCTTAAATGAAACTGGATTTGATGCTGGGGAGGAACCATGTCAGGCTGAATGTCGATGAGGCGGTTATAATCTGCCACGGACTGCCTTATGAGCAGGGTTCTGCTATTGACAAGAGTTACGATTTGATGGCAGAATTTTTTTCAAAAAGGGGAATAGCTGCAGTTGTTTTTGATTTTTCCGGGACCGGGAAGAGTAAAGGTGACTTCAGCCTGTTATCCTGGCAGGAAGATCTTGAAAATCTTGTGGACAATTTTGAAAGGGTGCACCTTGTGGGCTTCAGCATGGGGGGCGCCATTGCATACGGTATTGATAACGCAGACACTTACAGCATAATTGCCTCGCCATTCAGTGCCAGAATATTCGAAGACGGACTCCTTGAGGATATCTATTCCAACGCAATTCTTAAAAGAACACTCAGAGGACTTGAGAGTCTGGAATCATTCAAGAAAAAATTCAGAGAAGAATTTGAGATTCTCGCACCCGAAAATTCCATTCCGAAAAGGAACGTTCTTGTGGTTCATGGTGAACACGATGAAATTGTGCCTTTTGAAGAGGGTGCGAAACTTTTCAGGCATGCTAAAAGGCCTAAAAAATTCGTTAATGTGAAAAACGGGGACCATTTTCTCAGGAAGCACAGAAAGGTTCTCGAAGTGGTGTATTCCTGGATTGTGGAAAAAAGAGAGGGGGAATCTGTGGAGCGCATCACTCTTTAATGCTCTCGAGCAATTCCACTATCTGGTTCCACACTTCTTCAATATTCTTCGTTCCGTCGACGTTCTTGAGTGATCCCTTTCTTGAATAATAATCTATGAGTGGGGCAGTCTGCTCTCTGTACACTCTCAGCCTTTCTTTTACTGTCTCTTCTTTATCGTCGTCCCTCTGATAGAGGTCTCCTCCACATTTATCGCACTTCCCATCCACTTTTGGTGGACTGTATATCAGATTGTACACCGCTCCGCATTCCTTGCAGATCCTTCTGTAGACGATTCTTTTCAGGATCTCTTCATCGGGTACTGCAATGTTTATCACAGCGTCTATCCTTCTGTTCATCTCGTCGAGAATGTCATCAAGTGCTTCTGCCTGGTTTATTGTTCTTGGAAAACCGTCCAGAATGAATCCGCTCTCACAGTCAGGCTGCATCAACCTTTCTTTCACAATGCCGATGACAACCTCATCAGGAACGAGCTCTCCCTTGTCCATGTATTCTTTCGCTTTTTTGCCGAGCTCTGTACCTTTTGCAACCGCATCTCTCAGCATATCTCCCGTTGATATCTGGGGAATGCCATATTTTTCAACGATTCTTTTTGCCTGCGTTCCCTTTCCGGCTCCCGGAGGTCCGAGAAGAATAAGGTTCATGGTGTGATCTTGAAGTGAATTTATTAAAAGTTTCTCATTTTTGTTCGTTAATTATGGTGCAGGCTTTTCTCAGCACATCCCTCACCTCTCCCCTCTTCCAGAGTCCCCCTAACCTGAGGGCAGTTTTTCTTATGCTTCCTGTCCTGAGAAATAGTTCGATTACTTTCTTTTCCTTGTCGTTCAGCCCATCACTCTTTAACGCTTTTTTCGCAATCTCCATTAAATCTGAATTTTTGTAGTACAGTTCTGCAGGATTTACCGGGGTTTCGAAGGGCGTAAACTCAAATTCTATGAGATACAGATTCTCTTCCTGAGAGTAGTACTGTTTCAGCTCTTGAAGAAGCTCATCTGCGCTTGAAAACCCCTCCTTTCTGGCAATTTCATCATCAATTTCGCTGAAGCTGATCTGCCTTATGTTCTTTATTCTTGCTTTTCCGATAATCTTTCCTCCGCTATGCACGTAAACAAGTTCTTCAGGTTTTACGTAGACTCTCTTTCTGATTGTGGACGTTTTCTCACCCTTTAACAGCTTCTCGGCAAACTTTCCCTTGAATTCCAGATGTTTCATATCTCCTCCCCTAAGTATATTCCGTCCTTCGACCTGATTATTCTGAATTTAACGTGCTCTCCTACCGGCCTGTCTGTTATCACCGTAACCACTCTATCCTTAACCACGGCAATTTTCTCACCAAAATTCCTGCCATCCATTATGATTTTTCCCGTGTATACCTGCCCTTTTTTGACCTCTGACGGGTATCTTTTTCTCTTCTCTATTCCGAAGTCCTTCGGGCTTAGGACGAGTTTTACCCCGTATTCCTCCTCCCATTTCCGCAGTCTGTCGTAGAACGTTCTGAAAGACATCACGTGTCTGAGTTTTCGCCCCCCTCTGTAAGGTATGTACTTCTGTATACCGAGAGGGGGCCACTTCTTGCCTGCACCAATGTCCAGGGCGAATTCAATTATTTTTTCGATATCTTCATCATTGACCCTTGGAACCCATACCGGTGCAATGAGGAGGTCTATTTTGCTGTTTGCAATCATCTCAGCAACGTTTTTGACCTTTTCCACCGGATATCTCACACCGTAAATTTTTCTGGCTCTCTCTTCGTCAAGCGTGCTTATGCTGAGATTCACCCTGTCAATTTTTCCTTCAAGACTGTCGATTGTCTTCTCACCCAGAAGTGTTCCATTCGTCTGAACCGAGATGACTTCGGTTTCCCTGAATGATCTGAGTTTTTCCACTAGTTCTGTGAAATATGGATACAGTAACGGTTCTGCCTGCCCATCGATATGTGCTTCAACACCCTCTCCCTTGAATCCGGCGATCTTCGAATACCATTCAGCAAGATAATCCGGATCGATTATGTAGTCGTTGGCTTTGGTTCTGGTCCCCCTGCCCTCGTCAACACTGCAGAAAATGCAGTTGAGATTGCACCCCGTTATCGGTCGTATCTGGAGGAGGTTTGTTCCTCTGTCTATTATTCCAAATGCAGCATGTCCCAGCAGAGGCACTCCCAGCTGTGCGGAGATGTAGTAAAGGTTCCGTTTTGTTGTATGGTGTATCACCCTCTTTTCGTCAGAGTACTGTATTATTTCTTCCTTCGAGTATTTTCTGCTCAGTTTTTCGTAAATTGATTTTTCTATTCTTATTTCTATAATCCTTCTTAGCAGAAAGACCTTTTCTCCATTCGCTTCGTACTCGGCTATCATGCTTTCTGCTTTTTCAGCACTTCAAAGCCCTTTTCAGTAAGTCTGTATGTTTCTCCCTCTTTGTTAATAAAATTCTGCTCCACAAGTCTTGCAATAACGCTTTCAAGCATTTTTTCGGAGATTCGGACTGATTTTTTTATTGAGGTGAAATCCATATCTCCGTGTTCAAGCAGTGCCAGCACTCTGAGCATGTTTCCTGAAAGCATACTCTTATTGACGCTTTCGATTTATTAAACTCTTGCGCAAGGATTTTAATCGTAAGTGGAAAGAGTTTATGTGGATGCGCTGAGGGCAGGTCTGAGTTTTTTCACGACACTGCGTATGGGAGGTGATTTTGAAGATCTCACGAATAATCTGTATATAATGCCAGTAATCGGCGCTATCATCGGAGTGCTTGTGGGTGTGATGGGCTTTCCTCTTTTTATGCTCAATCTCGGTATGCTGGCCTTTATTGTTTATGCCGGGATTGAGGGGGTCAATCACATTGATGGGCTCGCGGATTTCTTTGACTCCCTTTTCGCTCCACCCGAGAAAAAAATTAAAGCTCTGAAAGACCTGAATATCGGTACGGGTGGCGTGATCGCCGTTGCATCATATGCTGTTTTTTTAATTGCTCTGTTTGGACAGATGGACTTCAAAACGTATTTGCTTTCCATGGTTCTTGGCCAGGTTCTTGCAAAGCAGGGTATGCTCCACCTTATGCTTTCAGAAAAGCCACTGTGGGAAGGCATGGTATCTGAATTTACCAGAAACAGGAAAAGGCGGGACTGGATTTCCTACGTTTTGACACTGTTCATCTCTGGAATTCTGATGCTGTTCGACCTTCTGTCCGTTGTTGTTTCTCTCATGGTTTATGCTGTTCTTCTTGTGCTGTTTCAGAAATATTTGAGGAGACGGTACGGTGGGATCAACGGAGATATGGTGGGTGCGCTGAACTGCCTGATCCTCCTTTCGGTGGTGATAGTCTGGGCCTCACTGCAATTGTAATGTGCGGGGGAAAGGGAAGCAGAATGGGTTATGTTGAGAAGCCCATGCTATCAATCAATGGAGTCCGGCTAATAGACATGGCTGTGAATGAAGTTGAACGGGCTGGACTTGAAGCCATTTTTGTAACGTCGAGGTTTACCGAGAAAACTGAGAGGTATCTGATGGACAGAGGATTTGAGGTATTTCGGGGTGACGGAACTGGATACATGCGGGACGTTCAGAAAGCTCTCGCAGAGTACGGGTTAACTCACCCCGTGCTGACTCTCAATTCTGATCTGTATTATGTTGTGGGGGGGATAGTAGACAGGGTGCTTTCCCATTACTTTGCTGTGGACACACCTGCACTGACCACTGTGTATCCGAATGGGAGGCATGTGGGCATTAACGTTTTCGATCCCATTTTTGGCGAGCAGGAGGAAGAAAAGATAATATTGGATGAGAGCACTGTAATCAATATTGATACCCCTGCTGACGTGGAGAGAGCGTTATGGATGAGTACTCTGAAAAGAGAAAAAGACTGGTAGAACGGCTGAAAAAAGAGATTGGTTTATCTGAAAAAGTTGCCAGAGCTATGCTTGAGGTACCGAGGCATCTTTTTGTCCCTCCTGAAGTAAGAGGCGAGGCGTACAATGATTATCCTCTCCTCATTGGGCACGGTCAGACAATAAGTGCACCCCACATGGTTGCAATAATGTGTGAGCTTCTTGACCTGGAAGAGGGTGATAAGGTCCTCGAGGTTGGAGCCGGAAGCGGATACCATGCTGCAGTGGTCTCCAGAATTGTGGGTGAGAACGGTGCTGTCATAAGCGTGGAGCGAATTCCGGAGCTTGCAGATATGGCGAGGAAAACACTGGAAGCTCTTGGCTACACCAATGTGAAGGTCGTTGTGGGGGATGGAAGCATCGGCTATGAGCCTGAGGCACCGTACGATAAAATATATGTTACTGCCTCAGCTCCAAGAATTCCAGCAAAGCTTTTGATGCAGCTGAAAAACGGTGGGAGGATGGTTATTCCTGTGGGTGATTTTATTCAGCACCTGTATGTGGTTGACAGGGATGAATATGGCCAGATTAAAACAAGAAACTGGGGGGCGGTGAGATTCGTTCCGCTTGTTGGAGAAAATGGCTTCAGAGAATAAAAAATGTAAAAAATTTTAAGCTTCCTCGACAAGCTCGTAGCAGTACTTTCTCACCCTCTCTTCTTCAGTGGGCTTCGTCAGGAGGGACACTATGATGAACAGCAGGAATCCCACCGGAACTGCCCAGACCTGATGCGGTGTTACGAGCCATGCTGCCTTGTTGTCGCCGAAGAGTACCTGGTTCAGGAAGAACCATGCATGATGTCCAAGCACATTCTTTGCGTAGAGCCATGCGAACATGTGAAGGAAGAACATCACTATTGCGGTCGTCCACATTGCGGTTTTCGTTGCTCTTGGCCACCAGAGACCGAGTATGAGTCCGGGGCCGAGTGATGCTATGAGCGCAATGAATGCCAGTCCTGAGAGATCAAGGATCAGTGCTGGTGGGTTGATTGCCAGCAGCATGCTCACGAGCAGGAATACTGCTGAAACAATTCTTGCAACGGTGATCGGCTTCTCCTGTACGTATCTGCTTTTCAGCTGCAGGCCGAAGATGTCTCTTGTGAACAGAGTGTTGACGACCATCGCCCATCCTGCTGCTGTTGACATTGCAATGGCAAGACCTCCTGCTGCAAGCACACCGAGAACGAACGGGTTTCCAAGCGCTTCAACTGCCGCTATCAGTGAATAGTCGAGAGGCGTTCCCACACCGTACTGCTGCTGGATAAGTGCCATTACTTTCAGCGCATTGTTGCCCGCTTCCTGAGCCAGTGGATGGTACATTTCAATTGCCGCTTTTGCTCCAGCACCGATAAGTTCAAGGCCGATGTAGAATATACCTCCGAAAAGTGCAGCCCAGAAGACACTCCTTCTTGCCGTTCTGATGTCCATTGCTGTGAAAAACCTCACGACCGTGTATGGCATTACGGCAAATCCGAAGTGCCAGACGAAGAACCAACCTGCGAGTCCGATCCATGTTCCTGTAAACGGGTGTGGTGGTTTCGGATCTGCGGGACTGTTGAAAAATGTTGGTTTGCTCTGAAGAACCGTCTGATGAAACATCTCGAGACCGCCAAACTTCATCACGAGGGCAATTCCTGCAATGACCGACGCTATGGTCATCAATGCTGCCTGAAATGCTGAGTTCCATGATGTGGCGATCATTCCTCCCCATATAACGTACAGCATGACGATTACCGTACCGATGATGACGCCGTAGATGTACTTCACTTTAAGAATTGCCAGGAGGAAAAGCGCCATTCCGATTATCGAAAGCGTGATGTACAGTATTGCCCCGAATGCAGCAATTATGGCAATCAGCCATCTCAGCCTGTCATCTCCGTACCTGTCTGCATAGTAATCTGCAAAGCTTGTTGGAGCGTATTTTCTGAGAGGTGCTGCTGTTATGAACGTGGCAAGACCCATACCCAGTATGATTGCTGCCATTGCCCACCAGAACGGATAACCGAGGATGAAGACAAAGGCAGGCAAACCGAGCATTGAAGCCGGGCTTAGATACGTCGATGTCAGTGCAAGCCCATTGACAAAGCTGCCTATCTGTCTTCCTGCCACATAATAGTCTGTAGCGCTCTTCAGCATCTTTCTGCTCCACCAACCGATGCCTATGGTTGCTATGAAATACAAAGCTGCAATACCTACAACCGTTGGGTCCATCAGCCACCACCTCTCGCCTTTTCAGACCTCTCCGCCAGGTAGAAGTATATGAACGCCACAAGCGGTGGCATTATCATCGTCTCTATTACCCCGGCGTATATCGTCGGAGCAAGCACTGGTCCGATCCATACATGGTTCAGCCCTGTCATCGCTTCTATGGCCCACATCAGGAATGTGTAGCCATACATCAGCACTACACCTATCCAAAACGCTTTTGGAGGCCATGGCATTCTATCACCTTACGTCAATTGAAAATAATTAAGAATATAAATTTTTCGCAATTTATCATTACTTAGCAAAAAATTATTAAATGAATGGAAAACGAGCTGTTTAATTCTTAATGATTTCCACCCGTAATCTTCAAAATGTGAAACTTCCTTTGTCCAGTCCGACTCTCTGTATAAATGAATTCAGGGCTTCAAATGTGTTTATTCCGTATTTTATAAGCCGCATAACTTGAATCTGGAATATGTGTGCTTCGATTAGTGCATCCGCAAGAGCGCTGTGCCTGTAATTCATTTCGACGTTGTATTTTCTTGCGAGAGCTTCAAGTGTGAGGTCTTCGTTTTTCGGCCTTTCTCCAAAAATTTCGCCTATGACTCTCTCCATCATGGCGATATCCAGAAATCTTTCTATTTTTACGTGTTTACCGCAGTTTTTGAATTCTTTTTCCAGGAATTCTATATCAATCGTGATTCCATGCCCGACAACTATTCTCTCCTGCAGCATCTCTTCAATTTTGTGGGATAATGAGCAGAAATCTGGGGCATCCTCAATATCCTTCGGGATAATTCCGTGGTATTTGGCGGAGGCTATGCTCAGATCATCTACGTTTTCCGGTCTTATGTATGCCGTAAACACGTCGTTCATCTGTATTCTGAGACCGTCCATTGGAATCATCGCTATGCTGATTATTCTGTCCTTTTTCATGTTCAGTCCTGTGGTTTCAACATCAACCACCACGAATTTTTCCTCTCTCAAATCCTGTCAACTCCGTAATAGCTTTTTACAAATTTCTGGAAATTCTTTATTATTTTGAGACTCTCTCTCAGGATAGCCACATCGAGTTTCTCAAGCTCGTCGTATTTTATCACGTTATCTCCGGATTTAATCTGGTGTTTCAGCCTCAGATTCTGGATGTATTCGAATGATTCTTTAAGCTCCTCTGCCCGGCTCTCTCCGAAAACATCTATCAGGTGAGAAATGCGGGCAAGAGTATTCGGTTCCTGTATGTTGTTATCTATGGCAAAGACCCTCACGGCGTTCACAATAGGATATATCGCATGTTTTTTCAGGTCTATGCCTTTTTCGAGATCTTTTATTCCGAAAAACCCTATGGGTGGTTCAAGAGCCACCGCATCGAGGGCGAGAAACCTCATTGTCTGTTTGTTTTTGATTTCAAGTATGTGGTCAAAAAGCTCGTCGTACAGTTTTTTATCACCAAACATGTGTCTCATGTCCAGGAAAACTGTCAGAAGTCGCAGGTTTTTTGGTGTCGTGTTGGAAAACCATTCTGAAAACATTTTTTTCCATTCATCAATGGTGTAGTGCCATTTAACTGCCATGTATCCTGCCCTGCATTTCGGGATTCCTATATAATCGAGGGCGTCGTTCACGTCCTCCAGAAAATCTTCAGGCAAACCGTTTTCGGTTATAACTGCGTTATCCTGGTCTGTGGCGATTATCTGCTCTCTCCTTCCACTGCTTCCCATGTTTATCCACGAAAAGCTTTTCTTCAGGGAAAATTCCTCTGACAGCTCGACAAGAACCTTGACGTACGTCCAGTCATAGATCGAGCTTATCATTCTGGAGAGGTCCTTGAATGAAAGGCCTCTTAACGCAAGCACCTTGATCTCTCTTTTCACCTCACCGAATATCTCTTTCATTTCTGCAAAGTCCTTGGCCCTTCTCATCTCGGCGTAAAGCCTTACAATTTTTGCGAATGGTTCGAATATTGACAGAATATCCTTTATTGAAATTACCCCTTCAAGATTTCCGTTTCTGGTGATTACGAGATGTGTGATTCCGTTTTCCATCATTTTTACGTACGCTTCAAAAACTGGGTCTTCAATCTCAGAAGTTATGAGGTTCTGTGTCATGTAGTCTGAAACAGGTGCATCTATGTCTTTTTGAGAAACCGCTCTCTTCAGATCAGTGTCTGTGAATATTCCTGACAGTTTTCCTCCCCCTGTAACCACAACGCTCCCCACTCTGTTCTTCAGCATAACTTCTGCTGCATCTTTTACAGAATAACTTGGATAGCAGGTTACCGGAGGTCTGGAAATGAGGACTGAGACCGGTTTGAGGAATACTTCTTCTATTGCCTTATCGAATGCAAGCTCACTGAACTTTTTCTCTCTGAAGACCTCAAAGAACTTTTTAAATCTGCTATTTTTGAAAGCAACCTTTTTAATCAGCTGTTTTTCGAATATGTAGCACACCGTGTCCTCTATGGCCACAGCATCGGCGTCAAAATAGTCATTTTCTGACATTATGGTTGAGATTGGAAACAGCTCTCCTGAAGACAGGATCTCTTCATGGTCATTTTTGATGAGGACTCTGCCAGTGTAAATGTAGAATATTTGACCTGGAACAGTATTTTTCGGGATTATTGTTTCCCCTTCTTCAAATGCGTTTATTTCCATGGAATTTATGATCTCGTCAATTTCGTCTTCTGTCAGATAGCTGAATGGAGGGGTCTTCTTCAGCAGCTCTTTGGGTGGTATCATCGGCTCACCGGATATAATTCATGATAAATGTTTTTAAAATATTTCCAAAATAGCTGGGGGAGACCCCCGGCCTCAGATAAACATTACACCTTTTGCTTCAAAGCTTACTGGTTTGTTGTCCTTCTTCAGGACCTTATCGACTGCTCTCTCAAAGTCAGCCATTGTTACTCTCGCTCTTTCCTGTTTTATTGCGAACATGCCTGCCTCTGTCACGATGGCCTTTATATCTGCACCGCTTGCACCTTCTGTCATCTCTGCAAGTCTGCTGAAGTCCACGTCATCTGCGAGTCTCATCTTTCTTGAGTGTATCCTGAAGATCTGTTCTCTACCCTCTGGGTTTGGAAGCGGTATCTCGATTATTCTGTCAAATCTGCCAGGTCTGAGTATTGCTGGATCCAGTATGTCAATTCTGTTTGTTGCACCGATGATTTTCACATCTCCTCTTGGATCAAAGCCATCCATTTCAGCCAGAAGCTGCATTAATGTCCTCTGTACTTCCCTGTCACCGCTGGTATCGCTGTTGGTTCTTCTTGCGGCTATTGCGTCTATTTCGTCAATGAAGAGTATTGTCGGGGCCTTTTCTCTTGCGAGGTCGAAGACCTCCCTAACAAGTCTTGCACCCTCTCCGATGTATTTCTGAACGAGTTCACTGCCGACGACTCTGATGAATGTGGCATTTGTTTCAGTTGCCACTGCCTTTGCGATGAGCGTTTTTCCTGTGCCAGGTGGACCGTAAAGCAGTACACCTTTCGGTGGTTCAATTCCGATTTCAGCGAACACCTCTGGCTTCAGCAGGGGTAGCTCAACAGCTTCTCTCACTTCATCGATCTGCCTGTCAAGCCCACCGATATCGCTGTATGTAACCTCGGGTTTCTCTTCAACTTCGAATCCATAGACCATAGGGTCTTTCGGGGTGGGAAGTATGCTTATTATTGCGAGGGTTTGCTGATGCATTGCAACCCTTGCTCCGGGTTTCAGTTCTGAAAGATCTACATACTGTGAAACATTTACAAGGAATTTTGGTCCCGTAGAGCTTTTTACGACAACCCGTCCATCGTCCAGCACATCTGAAACGGTACCAACAAGGAGAGGTGGTGATCTTAATCTTTCAATTTCGCTTCTAAGCCTTCTAACTTCTCTTTCGAACCTAATTCTTTCTGATTCTACATATCTCTTCTCATCTTCAAGTCTTTTGTAAAGTTCTTTAAGCCTTTCATACTCTCTCTCGAGTAATCTTAACTTGAGCATGACATCCTCGTTCCCGGCTGGAGATTCTACCATATCGCCTGTCATATTTCTCTTCCCTATTCTTTTTTTGACCCGTTTTCCGGGGGTCTCCGATTAAAGTTATATAACTTCAAGTATTTTAACTTATTGGAAATTTGGCAGGGGATAGCAATGGAGTGTGAGATCTGCGGGAAGGAGATTAGGGGCAGAACTTTCAGGATTGTCGTTGAGGGAACAGAATTAAGAGTGTGTGCTTCATGCAAGGAATACGGAGTTGAGGACATATCATCGTCATCACAGCACGGTACTGTGAGGGTGGTCAGGAAAGAAAGAAGCAGACCCTCAAGACCAATAGTGTTTACTGAGGAGCTTGTTGAGAACTACAACGAGATAATAAAGCGAGAAAGGCAGAAGAGGGGCTGGAGTCAGGAAGAGCTTGCCAGGAAAATTCAGGAAAAGGAATCACTAATACGGAAGATAGAGAATGCAGAAATAACCCCTGAACCGGAAGTTGTGGAGAAGCTGGAAAGGCTGTTTGATGTAAAGCTCAGAGAGAAGGTTCAGGAAGTGAAGATCGAGAGTCAGAGAAAACTCGTTCCGACACTTGGCGATGTTGTTGTCATAAAGAAAAAGAAAAAGCAGGGCTGAAAAAATTTTTAAATTATTTTTAATTAAGTTTAGGTTGTGAAAAGAGAGGAAATCTTGGTTCTCATTTCCGGGCTTCTCGGAATTTTTGTTGGACTCGGGCTTGCGAGATTTGCATACACGGTCATTCTTGAACCCATGAGGGCTGGACTTGAACTTGGTTATACTGAAATGGGTTCAATCGCATCCCTCAACTTTTTCGGGTACGTTATTTTTTCACCTGTTGTGGGCATTCTGGCAACCAGGTATGGTTCCAAGAGGGTGGTTCTTGGGTCTATGGCAATTATTGTCGCATCTCTGTATCTCACTTCGCTTTCGCGAGGTTTTGTGGATGCAGGGCTTTACAGGTTTCTAACCGGGGCAGGGTCTGCTGGTGTGAATGTTGGACTGGTGGGTTTAATGGCGAAATGGTTTGATGAGCGGAGCAGGGGATTCGCTCTCGGCGTAATCAATTCTGGATCAAGCTGGGGCATCATCTTTGCGGGGGCAACGATACCTTACGTTGTCCTCTCCTATGGATGGAATGCAGGATGGGTGTTTCTCTCAGCGATATCACTTTTTGTTCTGCTGATGCTGTTACCTTTGAAAGAGGTACCTTCTGACTTTGTTCCGGAAGTGAAGGTGAAAAGTGGTGATGTTTACAGGCACAGGCCACTCATAGTGCTTGGGATATCGTATGTTTTCTTTGGGGCGTCATACATAATATTCGTGACATTCTACACGTCCCACATCATCAAAAACGGAATAGATTATGAGGTCGCAGGGCATCTCTGGGCTATCGTCGGAATTCTGTCAATTTTGAGTGCCATTACCTGGGGAAGAATATCGGACAGGATTGGCAGAAAACAGGCAATTTCTGCCGTGTATCTGTTGATGGGTTCTGCGTTTCTTGTCTTTGCACTTGCTTCCAGCCTGGGGCTTTTCCTAATCTCGACCCTGATGGCAGGTCTCTCGATGCTCGCAATACCCCCACTCGTCCAGGCTTACTGTGGTGATATTGCGGGTAAAAATTCTGCTTCGGCAGCAATCGGGTTCGTAACTCTGTTTTTTGGGATTGGGCAGATGTTCGGGCCGGGTGTCGCTGGATTTCTTGCTGACTTGACAGGTGATTTTGTATTGCCCCTTGCACTTGCAGGTACACTTGGGATCGCTGGTGGCATAGTCGTGAGGAAGACGTAGGCGAAGGCATGTTGGCGCCTCTCATTTTTTCAGGCCCAGTCTGGACATTGTATCGGCAGACCCTATATTGTGAAGTTCACTCGCACAGAAGGGGAAAAAGTTGTGAAATATTGGCTAAGCAAGGTACCATCTTGTCCCGTGCTTGGTGTCTACGAGCATTATTCCTCTATTTTTGAACTCATCCCGTATCATGTCTGCCGTTTTGAAGTCCTTCATTCTTCTTGCCTCTTCTCTTTCAACTATCTTCGCCCTGTCTTCCTCGCCCAGTAGCGGTGATCGGCCGTAATCTTTGATGAGGCCCATTATATCCATCATTGTGTAAAGCTCATCGAACGCTTTTTCCAGGCTCTTGAGGCTTGCAGAGAACTGTCTGCTGTTTATGTTGGAGGCGAGTTCATGCATTACTGCCAAAGCTCTCGGCGTGTTGAAATCGTTTTCCAGCGCCTCCACGAAACCATCCATTAGAGAGGGTATTTCTTCGCCTTCTCTGCCCACCTGGAATGTCTTTATGTGTGCAATCTCCATATCTGCATTCCGGAGAGAATTCAGCAAATATTCGTAAGATTTCTTTGCTTCAATCACCTTTTCTTCAGAGTAGTCGAGAGGATGTCTGTAATGGGCTGAAATGAGGAGGTATCTGAGAGCTAAACCTCCATATTTCTCCACAACATCGCGTATTTTCACTATGTTCCCCAGACTCTTGCTCATCTTTTCCCCATTGACTGTTATGAAATTGTTGTGGATCCAGTATCTGACAGGCTCGGTGTCGAAAAGAGCGTAGCTCTGGGCTCTCTCATTCTCATGATGTGGAAAGACAAGATCCATGCCCCCACCATGTATGTCAAACGGAACTCCGAGAATATCTGAGGACATGATGCTGCACTCTATGTGCCACCCCGGTCTTCCAGGCCCCCAGGGAGAGTCGAAATAAGATTCTGCCCTGAAATCCTCTTCTTTTGCTGACTTCCACAGAGCGAAGTCTCTTTTATCTTTTTTTTGCGGATCAGGCTCGATTCTGTGTCTTTCAAGCTCCTGAGTGCTTAATCCTGACAGCTTTCCGTAGCTCTCGAACGCCGGTACGTGGAAATAAACGTCGTAACCGTTCTCTTTTCTGACAGTGTATGCGAAACCTTTTTCGATGAGCTTTTCTACTGCCCTGATTATTTGGGGGATATACTCCGACACCTTTGGTCTTATGCATTCCTTCACATTAAGCTCTTCTATGTCCTTCAGGAACTCATTAATGAATTTGTTTGAGATCTCTAAGGCTTTTTTCCCCTCATTAACCGCTCTGC
Source organism: Geoglobus acetivorans (assembly GCF_000789255.1). Taxonomy (NCBI): domain Archaea; kingdom Methanobacteriati; phylum Methanobacteriota; class Archaeoglobi; order Archaeoglobales; family Archaeoglobaceae; genus Geoglobus; species Geoglobus acetivorans. The sequence continues at coordinate 349,747 of NZ_CP009552.1, forward strand.
TGATGATTTTGTCGTCAATATCTGTAAAATTCTGGACGATTTTTACTCTGTGTCCCCTGAATTCCAGGTACCTTCTGAGTGCATCAAAAATAACGACATTCCTCGCATGGCCGATATGTGAGTAGTCGTAGGCGGTTATGCCACAAACATAAATTCTCACTTCATTTTCAAGGTCCAGTTCGATCAGGTCTTTTTTCATGGTGTCGAAAAGTTTCATAAATCAAAAATCAAATTAAAATTTAAATTACTTGCTGGGATTCTATGATTGTGCGCAGAGTCATAGAGAAATTGCTCGGTAAAGATAGGGCGGCCAGGTTCAGGATATACACCAAGGTAACCGACCTTTCATCGATTTCGAGAAGGTATTTCGTAATAGGTTTTTTCGACGGTGTTCTTACAATTATGGGTCTGGTACTTGGAGCGCATCTGAGCGGGGAGGCAAATGCCACCGTAATCTTCTCGGCCGGAATTGCAACCTCTCTCGCTCTGGGCATATCGAGCGGGTGGGGCGCTTATGAAGCAGAGAGGGTGGAGCAGACTTTATCTGCGCTGGAAAAGCGGAGAGCTTTGCTCAAGATGGATGGCGAGCAATGCCTGATTGATGATGCGCATGATTTTGCAATGAAGGTGAGCAGCTTCGTCCATGCCATTGCACCGATTCCTGCCGGAGTGCTTCCTCTCAGTCCTTACCTCTTTCTTGAAGAGGATATGGCGTTTCTGGTATCACTTCTTACAGGATTCACGCTGCTTTTTATTGTGGGCGTTTCCATGGGACGTGTATCCAGGTCGAATCTGATCAAATCCGGGGTCAGAATGGTGCTTGCGGGAGTGGCAACGCTGTTGATTGTCACTCTGCTGAGTCCGGCACACTTCTGACATTATTTCTTTTTTACACACTGAATAAAAAATAATAAATTGAGAACGGGTGTTATGGTACCCACGCCGGCATTGCTGCTGGGTTTATGCCAAAGGCGAACTGAAGTATGAAGTAGCTCAGCAGCGAAACAAATACTATGCCTATGATGTTCAGAAGGAACCCTGTTCTTGCCATCTGTGGTACTTTCACATAGCCTGTCCCGTAAACGATGGCATTGGGTGGTGTTGCAACCGGCAGCATGAATGCAAAGCTTGCCGCTATCGCTGCAGGAATCATGAAGAATCTGGGATCGACGCCCATCGCAATTGCGAATCCTGCCATCACGGGCATCATGAGTGTGGCTATTGCAGTATTTGATGTCATCTCTGTTAGGAAAATGACCAGCGTGGTGATCGCCAGCATGATTATCAGTGGATGAATTCCCTTAAGGAAGAGCAGCTGTTCGGCAATCCAGTTGGCCAGCCCACTTTTAGTAAATGCTGAGCTGAGAGCAATTCCACCGCCAAAGAGAAGCAGGATTCCCCAGGGAATCTCTTTTGCATGATCCCAGTCGAGTGCGAATTCTCCTTTTCTGAAATCGACAGGAATGAGGAACAGGGCTATGGCTGCAATCATCGCGATTACGTAATCGTCGACAAACGGCAGGTACGTTTTGATTCCCGGTATGGTCACTCCTCCAATAACCTTCGGCTTGCTGTTAATCCAGGCAAGGGCGGTTATGGCAAAAACCGCCAGTACAATCTTTTCTCCCCTGCTCCAGTTTCCGAGTTTTGCCAGTTCCTCTCTCACAACCCTGCGTCCTCCAGGGATTTCAGATATCTCCGGTGGAAGTAGCAGGAAGACCAGTGTTGCCCACGTTATGAACAGAAATACCCATGAGATCGGAATACCTATTGCCAGCCAGTCTGTGAAGGATATTTCCGGTGCATTGGGAAACATTTTTGAGAATGTTCCCACGAAAATGGCGTTTGGTGGTGTGCCTATGATGGTTGCCACACCGCCAATTGATGCAGCGTAAGCAACACCGAGCATGAGTGCTGTACCAAATCTGAAATTGCCCGGGGTGAAATTCACATTTTTGAATTCTCCTCTTTTCTTCATGTCTTCCCCAATTGTGGCGACATGTATGATTATTGAAAGCGCTATGGGCATCATCATCATGGTCGTTGCCGTGTTCGAAATCCACATGCTCAGGAAGGCAGTGGCGACCATGAACCCGAGGATAACGAGTCTCGGGCTTGTGCCGATTGCGTTGATTATCAGTAGTGCGAGCCTTTTGTGCAGGCCCCATTTCATCATTGCCGATGCTATAAAGAACCCACCCATAAACAGGAATATCACCTTGCTGGCATAGCTTGGAGCCACGCTGGTTATTTTGCTAACGTTGAAAAGCGGCAGAATCACAAGCGGGAGCAATGCGGTTGCGGGCAGTGGTATTGACTCGCCCATCCACCATACTGCCATCAGCAGTGCCAGTGCAAGCACAATCTGCATGTCCCTGCCCTTCTTGACGATCGAATCGTACAGCTTTCCGTCCTTTTCCTTTATCAGATTCAGCAGCCCATGGAGGTCGTGGATTTTCACGATCTTTCCGTTTTCCAGTGAGGCGTAACCGGCATTTTCAATTTCCAAAAGAACGTTATCGCTGATTTCCGAATTCTTGACAGCACTCTTCAGGAACGTTGATGGTACCGGCATGAGGACGATGGCTATGAAGAGTATTGCGCCGAGAATCAGTGAGTACCTCTGTCTTTTGGTGTATTCGTGCCTGTCTTCGTCGGGGATCAGGACATCAGCAATGCCTCCCTCCTCGAAGTCCTCTTCAATTTTCTTCACGATTTTATCAGCATCGCTCAAGGGCATCACCTGAAGTTCACAGAGGCTGGAAATTTTTTAATTTTTCGGAGAAAATAATTTAAATTCAATTCTAACTGATAAATAATTGAAGATTATTAAAATTTTTAATCATTTTAGAACGATTCTGAGCTTTCCTATGCTCTCTCTTATTTCGGCATCAATATTCTGAGCTTTCAGGATGTTTTCAAGGAATACCCGGATAAACTTCATCTCGGAAGGACAGGACAGTATCAGCGTGTAACTCCCGTCCGAATCTTCCTTGTATCTGAAAAAGTTTCCGGGTTCCATGTAATCAAGAATGCTTTTGACATCTCTCAGACCCTTGTTGTAATACTGGATTCCATGCTCTATCCCTGATTTCACTATCAGTTCCCAGAACCTGTCATCTGCTTTCTCATTGAGTTCGTCCCAGATTGCGCACCAGTGTTCAAGGTCGACTATAACGTGTTCACCTTCGGAAAGGAAATCTATGTATGTTTTCAGGGCATTTTCAGTAAATCCTGGAGAGAATTCAGTGGCATGGTACAGGTTTATGGCCTCCCTGACTATCTCGCTTACAGATTTCCCTGTCTTTCTGATGAGTTCGTTTATCTTTTCCAGAGTCTTGGAATCAAGGCTTACGGAGGTCCTGTGTACCATGGTGTGAAAGAGTATTACCATGGTTAAATACTTTCCTTAGAATCCGGCCACTTTGTGTTTGAATTATTAATGTCTCTGGAATCGTTACTTCCCGGGTAATAATCAAATATATACGCTTGAAGTTTCAAATTATATATCATGGGAGATACTGGCGAGATGTATAGAAAGGCAATTGAGATCCACAGGAAGTTTCACGGTAAAATCGAAACCATGATCAAGATACCCTTCAGAGGACTTGAGGATTTCAACTATCTCTACACCCCTGGAGTTGCGAAGGCCTGTGAAGAGATTGAAGCCAATCCGGATGAGGCCTATGAATTAACCTGGAAATCAAACAGCGTTGCAATTGTTACAGATGGCTCGAGAACCCTGGGCCTCGGTGATATCGGCAGTCTGGCTTCTTTACCTGTAATGGAAGGTAAGGCACTTATCTTCAAGCTTTTTGGCGGTGTCGATGCAATACCACTGCCAATCAACGAGCATGATGCGGGCAGGTTTATTGAAATCGTTGAAAAAATCTCTCCGTCTTTTGGAGGGATAAATCTTGAGGACATCGAAAGTCCCAAGTGCTTTTACATTCTTGAAAAGCTGAAAAACAGGCTCGATATTCCTGTATGGCACGATGATCAGCAGGGGACGGCAACGGCTACACTGGCGGGGTTGTTTGGTGCTCTGGATGTTGTGGGGAAAAAGCTCGAAGAGGTGAAAATTGCGGTTATAGGTGTCGGAGCGGCAAATTCGGCAACAATTCGGCTGCTGCTCAGGTCGGGAGTTCCGGGAGAAAACATTGTTGCGGTCGATTCAAAGGGAACGATTTACGATGGGCGAGAAGACCTCGATGCGGGGAATTACAAAAAGTGGATTGCCGAAAAGACGAATCTGAATAGGGTCAGAGGGGGTATAATGGAGGCTATGAAAAATGCAGATGTCGTCATTGCGGCAAGCAAACCTGGCCCCGGGGTTATTAAGAAAGAATGGATAGGGCTCATGAACGAAGATGCAATTATATTCGCCGAAGCAAATCCCGTACCTGAAATTTTGCCCGAAGATGCAATAGAGGGTGGTGCCAGGATTGTAGGAACCGGAAGGGGTGATTATCCCAATCAGATTAACAACAGTCTGGTCTTTCCTGGTGTTTTCAGAGGGGTTCTTACCGTGAGGGCCAGAGAAATAACTGACGACATGGCGATAGAAGCCGCAAAAGCTCTTTATGAGCATGCAAGGCCCAATCTGTGTGAGGATTATGTAATTCCGAGAATGGATGAACTGGAAATACACGAAAAGGTGGCCTTTAGAGTTGCCAGAAAAGCGGTGAAAGACGGACTGGCGAGAAAAGAGATGAACGATTCGGAGATCAGAAACGAGATAGACAGGATTCTGAAAATCACGGAAGAAAAAGTAAGGATAATTTCTGACTTTCTCAGCAGTTTATAGTTTTTGTTTCTTCAACGAAAACGACATCTCCTTCTATTTTCTCTACCCTCAAAATCAGAAATGGCCTTGTTATTTCCTGAGTTACGAAGCAGGTTTCAGATGGTTCAGCAAGCTCAATATAAACCTTGACTTTGTCACCTTCTTTTACAATTTCCTTAACTGCAATCATGTATCCTCCTGTTGGCCGTTCTCCCATGAAAAGAGCCAGATAGCTGTACTTCTCAAAATCGGGGTTTTTTATAATCATGCCGGTCTTGTTCCAGAATTCCAGATATTCTGTATCGTTTCTTATCACGAAGTAGGCTTTCTCGGGGAAAGGTGCATAAATCCCCTCGGCTATCCTTTCGAAACTCACCCTGTTCTCTGATTGAGCACATCCCAGTGCGACAATCGAAATGAGTAGGACTGCGAGCATGTAAACGTAACGATTCATGTGGTCAGAACATTTCTTTAATTGATAAATGTTTCCAATTGTTCTGTGAAATTGCATCAAATTTTATATTGCTCAGAACGACTTACGGTGTGTTCGAGCTACTCCTTGCAATGGTCTTCGAGCTGGTGAGGGCTGAACCACCGGAAAAGATCCACCCCACAGTATGGTTCGGCAGGATTGTTGGGTTTCTTGATAATGTCCTCCCGGGCAGCGTTCTATCTGGCTTAATTCCTCCTGTTTTAACAGTATCTGCAGCAATCCTGCTTGCGGGGACTGCTCAGTTCATTCAGGAACCATTCAGAACTTTGTTTTCTGCATATCTGCTTTATTCCTCTATTTCTGTGAGAAGCATGGTTGAGCATGCACTGGCATGCATTCAGGACGGGAGGCCGAAGGCCGGTATGGTTGGGAGAATCGTAAGCAGGGATGTTTACAGCCTTGAAGACTGGCAGCTCAACTCAGCAGTTATTGAAAGCGTGGCTGAAAATTTTGTTGATGGGGTTCTCGCTCCTCTGCTCTACTATTCTGTTTTTGGGGTTTATGGGGCGCTTGTTTACCGGGCAGTGAATACCTGCGATGCCATGCTCGGATACAGGAAAGGAAAATATGAGCGTTTCGGCAAAATATCTGCGAGATTTGATGACATTCTGAACTTCGTTCCTTCAAGGCTCTCACTTCTGCTCTTCACGGTTCTCAGCAGAAAGTCTCTTCTGTGCGGGCTTAAATTCAACCCCAAGCTTAATGGGCATGCCATTCCGGCTATGGCGGGGTTACTGGGGGTTAAGCTTGAGAAGCCCGGGTCGTATTCAATAAACTGTGGGAAGGAGCCCGATGCGAATGATGTGGTTAGGGCGGTACATTACTTCAAAGTACTGTCAGGAATGACAGTGATATTAGCATTGATATCAGAGATGCTGGTATGAGGTACCTGTAAACCCTGTAAAGGTCGGCTTTGAAATACTGGGCTGTAAGCACGAGGCAGAGATGCATGGGGGAAAGTATGACACCCATAATCCCTCCGAGAAATACGAGAAGCACATGGCTCCTGATTATTTCACCCACTCCGGTGAATGATGTCAGCAGAGGCAATGCAACGCTCGTGTAGCTAAGTTCGATTCCCGTTGCAAATCCGATTAAAAATGTCAGGGCAAAGCTTGCCACGTATGGGTTTGAAAAACTCAGAACTTCGCTGTAAAACGACTGTGATGCCCCGCTGACCTGAATTGCACTCTTGTAGATCATGACCCCTATCACCAGGACAATTATTTTCCAGTCGAACGCTTTTCCAAGCATGTGTCCCACTTTTGAGAATGCCTTATTTGCCAGAACGATGCTGAAAAATGAAATCAGAAGGGCCGCGAGCAAATCTCCAGTGAGAACTGCAAAAATCACGATGAGGAGGACAGGGTACATGTATTTCAGATTTTCAAAGTTAGCCTTGCTTTTCACCGCATTGCTTTTAATGCGCATAAAAACCGCTCCTGCAGCGATCATAGAAATCAGAATCGGAAATGTTGAGCTGGCTATTTGCAGGTAGTTTGCTGATAGAATTCCCATTGCAATCACTATGTTCGGATAGAGGGGCCAGAATGTAACCCATACGTGTCTGAACCAGTAGTTTATGAAGACTGCCTTTTCTGCCCCTATCTTCAGCTTCTGGACAAGGTCTTTTATCATGACTGCGGAGACGAGCGCTCCTCCTGGCATGGGGAGCAGACCGATGAGCATGGGGATTATAGCAACGCTAAATTTCCCGGAAATGGAGAAAACAGATTCTGTTATTTTGTCGAGCATTCCTGTGATCTCCATTGCGTACCCTATGGAATGGGCCAGAATGACTATTGCAACGAGTTTCCAGGTGAAAATGTCCGTGAGAGCTATTTCAATGCTTTCTGGATTGGTGGACAGTGCAAGAAATATCGCTCCGGTGAGGACGGCAAGAGATATCTCGAATTTTATGAGGGCAAGGATTATGATTATGGAAACAAAGAGGGCCACGACGACATCCATGAAGTCTGGAATACCTTCAGAAAAATAAAAGTTTTACCTGCTTTCGCTAATGCAGAGATATTTTGGTGGATACCCTGAAATGTTGCGTTTTCATCCATGTAATCTGAACCAAAGGCATGTTTTCACAATATTATGCCTGCGAGAATAAAGGATATTATGTAATTCAGAGCAGAGAACACACCGAACAGGTAAAGTCCACTTTCACCATACTTTCTGAATGCGAAATCCATCTTCTTGAAGAATTCCTCACCCATTGTTCTTATCTGCACATCTTCAGAGGAGTACAGAACTCCTGCATCTTTGAGGTCCATGTTTTCCAAAGCCTTTTTCAGAAATGATTCGATTATTTCGGCATCTTCCATATTTGCTGGCATGTATCCTATTTTTGGCGAAATTCCGGTTTTTGAGTGATTGTCCGTGGTTATTATATCCAGTTCTATACCGTATTCCCTGCCAACGTCGGCGAGGTAGTCTCTGAGGGTCTTTTCCATGTTGTTTGAATCTATCATCAGGATGCCATGAAGCTCACCGTCAAATGACATAACGAGGAGGGCAAGCTTCCCGCAGATTCTTTCGTTCTCGTAGTCTTCTGAGCTGTAATAAACTTTTAACTCATTACATTTTTCCTTAGGTTTTTTACTCGCCTCTTCCATCAGAAAGTATATTTCAGTCAGGTCTTCAGGAGTTATCTGGTATCTGCTCATGTATGCGTTGTGAGCATCAATTACAACAGGATTTTTGAAAAAATTTTCAGCCATGAGCCTGATTTCCTGGGGAATGTCGTCTATTCTCTCCTTCCCATGGATTATCAACAGGGTGAAGTCCTCGGCCGGATAAACTTTCAGCATGAAATTTTTACCGGAAACCGAGTAAGGTTTCATAAACGAGGTCTCCTCATAATCTCCAGCGACATTGACTATTCTCTCGACCTCTTCTCTGCTTACCGGATTCGTTGAATGAGTGGATACTGCATGGAGGAACATGGAATGGTACTTCAGCGCCTCGTTGACGAGTTTGGCTCCGCCGATATCTCTGAAAGGTCCCGGATGAAATTCCGGGGCTATTATGCTCCATTTTCCGACTTTGATTAAATGCACTCTGCCAGTATGTATCCTGGAGAATTTTTTGAGAGCGGTTTCAAAGATTTCAGGCAAACCTTTCAGCCAGTAGAGGACGAAGCTCCTTAAAAGTTCTGGGATTTTCAGCTCTTCATCTCTGCCGAGGTACCTTATGAACAGGTGTCCGAAAAAGATTCCTGCTATTGTCGAGATTGTGTATGCGAGGGTTCTGTGTGGAGCGCTGAACGAAAAGATGTAATCCACCGGATACAGGACGAGAAGGATGATCAGTGGTGCGGAATAGCTGAATTTTTTTGATGTGAAGTATAAGGCTATCGTCAGGATGAATGCTACAACCGATGGAGAAATGATGATGTAATCCGGATTCGTGAGGTGTATTGCAATTATGTCTGCAATTTCTATGAGAATCAGGAAAAATAATGCAAGAAAAAACGTTCTCCTGCTGTTGAACCCGGACTCAAGGAGTTTTCCGAAAATGAGCAGAAGAATTATCAGGGCCAGCCCTATGAAGAAATACCTCATGACAAAAAACGATTTTCCGGATATTCCGTTGAGATATGATGCAAGGATTATGCTCGTAACCCCTATTGCTATGCTCACTCTCTTTTTCGGGACAGAAAAAATTTTGGAATAGAATTTTTCCAGAAGTTTTTCATCAATCATCCGTACTGCTCAATGATGTCTCTCAAATAAATCTTGTGCTGCCCCAGCTTTCCACCGTAATTTCCGGCGGATATCCTGAGGACGCCGTCGATCCTGCTTACGACCTCCATGCAGACATACATGGCTTTTTTAACATCCTCGAGGGTTGTGCCGTTTATCACGATCTCGGGTATGCTCTTAACCCCGTCGGGAACCATGGAGTCGGAAATCTTGTTTTTGAGCGTGGGACAGTAATAGTGATTCGTTGTTGGACCAATTTCGGGATACTTTGTTTCAGGCTTTGAGCCAGCAGAACAGATGTCGAAGGATGTTATCACGTTATCCATATTCTTTAAAGCCTCAACAGCAGCCTCTCCCGCTTCGAGAGCGGATTCCTCACTGTCGCAGAAGAACCACACGTTACCGCCAGCAACACCCTCGGCATAGCCTATGTATCTCTCGATTATGAACTCGCCAAACATTATCGGGACTCTGATGACCTTCCTGCCCCACATCTCCTCTTCCCACTCGTAGCCATCCCCACATCTGCCGATGTTCAACTCTGCATCGAAGTGAGTATCGCTATCAGTTGCGTTGAAAACCCTCGTCGTGGGAACGACAAGAATTCCCTGCCTTATTCTCTTGCTCATCTCCCTTGTAAGGATGCTTTCGAAATTCTTGCTCTTGGCCACCCATATCTGGGCAATCGCTCCGATTCTTCCATCAGGAGTCTCTTCAGGCGAGACGAATTTTTCTACCCCACCCTCTGATTCGCCAAAAACCGTTGAAGGCAGTGCTGTTGAGTTGTATGCGGCTTTTTTCAGCAACCACTTCTGCTTTGCGGTTATCAAAATTCTGGAATAGATTCCATCAAACGCCTCGCAGTACGTATCCTCTACAGGCACACCATTCAGTTCCAGTCCCATGAGTATGGTCTGGCGGACAAATATATAGTTTGCTGGATAACGTTAAATCATCCATGGAATTTATGGCAATTAATAGTTATTGAAACCACAGGGAGCCGAACAGAACTTTCCCGGGGTGTGTGCGGTGAACCGGTGATGGTGTTAATCTCACTTTTTGCTGTGTTTTTCGATCATCGCAAGAATGCCGCCCTCGGTGCAGGGGTCGTGGAGGTTCAGAAACCTTTTATAGTTGAAATTTCAAACATTATTAATCGAAATTCGAAAGATGGTGTTTTGGAATGCATGAAGGAAAAAATACGAAACCGGAAGATGGGGAGAAGGTGCTGTTCACACCGGAAAAGAAAAAGTGGTCCAATGTTCTGAATCTGAGAGTTTTGCACCAGAACTGCCTGAGAGCAAACCCTATGGGAGATGATTTTGACTACGCAAAGGAGTTTGAGAAGCTCGACTTTGACGAGGTGAAGAAAGATATAAAGAAAGTTCTCACGACCTCTCAGGACTGGTGGCCTGCAGATTTCAGGCACTACGGGCCTCTTTTCATAAGGCTCGCCTGGCACAGCGCCGGAACATACAGAATCATTGACGGCAGAGGTGGAGCCAACAGAGGGATAATAAGGCTCTTCCCCCTGAGGAGCTGGCCAGATAACATAAACCTCGACAAGGCGATAAGGCTGCTGTGGCCGGTTAAGAAGAAGTACGGCAGGAGGATTTCCTGGGCGGATCTGATAATACTGGCCGGAAACGTGGCTCTCGAGTCAATGGGGTTCAAAACCCTTGGTTTTGCAGGTGGGAGAGAGGATGTCTATGAGCCTCAGGAGGACATTTACTGGGGTGAAGAGGATGAATGGCTTGAGTCTCAGAGGTTTGTCGAAGACGACCTGGAAGGGGCTTTGGCCGCCACCCAGATGGGTCTGATATACGTCAACCCGGAAGGGCCCGGAGGAAACCCCGATCCGGTAGAGGCTGCAAAGCACATAAGACTGGCTTTCCGCAGAATGGGGATGAACGACGAGGAAACGGTTGCGCTGATAGCTGGTGGCCACACATTCGGCAAGTGCCATGGGGCAGCTCCCCAGAGCTATCTCGGGCCGGAACCAGATGCTGCACCTGTAGAGCAGCAGGGACTGGGGTGGAAGAACAGCTATAGATCGGGCAAGGGACCCGACACGATTACGAGCGGATTGGAGCTTACATGGACTCAGAACCCGACGAAGTGGACGACCCTCTTTCTCAAAAACCTGTTTGAGTACGACTATGAGCTTATAAAGGGGCCGGGAGGAGCTTACCAGTGGATTGCAAGGGATGCAGAGGAAAACATTCCCGACGCTCATGATTCGGAGAAAAAGCACAGGCCAATGATGCTCACAACCGATCTTGCTCTAAAGTTCGATCCCGTTTACTCGAAAATAGCGAGGAGGTTTCTGGAGAATCCAGAGGAGTTCCAGAGGGCTTTTGCGAGGGCATGGTTCAAGCTGACGCATCGTGATCTCGGACCGCCGAGCAGGTATCTTGGCCCGGAAGTGCCAGAAGAGCAGTTCGTCTGGCAGGAGCCCACGCCGAAAGCAGACCACGAGCTTGTCAGTGATGAGGATGTCAGAAGCCTTAAGAGATGGGTGCTGGAGTCCGGGCTGTCAGTCTCGGACCTCATCTACGTTGCTTGGTCGGCAGCCTCCACGTTCAGGGGAAGCGACTTCAAGGGCGGAGCAAACGGAGCGAGAATCAGACTTGAGCCACAGAAAAGCTGGGAGGTCAATATGCCTGAAAGGCTCGAAAAAGTGCTGGGAATCCTCAGGGAGATACAGAGGAAGTTCAACGAGAGCCAGAGTGGAGATAAAAGGGTCTCTCTTGCCGACCTGATAGTCCTGGCTGGCTGTGCTGCAGTTGAGGAGGCTGCAGGAAGGGCCGGATTTGATGTTTCTGTTCCATTCACTCCGGGAAGGGTGGATGTTTCACTGGAGCAGACGGATGTGACGTTCTGGAAAATGGTTGAGCCAGTTGCAGACGGTTTCAGAAACTACTTCAGGAGAGAAAAGTGTCCCTACTCTCCCGAGGAGATGCTGGTTGACAAGGCCCAGCTTCTAACTCTTACTGCTGCCGAAATGACGGTTCTGGTTGGAGGGCTGAGGGTTCTGAACGCAAACTACGGCGGAACAGACTACGGTGTGCTGAGCGATAAACCCGAAACACTGACAAACGACTTCTTCGTCAATCTGCTCGACATGGGCATTGAGTGGAGGCCAGTCTCTGATGACAGATATCTCTTCGAGGGATATGACCGGAAAAACGGAGGACTGAAGTGGAGGGCGACGAGGGTCGATCTGATCTTCGGCGCGAACAGCCAGCTCAGGGCAATTTCCGAGATCTACGCTGCTGACGATGGAAAAGAGAGGTTCGTCACAGACTTCGTCAGGGTGTGGGTCAGGGTCATGAACCTCGACAGGTTCGACCTGAATAGGGTACCATCGTAGCTCTGCAAGAGTAAACCTTTTTCTCTTTTTTACACATTTATCTGTGCAATGATAAAGGTGGGCTGCTGCGGTATTCCAACATCAATGGAGAAATATTTTCAGATGTTTGATGTCGTGGAGGTGCAGAAGACCTTTTACAGGCCCCCCAAACCTGAGACGGCTGAAAGGTGGAGGGAGCTTGCGGGTGAAGGCTTTGAGTTTACGGTTAAGGCATTTCAGGTCATAACCCATCCGCCATCCTCTCCCACCTACAGGAAAGCCAGGCTGAAGATGGACGATGGCGGTTTTTTCAAACCCATCAGAGCAGTTTTTGATGCGTGGGAGCGAACGAGGGAGGTGGCAAAAATTCTGGACTCCAGTGTAATTGTCTTCCAGACTCCCAGGTCTTTCAGGGAATGTGAGGAGAATGTGAGGAATATGAGGGAGTTTTTCAATTCAATCGAGAGGGACTTTGTATTCTGCTGGGAACCGAGGGGATGGAGCAGCGAGGCTATAAAGGATGTATGTCAGAAGCTTGACCTTGTGCATGTGGTCGATCCCTTCATCAGCAGGAGCATGTATGGTGAAATCAGGTATTACAGGCTCCATGGCTTCAACTACAGGCACAAATACAGCGATGATGAACTTGAATGGCTTTCTGAAAGAGTTTCGGGAGAAAAGACATGCTATGTCCTGTTCAACAACATGCACATGCTCGATGATGCCGTCAGGTTCAGGGAGATACTGAGTGAGAGAAAGTAAATATACCCTTCGGCAGGAGCAGGATTGCAATGATTGGGACACTGATCAATGTGGCCTCTATAGTCTTCTTCAGCATTGCGGGAATTGCAATAGGGTCAAAAATTGGAGAAGAGCTGAAGGAATACCTGATGAAAGTTCTCGGACTCGTTGTGCTTTTAATTGGCGTTGAAATGGCATTCGAGACGACAAACTTTGCCATTCTGACTCTGACCATTCTGACTGGCTCGGTCATGGGAAGTGTGATGAAAATTGAGGAAAGACTCGAAGAGATAGGACTGAAGATAGAAAGGAAATTCGAAGGTTCGAAGTTTGCTGACGGATTCGTGGCATCAACACTTCTTTTCTGCGTTGGTTCGATGGCAGTCATAGGTCCGATTCAGGAAGCCCTCACGGGAGACAGCACACTGCTCATGACTAAGGCCATGCTCGATGGCATTGCATCCCTCGCCCTTTCCTCCGCTCTCGGGATAGGCGTCGCCTTTTCAGCAATACCTGTGCTGCTGTATCAGTCCTTTTTCTATTTTACGGCTCTTGGGGTGAGGGAATACGCCACAGACCTTTTGATAACCGAGCTTACTGCAACAGGGGGCGTTATGATAGCCGCAATAGGGATAAACCTCATGAAGTTGACAAACATGAAACCCGGAAACATGCTTCCCTCTCTCCTCGTTCTTCCGGTCTATCTGAAAATCTTTTCCATACTCACAGCGGTGATGTCATGAGGGTCATGCTGACAGTAATCATAGATGGCGTGAACAGAAGTGTTTACGAAAAACTGAAGTTCTGAAAATTGCAACCCGTGAATTTGAGAAAAAAATTGAAATAAATTTGAAAGTTGAGATTCTGTCAGTTCTCTCTTTTACGCCGTCCTGTCATGTATATTCCCAGCAGGGCGGCAATCGCAGTTATTGCACTCACCACTCCAAATCCTGGCGTCGATTCTGCTTCTCTCTCTGCACTCTCTGCATTAGCCTTCGGTGTGGCTTTACCCTCTTCTGCCAGTGTTTTGATGTTCTCTATCTTCTTCTGTGTGTCGTACCATGCTATCATCCTGCCGTACTTGTCCATGACCGTGTCAACGATACCGCTCCAGTGGGCAAAGTCGTAACCCATCATCGAGGCACCCATCTTCCATCTCCTGCCATCGTGGTGCCAGATGTAGTACCACATGAGTTCAGGATACTCGTCCAGCGGGTTGCTCTTGTCTGCAAGCCCCTCGTCGTAGATTTTCTGTAGGAATTCCTTTGCCGACTTGGCAACTACATTGTAGTCCTGAACCGACTGATCAAATTCCACAAAGTATCTGTCAACCCATGAAGGTGAGTGGCACCCTCTGCATACCTTCTTCATCTCCTCCCTGTTCTGACTGGCTTTTTCCCCGTCCGGCTTGGCCTTGCCCACAGGCACGAGATTGGACGGATACCACTGAGGAGTGCTTATTGCAGGCTGCAGTTCCCAGTAGAGCCTCTCTCCAACGTCGTGGGTCGTTCTGGCTCCATTGAACCCACTCATGTGGCAGACCGCACATGTCGGTGCAGGAGTGTTCTCAGGCGTTAATCTCTCCTCTTTCAGGAAGCTGTGGTTCTCGAGGCTGTAGTAAATATTTCCGTGCTTGCTCTCCTCATATATCTCAATCTGCGGGTGGTCAGGACCGAGATGGCACTGCCCACACGTTTCAGGCTTTCTCGCCTCAGCCCTGTCAAATTTGTGCCTTGTGTGGCATGCGGAACAGCTCCCCAGACTGCCGTCGGGGTTCATCCTGCCAATGCCGTTGTTGGGCCATCCCTTGACAATCTTTCCGTCCTTGACAATCACAGCACTGCCATGACAGCCCTCACAGTTCAGCGTGTTCTTGTAGCCATCAATCTCGTCGAGAAGTCCCACCCTGTCGAGAATGCCAGATGCTGGGAAAAGGGCTGAGACCGTGTTGCCCATGTGTTCGTATGGGTCCTCTGCAAGAAAGACGTCGTTCGTAGGAGCCTCGCCTTCCTTAACAAGGCCCTTTGAGATAACATCCCTGTACCATAGCTTGTAGGGGCCTATGAGTGCAGTCCAGGCGTGTTTGCTCCTCATGAACTCCTCGTACTCCTTCGGGTGGCACTTCTGGCAGTGCAGTGGTGAGACAAC
The DNA here is from genome assembly GCF_000789255.1 of Geoglobus acetivorans. NCBI lineage: Archaea > Methanobacteriati > Methanobacteriota > Archaeoglobi > Archaeoglobales > Archaeoglobaceae > Geoglobus > Geoglobus acetivorans. Next base: position 364,980 of record NZ_CP009552.1, read on the forward strand.
AGGGGTTATTCTGTAGCCATTGTGGTTAATAACGCTTGGATCGTTTATACCCTTAATCTCACCGTGACAGTCCAGGCATGTAACTCCTGCCTTTGCCATTGCAGAATCCTCGTACTGGCTGACTATTCCAGGAGTTACGGATTTGTGGCAGCCAATACAGGGCTCTTCTGCAGATACAATTGCTGTCAATGCCATTATGGCTATAAGAGCAGACAGTATTGCCCTCTTCAATTCTCTCACCTCCGGTGAACAATAGTCTGCTATGGTTTTAAAATTTACGATAATTTAGTTAATTAAAAACGAAATCTCGTAAAAACCCGTAAAATATTTATAAGCGTTGCTTCAAATTCACTGTCTGTGCCTGTCTCCCTGACAGATAAAGAGCTAAAAATAATCTCAATTCTGAAAAGTGGCAGTAAAATGAGTGCAGGGGACATTAAAAGGGTCTTTGAGAGCAGAGGTGAACAAATCCCATATACAACGATATCCTCAGCTCTTGAGAAGCTTTATTCAGAAAAAATTCTCGACCGGGTGGAAGTAAGGTCAAGGGGGAAATACGGGAAAAAGTATCTGTATTATCTGAGCGAGGACTTCACTTCTGTGGATAATCTTGGTCCAGTGGCAGATATGGTTAAAAGTCTTTTTTCGGCCATTGATGGGGTTCATTCGAGCGATTCCGTGGCATTTGTAGATCGGAATGGGATTCTGACGTTGCTCTATGGCAACGGCCGGATTATTAACGACAGTGGAGTAATTGGTAAGAGAGTTGACAGTTTCCATTCTGGAGTAACGGCAAAGTTCGTCAGACAGATTTTTGAGGAGCTGAAAAGCAAAAAGAGAGATTTTTTCAGGAGAGTCGTTAATTTCGAGGGCAGGAATTATGAAAAGTATTACTGCGGAGTTTGGTCCTCTGATGGTGAGTTTCTTGGAGTTCTGGTTATAACGAAGGTCGAGGGGAATGCGGAGAAGCTTCCGCGCGAGATTATGTACCCGTGAAGCAATTTCTCTTTAAACTCTGGCCAGTTTTGCAGGCACCCTTTTTGAACAATCACGCCTGGTTAGATTTCCTCTATGAGCTGATGGGCTGGTGTGAACAGTCTTTTCTTGATCAGGTATGTTGCATAAACTGCTGCGACAATACCTGAGCTGATGATCATGAAGAATATGGCTATCTGGTAGACCGTAGCAGTTACTGGGTTGATTCCGGCCATGAGCATTCCAGTCATCGCACCGGGGATGAATATTATGCCAAGAGTCCTCATGTTGTCTATGCTCGGTATAAGAGCAGATTTTATTGAAATTCTTTCATACTGCTCCATTGCCAGCTGGGCAGTGGCGCCGAGAGCAAGCATGGCCTCAATCCTGTTTCTGTTGTTTCTGACCTCACTCAAGAGCCTGTTGAGCGTCAGTGAGCAAATGTTCATCGCATTACCAAACGCCATGCCTGCGAGTGGGATAACGAACTCCGGTTTCAGAGGTATCACCCTGAGGGCAGTCATAACTGCAAGTGATACTGCGGCACCCACTGCAATGCTCGGTGTGGTTATCCACACCGCACCCGGTATGCCAACTCTCTTGGCGGAGGTGTAACCAGCAAGCAGAGCCATGGCGATGAATATTGGTATGGCGAAAGCGGGCCATACCGGTGATGTGAAGACGTATGTGAGCACTGCTGAAAGAATCATGAGCTGGACCAGACCCCTCAAAGCGGCGGATGAAAAATCCATGGCTATTCCGATTTTTCTGAGGTACGACACGGTTATGACAAGGATTGCAAGGGTTGAAGCGGAGATGAGCCTGACCAGAGGTTCAGCGTACATATACATCTCCCCACGACACTCTTCCGGGCACGTTAATTGCAACGATTCTGCCAGCCTTCATAACTGCAACTCTGTCTCCAATCCTTTTTGCCTGCTCGACGTCATGGGTTACCCATAAAACCGTCAGCTCTCTTGCCCTCACCAGTTTTAATATAAGGTTTTCAATTTTTCTTGCATTTTCAGGGTCTAATGAGGCCGTAGGCTCATCGAGAAGCAGAATTTCGGGTTTTAATGCCAGAGTTCTCGCTATAGCAACCCTCTGCTGCTCACCACCACTGAGCTTGCCCGCATCTTCATCGAGGAGGTCACCAATACCGATTTCTGCGGCCAGCTTTTCAACAGTCCATTCTATGCTCCCATCTTTGCTAAAATGTTTGAGACCCCAGGCGATGTTTTCTCTGACACTCCCTTCGAACATTACCGGAAACTGAGAGACCATTCCTACGATTCTCCTCAATCTGATAGGATCGTAATCTCTGATGGATATACCATCTATCAGTATCTCTCCATCATCAATTTCTGTCAATCTGTTGATGCATCTCAGAAGCGTTGATTTGCCGCTGCCTGATGGCCCGGCGATTACCATGACTTCTTTTTTTGCCACCGTTAGATTGACACCCCTCAGGATTTCTTTCCCCTTTATGTTTTTCCTCACATTCAGTAGCTCGATCATTCCAGTACCTCGCTGAAAAGCTCTTTGATCTTATTTTTGGCAATTTCGAGCATTTTTGATCCATCTTCTGTGGTTCTGTACACTTTTCTCACTTTTCCACTCACAACGATTTTTCTTGACTGGAGCAGTCCATCTCTCTCCATTTCGTGAAGTATTGGGTAGAGTGTTCCGGGACTTAGGGAGTAACCGTGTCTCTCAAGCTCTCTCATCATCCATGCCCCGTATATTTCTCCCTTCGATGCGTGGTACAGGATGTGTATCCTCACAAAACTGAGGAAAAGTTTTCGTTCAAGCAAGGTATCACCTTCCGTTATCGACTTTCGATATTGAGTAAATAAATGTTTCCTGCCGTAATGTGTTACAAAAATGAGGTCTTGCAAGGTGCACCAGATAGCTATATCCGGATTACATCAGACTCATTCTGTCGGCTTCTCTGCTGATGCAGTGGATCAATTATCTTTCTGGAGTGCAGCAATCTTCCGATGGGGTTTCAGGAATGGCTGCCCGGGCGTCTTCCGCTTTGGCTCTGGTTTCGAGGATCTTATTTATAAAGTTCGTATAATTGGGTTTGCAGCACCTCCCTGACGGGTTTGTGATAAGACAATGCCCTCCGTTTCCTATTCCTGTCATTCTTTCCACCTCCTCAACGCTCCTCGCCCCTCTATCTATCGCTTCAATTACATCTTCCTCTGTAACCTGCTTGCAGTAGCACAGCGGCTTTGGTGAGCCTTTCTCCTTGAAAAACACCTTTGTTTTCACTTCTTTAACTGTGAATGTGACCTTTCGGCTGAAATACACGACATCGCAATCCGGGTTCGGGCAGAAGTGGAAGTCATCGTCTATAAGGTGCCAGTATTCGGGATCGAGGTGGTTACCGAGCGTTATTTTCTTCACCTTCCAGCCTTTCGTTCCGCAAACGCACTTCATCCTGCCACCTCTTCTGTACTGTCTGACTCAACAGTTTTTAAGGATTTATCAGCATGTTTTTTTATATTCTGTTCGTGCTGGTGATGGGTTGAGGGACTCATGTCTGCTGAAAATCTTGGTCAGAACTGCATCGGTCTGGATGGTGCCGGTTGTCCGGATGGAACATCCGATTCTGTAAAACCATAAGTTTTTATTAAGAAACCCCGATTGGGAACCATGCGCACTGTCACCATATATGACACCACTCTCAGGGATGGAGAGCAGATGCCGGGTATCTCTTTTCCCAAAAGTTACAAGATTCAGATAGCCAAGCAGCTTGACAAACTTGGGGTTGATGTTATTGAAGCTGGTTTTCCCGCCGCAACACAGGGAGAGTTTGAGGCGGTAAGGGAAATAGCGAACCTTGGACTTAACGCCAGAATCAGCGGACTGGCGAGGCTCGTAAATGAGGACATCGACAGGGCGATTCAGGCTGATGTTGATATGGTTCACATATTCATCTCAACTTCAAAAATTCAGATTGAACATACCGTTAAGAAGACCAGAGAAGAAATCGTTGAGATGGCCGTTGAGGGCGTGGAATATATAAAATCACATGGCGTTGAATGCATGTTTTCTGCAATGGACGCCACAAGAACTGAGGTCGAATACCTGAAAACGATTTACAAGGCTGTTGAGGATGCTGGCGTTGATATAGTCAACGTTCCCGATACGGTTGGAGTTGCGACACCATTTTCAATGTATGAACTGATCTCAGAGCTTAAAAAGGCTCTTGAAGTTCCCGTGGATGTGCACTGCCACAATGACCTCGGTCTGGCCGTGGCGAATACCTACGCAGCCGTTAAAGCCGGGGCGGATCAGGTACAGGTTACGATAAATGGTATTGGAGAGAGAGCAGGAAATGCGAGCCTTGCGGATGTTGTTATACTGATAAAAGCGGTTGAGGGACTTGATACCAACATAAAAACCGAATACCTCGTTGAGACTGCAAGGCTGATCGAGAGGCTTACCGGAATCAAACTTCCTCCAAACACCCCTATAGTTGGGGACAATGCATTCAGTCATGAAAGTGGAATTCACGCCCATGGTGTGCTGAGCGAGGCAACGACCTTTGAGCCGGGAATCGTAACTCCTGAAATGGTTGGACACAGGAGGCGGATTGTCGTCGGAAAGCATGCCGGAAGGCACCAGATCAAGAAACTGCTTGAAGATGCCGGATATGCTGTCGGTGATGATGTCCTCACGAAGATTGTGGATAAGGTAAAGGAGCTTGGAGATAAGGGCAAGAAGATAACAGATCTGGACGTTATAACCCTCGCCGAAGTTCTGATGGGTGAGGTCAGGAAGGAAGAGAGAGTCATACAGCTGGACGAGGCGACGGTAATTACAGGAAACAGGATCACACCAACAGCCGTGATAAATGCTGATGTCAACGGTGAGAAAAAGATAACCTCTGCAATAGGGGTTGGACCGGTTGATGCGGCTTTGAGGGCTGTTGCCGAGCTTGTGGGAAAACAGATAAGGATAACTGAGTTCAGGATGGACGCAATAACCGGAGGGAGCGACGCTCTTGCGGAGGTGTATGTGACTGTTGAAGACGAGGAGGGAAGAAGCTTCACCTCGAGAGGGGCAGGAGCCGACATAGTTATGGCGAGCGTGGATGCCGTCATAAACGCGGTGAACTATCTGATGAAAATGAGGAACAGATGATGGAGTTGGCAGACATACACAGCCACCTGAATTTCGGCAATTTCAAAAAGGACAGGGATGAGGTGATAAGAAGGGCGAAAATTGCAGGGCTATCTTTTATCATCGATTCCGGTTTCGATTACGGTTCAAATGAAAAATCCCTCATCATTTCGAATGAGTACGAGGGCTATGTCTTTTCGACTCTCGGTTTTTCCCCAAACAGGATTGGGAAGTCTGACTACAGGTATGTTACCGGTCAGATTTCGGAGAATCTGGACAGCGTAGTGGGGATTGGTGAAATAGGGATCGATCTGAAAAAGGCACAGGCTGATTATGAAACGCAGAAAGAAATATTTCTCCATTTTCTTGAGCTGGCTGAGGAGTTTGAGAAACCTGCAGTTATCCACGCAAGGAAAGCTGAGGAGAAGGTGTTTGAGCTTCTGAAGGGCAGGGATGTTGTGGCGGTTTTTCACTGCTATACTGGGAGTGAAAAGCTTGCCGGGAGGATTGTGGATGCAGGGATGTACATCTCACTCTCCACACTCATCTGTTATTCTGAAAATGTCCAGAGGGTTGCTGAGGTGGTGGAGCCTGAAAACGTGATGTTTGAAACAGATAGTCCTTTTCTCTCTCCTCTTAAGGGCAGAAATGAGCCTGCAAACGTGCAGCTTGCATATCAGAAATTTGCGGAAATCAAGAACATGAGTGTGGATGAGGTAGCCATTAAACTTATAAAAAATGCAAGAAATGTATTCAATATAGTTTGATGTTGCATCCATGGCATCGATTGGTGGTGATTATGGCGATAAAGTCCACACTGAGTGTGTCGAAGATTCAGAAGTTTAAGAAGATACTTTCGTCAAGAAAAGAGGGTAAAAAACGGATTGGTGTTCTGGTCGATGGTCCTAATGTTCTGAGAAAAGAGTTCAATCTTAATCTAAAAGAAATACGGGATATTCTTTCTGAGTACGGGGATATAAAGATTGCAAAGACGTTTCTGAATCAGTATGCTGGAGAGAAGCTGGTTGAGGCTATTGAGAATCAGGGTTTCGAGCCGATAATAACCTCTGGAGACGTTGACGTGAGGATGGCCGTCGAGGCCATGGAGATAATCTACAACGATTCCATTGATGTCCTTGCTCTTGTTACGAGAGATGCGGATTTCAAGGCGGTCCTCAAAAAGGCCATGGAACTGGGTAAGGAGACCATAATCATAGGTTTTGAGCCAGGTTTTTCAGCTGCTCTCAAGAACTCGGCAGATATTGCCATAGTTCTGAATGAGGACGAATATGAGGAAGAGTAAGCTTTTCATTTACGAACATGGAGTATGCGGTGAGGCACTCCCGGAGAGCATTGCTGTTGAAGGACTTGCCATGTTCAAGAGCATGCTCGATTTCTCTGAATACTATGACCTTGTATCTTTCGTAAGGCCGGAGTTCAGATCGTTTTTCAGGTTTGGAGACGGGAATTTTGATGAAGCTCTTGAAATGGCGGATCATGCGTTAATTGTGGCTCCTGAAAACGACTGGATTCTGCACGATCTGACGGAAAGGATTGAAAAGGCGGGAGTTGAGAATCTTGGAAGCTCTTCAAAGGCCCTGAAGATAACCTCGGATAAATGGGAACTTTACCGTAAACTGAAAAATAGGGTCAACGTTCCCGAAACGTCACTGAAGGAGCTGGATTGTGAGTATGTTGTAAAGCCGAGAGTGTCGTGTGGAGGAGATGGGATAAGGGTGGGTGGAGAGGTCCCTCAGGGACATGTTGCCCAGGAGCTTGTTAACGGAAAACATCTGAGTTTCAGTTTTTATGTAAACGATGGCGAGATACACCTTCTTAGTGTTAATGAGCAAATTCTCAAGGATTTTGAGTACCGGGGAGCGGTGATTCCCGCCGAATATGACGGAGATGCAGCGGAGGAGGCTATCAGGGCTGTAGAGGTCGTGGAGGGTCTCAACGGTTTCGTCGGAGTGGATGCTGTTGCCGGCAGTGAGACGTTCGTGATTGAAATAAATGCCAGACTGACAACGCCATCGGTTGCGTTCAAATACGCTTACGGGGTGGGCTATGCTGAAATGAGGGAGATGATACTTAAGAATGGCCATGCTGAATTCAGGCCATTGAGGAGAATCATGCTTTTGAAAGGTAAGGGAGATGGATACGTTCAGCATGGAGAACATTCCATAATTTTAAAAACAATTCAGGAATTCTGAAGTCAAATGTTTACGATTATCGTTCCCGCTCACAATGAGGCGAAAAGGCTGGAAGAGAGTATTGAAACACTTGTGAATTTTTTGAAGAAAAATTTTGACGAATTTGAGATAATCATAGCTGAAGATGGCTCCACTGACGGCACTGACAGAATAGCACAGAGCTTGGAGGAAAAATACTCTTTCGTCAGGCATCTGCACAGCGATGATCGGCTCGGAAAGGGCAGGGCCATTTTTGAAGCTGCGAAGATTTCGAAGTTTCCTGTAGTTCTGTATATGGATGCTGACCTCTCGACCGATCTAACACACATAAGGGATTTGCTCATTGCCATTGATGGGGGTTATGACATTGCCATCGGTTCGAGGCTGGTCAGGGGGAGTGAAATTAAAAGACCGCTGAAAAGAGAACTTCCATCCAGACTTTACAATCTGCTCGCAAGAAAAATGCTCGGTTCAAATATAAGGGATCATCAGTGTGGCTTCAAGGCTTTCAGGAAGGACGTGCTGCTTAAGCTCGGGGAAATGGCGAGAGATAACCACTGGTTCTGGGATACGGAAATACTTGTTCTCGCTCAGAAAAAGGGATACAGGATAAAGGAAATCCCGGTGAGATGGAAACATAATGAGGGAAGCTCAGTTAGCGTTATGAAAACCTCTCTTTATCTGTTCTCAAGTTTGCTCAGACACTCTGAAAGGGCGTTTCTGTACTTTTCCATAGGGGTTACCTTTTTGATCTTTGCAACGCTTGTGTACTTTGCAAATCCGGATAAACTGGTTCAGTCCTTCAGAGCTCTGAATTATGTAAACATCCTCATCGCATTCCTCATTTATCTTGCGTCTTTTCTCCTCAGGGGGGTGAGGTACGAGCACCTCATGAAAAACATCGGGGGTAGTGCAGGAGTGGGATATGCGGTGATGGCGACTGCCATAAGCCAGACCCTCAACATTCTCACGCCGGTGAGGATTGGCGATCTGGGAAGGGCTTATGTTTATTCGAGGAAGGGCATTTCCTACCAGACCAGCTTCAGCGGGCTTGCTGCTGAAAGGATATATGATGTGATTGCGATCCTTATAATAGCGTTTTTCAGCATTGCTTTTGTTGGAATGGCGTATTTCAGGATGCTTTTTTATGCAGTCATATTTCTCGGAATAATTATTGCTGGGGTAATCTTTCTCTCAAAGACGAGAGGATATGTGGCGAAGGTGATGGGGGACGCAAAGGGTCTGATATTTTCAAGAATGGCATTGTTTTTCATCCCTCTTTCCCTCTCCATATGGATGGTCGATGTTTTCGTATGTTATATTGTCCTCAGGTCTTTCTCCGATGTCCCCCTGTATCTCCCTGCATTTGCAGTGGCGATGGGAAATGTCGTCAAAATCCTGCCATTGACTCCTGGAGGAATCGGGACGTATGAGGCAACACTAACTCTGATCCTGAGTTCGTGGATTGCCCGGGATAAGGCACTTGTCGTGGCAATAGCCGATCACGCCATCAAAAACATCGGCACTCTGGTGCTTGGTTTGCTGTCTTCGATAAAACTGGGATTGAGCCTGAGGGAGATGAGAAAATGACTGACGTCGTTTCCGGTCTGATAGTACTTGTAGTGGCCATGGTCTTTCTCTCGAATCTGTTTGAGCATTACTACATTTCGAAACTGCTTTCAGTTGTTCTGCTGTCTTTCATAATCTATGCTTTAGCCCATTTCACCGACTTCAGCACGGCATTCATGATTTCCATAATTGCGGTATCTGCCCCCATTGCTTATCGTATGTGGAAGAGGAGGTTCAGGATAGACTTTGAGGTTGAAGCTGTCTTTATCCTGGCATTTGCATTTTTCCTTTTCCTGAGAAGCCTTGTTCCCGACATCAACGGGGCGGAGAAGTTCATGGACATGGCATTTCTCAACTCGGTTCTGAATGCTGAACGTTTTCCGCCACCTGATCCGTACTTTGCAGGTGGGATGCTGAACGTGTACTACTACTTCGGCCACGTGCTTTCTGCGGTGATCGTGAAACTCTCAATGCTCCCTCCTGAATATGGTTATAACGTTGCCATGGCTTTTTTTTCGGCTGCAAGTGTTTCTGCCGTTTATGGACTGGCAAGGGATATGGGTGTCGGCAAATTTGCGGTTGTTGTCCTTATTGCCGGAGTTCCGTATTCTGTTTATGAGCTGTTATCAACTCTTTCGACGGGAAATCTCCCCGGGTATCTGTTTTACTGGAATTCAACGAGGATATTTTCTGACAGCACTTTTGGCCATGCCATAACTGAATTTCCTTACTTCAGCTTTATCCATGCAGACCTGCATGCTCACGTTATAGCAATTCCCCTCAAAATACTGTTTATAGGGATTCTTTACAGGTTTTACAGAGAAAATGAGTATGCTCTTGCAATTTCTCTCATGAATTTCGCCCTTTTTGCGACGAATTCCTGGGATGCACCTGCTTTCTTTCTGCTATCCTCCGCTCTTCTGATTTACAAGGACAGGAGTTACTGGCCAATCGTGGCTCTGTCTGCAATCCTTATCCTGATCTTCAGACTCGAAATGAATGCGAATGCTACCTTTAGCTTCTCAACTGAGTTCAGCAGTATAACTGAGTTTTTGCTCTTCTGGGGTTTCTTTGCAATCCTGCTTTATGCGAGGTATTATGGGGCTGTGAGGAATAAGCCTGTGTATCTTCTGATTGCAGTGCTTTCGCCGGTTTTTCCTCCGGCCATTTTCTTCCCGATTCTGCTTTATGCAGCTGAAAAAAGGGAATTTACCGATTTCCTTGTAATGCTTTCGATCCTCACAATCGCTGGGTGTGAGGTTGTTGTTATAGATTTCAGAATGAACACGTATTTCAAGTTCTATCTTCTTGCCTGGACGCTGCTCATTCCTGCTGCCTCAGAGGGACTCAGAGTAATTTATGAAAGGCGGAAGAGTATAGCCATACTCATCATGGCGCTGATGCTTATTTATCCAGCTGTCGCAACACCCGTAAGGCACTACAAGCACGAATTCTCTCTGGATGGACTTAAGTTCATGCGGGACAGCTATCCCGGGGATTATTATGCTGTGAAATTCCTTTACGGAAAGAATGCGGTCGTTATCGAGGGAGTGGAGGGCAGTTATTCCTACGGCGGAAGGATTGCAACCTTTACCGGGAATCAGGCAGTCATAGCCTGGCCAAATCACGAGGTGCACTGGAGGGACAACGGTGACGAGCTTTCGAAGAGAATATCTGATGTGAGGGCAGTGTACACATCCTCATGCCCGGTTTCTCAGGAAATAGCGAGAAAGTATGGTGCCGGATATATCGTATATGGTGCTTATGAGCGGAAACTTTATGGTGAAAGCAATTTCAGCTGCATGGATAAGGTTTTTGATGAGTACGGTACTGAAATTTACGAGGTGGATTGAAAAACCTCTTCGGATGGTGTGAAACAGAACCTGCCGTTGAAGCACAGTCCTCCGTTACCAATCCAGTACCTGCAGGAATACCAGTGGCATTCTCCGGGCAGAATTTTTCGTTTGTATTTTTCACACAGCATGTTATATTGCAAAATATGCACAGATGTATATATCTGTTTCTGTGTGTCTGAGAGACTGTGTGAACTTATGTACATGAACAGGTTGCTGACAGCCATCCACTTTAAAATTCTATTCCTGCCTTTTCCATGGAGATTTCAAATTCTCTCCTGATCCTGTTCTTTCTGTAACCCATATCGATCCTGTCCCACGGAAATTCATAGTCTGGGGAAAACCCTTCGAGGAATCTTTCCAGCCGGAATTTTCTGATCGTGCTGAGTCTAAGCTTTCTGTCCAGAAAATCTCCGATGCTTTCGTCTCCACGGGAGATTACGGTTTGAACTGCAAATCTTTCAATGCTCTCGATTTCCACATCTGCAATTCTTCTCAGCTTGGAGTACAGGTAGTCTCTTTTCTTTTTCAGCTCTTTTATATTCTCCATTGCGTTTTTCGACAGGTCTCCGCCATAAGGCAGCCACTGAAATGGCGTATGGGGTTTCGGGACAAGCGGGTTTATGGAAACCTGTACACTCTTTCCGAGATTTCTTATCTTTTCTACCATCCTCACAATTTCGTCCAGGTCGCTGTAGGTCTCTCCGGGCAGACCGAACATGAAATACAGCTTGATTTTTTTTGCACTGGAGATTTCTGCGGCCTGCATGACATCTTCTTCGCTTATGCCTTTGTTCAGGACCTCTCTGAGCCTCTCGCTTCCGGCTTCCGGTGCAATGGTCAGGGTTTTAACCTCACCCAGGAGTTCTGCATGTTCCTCATCAAACCTGTCAGCCCTGATGGATGATGGTGAAACCTCATAGCCCAGATTCTGGAGTTCGGAGACTATCTCAAGGAACTCGGGATGATCGGTGGGCGATGGGGCTATCAGGGCAACCTTACCTGCCAGTCCGATGTTCTCCTCGGCTATCTCGATTATGCTGTCTCTGCTTCTCCATCTTGGCGGCGAGTAAATCTGTCTGACAATGCAGAACCTGCAACCTCTCGGGCATCCCCGCCCCATCTCTATCAGTATTGCCTTACCGTACGCTCCTTCTGCGACAATCTGCCTCTTCATCTCTGTGTCGAGGCTAACAGATCTCCGTTTATTCGAGCGGGGAAACAGACCTTCGACTGATTCATCCTCTATTATGCTTTTCACAGCATTTTCTGCCTCACCGATGAATACTCTATCAAAGTGCTTCAGGTACGGGAACGGATTCTGGATTATGCACGGACCTCCTGCGATTTTTTTACCTGCGAACCCGGATGAGTTCAGAATTCTGAGTGCGCTGAACGCATCCTCTTCGTACTGTATCGAAAACAGCGCCACGTCAAATTTTTCGAGCGGCGTAGCGGATTCAACACTTCTCAAGCCGTTGAACACATCTGTGTAAAATCTCTCTGCGATGTAATTTTCTTCCCTGTTTATTTCGAAATACAGTCTCTGAATTCCTGTGTTGCTTATCCCGCCAACGTATCTGTTTGGATAGATGACTGCAATTCTTCTGGCTTTACTTGAAAATTTTTTAAAAAAGGGGTTGAACTCTCTCATTCCAGCGCCTTACTGCCTCTCTGCATCGCTATTTTTCCTGTTCTCGTAACTTCCTTTATCCCGTACTGCTTCATCAGGTCTATGAATGCGCTGATCTTGTCTTCATCTCCGGTAACCTCTACTATCAGCGAGTCTCTTGCCACGTCCACTATTCTTGCTCTGAATATGTTGGCTATCTCAATGATCTCTGCTCTGCTCTGAGGTGTTGCGGAGACCTTCACCAGCGCGAGCTCCCTTTCAACTGAATTTTTGCTGACATCACTGACCTTTATAACCTCGATCAGCTTGTTCAGCTGTTTTGTAACCTGTTCGATTGTCCTGTCATCTCCGGAGACGACAATTGTCATTCTCGATACTCCATGTTTTTCAGTAATTCCGACTGCCAGGCTCTCGATGTTGAATCCTCGTCTTCTGAATAGCCCCGCAACTCTGGCAAGGACTCCCGGGCGGTCTTCAACAAGAACTGCTATTGTGTGTCTCATCTCTCACACCTCCTCGTCGATAACCTCGTGCAGAGCAGCTCCAGCCGGCACCATCGGATAGACGTTTTCGAGCCTGTCAACCCTGAAGTCTATAACCACCGGGGCGTCGATCTCGAACGCCTCCTTAAGAGCGTCCTCGACCTCCGACGGTTTCTCGACGGTCATGCCCACAGCGCCAAACCCCTCGGCAATCTTTTCAATGCTCATTTCCTTGCACCTGAGACATGTTGCAGAGTAGCGCTCGTCGTAGAACAGCTCCTGCCACTGTCTGACCATTCCGAGGAACATGTTGTTCAGAACTGCCACCTTCACATTGATCCCGTAGTCAACGCAGGTTGCGAGCTCCTGAACGTTCATCAGGAAGCTGCCATCTCCGGCTATGTCAACAACCTGTTTTTCCGGAAATGCTGTTTTTGCACCCATTGCTGCCGGAAAACCGAAACCCATCGTTCCGAGACCGCCGGACGTTATGAACTGCCTCGGCCTCTTGACCTTAAAGTACTGTGCAGCCCACATCTGGTTCTGACCAACTTCTGTTGTAATGATCGCATCTGGCTGAAGCTCCCATATCTTTTCGATAACATACTGGGGTTTGATTTTTTCATCATCCTTCCTGTATCTCAGAGGGTATGATTTTTTCCAGCCTTCGACCCTGTCCTCCCACTCCTTTCTTTTTCTGTAGGTTATGTTGGTAATTAGCTCCTGAAGAATCAGCTTTGCATCCCCCACAATCGGAACATCTATCTCAATGTTCTTCCCTATCTCGGCGGGGTCAATATCTATGTGGATTATCTTCGCATCGGGAGCAAAATCGGAAACCCTTCCTGTCGTCCTGTCAGAGAACCTTATTCCAATGGCAATCAGCAGGTCGCTTTCCTGGACGGCGTAATTTGCATACTTTGTACCGTGCATTCCTATGAATCCGAGGCTTAGTGGATGGGTTTCGGGAATCGCACCCTTGCCCATGAGGCTTGTCGCAACGTATGCTGGAATTGTCTCGGCAAGTTTTGTAAGCTCTTCACTCGCGTTGGAGAGTATGACTCCGCCTCCCGCAAGAATTACCGGCCTTTCGGCCTTCATTATCAGTTCGGCAGCCTTCTTTATCTGTCTGGGATGTCCCCGGTACTTTGGCCTGTATCCCGGGAGAGTGATTTTTTCAGGGTAATCGAATTCAACCTCTGCTGTTGTAACGTCTTTTGGCAGGTCTATCAGCACGGGACCCGGCCTTCCTGTGCCTGCAATGTGGAATGCTTCTTTTATTGTTTTCAGAAGCTCATTTTCGTCCGTAACCAGATAGTTGTGTTTCGTAACAGGCATGGTTATTCCAGTTATGTCCGCCTCCTGAAATGCATCGTTACCAATTAAACTCCTTGCAACCTGTCCGGTCATTACGACGATGGGTGATGAATCCATGTATGCCGTGGCGATTCCTGTAACCGTGTTTGTTGCCCCCGGACCGGATGTGGCAAATGCAACACCCACCTTTCCAGAGGCTCTCGCATATCCGTCTGCTGCATGCACTGCTGCCTGTTCGTGCCTCGTCAGGATGTGTTTTATGCCAGAATCGAATAGAGCATCATACACTTCTATTATTGCGCCTCCCGGTATTCCGAAAATGTGCTTAACACCCTCTTTTTCCAGAGCTTTGATAATAGCATCAGCCGCTCTCATAAACCACCACCACTAACATGGAAAATTCAGCATACTACTACACTCAAAAAGAGATTGCACAGTTCTGCTAGTCTGCTGCACTTTCGCATTGACCCAACATCTGGGAATGAATTTAAATAGTTTTTCATGGTTTTCAGACGAATTGGTCTGTTACAAATAAAAAATGAATTCATGAGGCTATGAACAGCAGAAGGTAGACCGCAAAGATCAGACAGACTATCAGCACTCCGTAGCCTGCACTGAGCTCCCTGAGCCTCACACTCGCTATTGCCTTGAACTTCGATGTCATCTCGAGGAACCTCCTGTCCAGCTCCTTGGAAAACTCCGTGAACCTCACACTGTAGTCAATGAAGTATCTTCCAAGGACTCTGGGCAGCCAGTCCGTGTCGAGAACGATTTTCGCCTCTCCTCTGAGCTTGTCCCTCATTAGCCAGAAGGCGAAGAACGTGAATAGCAGCAGCTGGCTCATTGCCAAGACCTTTGCCGGGGCGTAGGGATGGTACTCGACCGGATACGGCAGTATGGAATACAGGAGCTTGTATCCGGGATACGTTCCAAAGAATACATTCAGCAGTGCAAGTATCGCCATTCCCGCAAGCATGTTCTTCGGCGGTTCTCTCGCCTCGATTTCGGGCTCCTTGGAGAACCACACGTTCCAGGGCAGCTTCAATCCCGTGTGCAGGAATGTTCCCACACTCGCACCCTCGAGCAGCAGCCATACCAAAGGCAAATTAGCCTCAGCCGAAGCATACACTGTCATGTTCTTGCTCACGAATCCACTGAAAAGCGGGAATGCCGAGATGGAGAAAGCTCCGACCATGTACAGCCAGAAAGTTATCGGCATGTATCTGTAAATCCCGCCAAGCTCCGTGAACTTGCTCCTGCCTGTAACGTGTATGACCGCACCCATTCCCATGAATAACAAAGCTTTGTACAGGATGTGCGTGAAGGCATGAGACGTCGCGCCGTTTATTGCCATTGCTGTGCCTATTCCCACTCCCGCGACCATGTATCCGACCTGGGAGATGATGTGGTACGACAGCAGTCTCCTGCCATCATTCTCCAGGACGGCGAAGATGACTCCGTACATGGCCATTATCGCACCAAGCCACATCAGAATTTCTTCTCCTGCAAACCCCCTTGCGAGGGTGTAAACGGCGGTCTTTGTCGTGAAGGCCGTGAGATACACCGCTCCTGTAACCGTCGCTTCAGGATAGGCATCCGGCAACCAGGCATGCAGTGGTGGGACCGCAGCGTTTATGATGAATCCGAGCAGCATGAGGTAGTATGCGTAACCGATGGATGGGTCAAAGTGGTAGAATGCTATGCTTCCGGTCTGGAAGACATACATTACGATACCTGCAAGCAGGCACAGACCGCCAAAGAGGTGCCAGAGGGCATATCTGAACCCGGCACTCTCTGCACTCTTAGTCCTTCTGAACCAGATCAGGAACAGGGACGCAAGAGCCATTATCTCCCAGAAGACGTAGAGAGTAAAGACGTCACCTGCAAAAACCGCTCCGAGAGCGCTGCCGACGTACATCATCGCCGAAAAATGCTCGCGTCTGTCGGCATGAAGGGCATAGACGTTCATTGCTATTGCAGCGAGGGAGAAAACATACGCAAAAACCATTGCAAGCCTGTCCACTCTTGCAAGGACAAGCTCGTAGTCGAGGAAGTGCAGCTTCAGTGCTGTGAACGGGATTTCCCCAAAGTAACCGAGGGATGTTAGCAGGAGTATTGACAGGGATGAAAGAGGGAGCAGAATGAACAGAATCTGCTCAGCTCTCCTTGACCTGATGAATGGAATCAGGAGGGCTCCAAGAATTATGACAATACCGGGGTGAATCCAGGTCATTCATCTCACCTTCCCAATCTTTCGTAGTAGTCCTCGTCCCTCATTATGAACCTGCCAATGGACTTTGACACGACAACGAGCAGAATGCACATGACGAAGCCGTAGGCTGCGCTGAACGCCGGAATTTCCCATGAGAAGTGATGCTCTGGATGGGCAGCGAAGTAGTATGCGATGTCTGCAGTGATCAGGAGTGCTGCAATGGCGTACAGGTACTTCATCCACCTTTCTGCATCAAGCTCAATCATATTCCACCACCCCAGACGTCGTTTACCGCTATTCTCGCCAGCTCGAAAACGTTCAGAATGTCGGGATTCAGGAAGAGGATTATCGAAAATGCTGCGGTCAGGGCGAGTGGCACCACCATGTACAGGTGGTACAGCCTGCCCCTCTCGTCGAACTCTCCGTCTGGCTTCCTGAAGAAGGCATTCCTGATGATCGGGAAGAAATAAACCACATCGAGGAGCGATGCCGCCAGAATGGCTGCGAGGGCAATCAGGTTGTTGGCACTTATGGTGCCGAGAGCTATGTACCACTTGCTTATGAACCCCGCCACAGGGGGAAGACCGCTCATTCCGAAAGCACCGATTGAGAATGCTGCAAATGTTACGGGCATTGCCCTCCCAAGTCCGTCAAGCTGACTCACCCTGTCCTTACCGGAAATCACTGCTATTGCCCCGGCACACAGGAAGAGCGTTATCTTCATGTAGCCATGGAATGGAATGTGCATTATAGCCCCTGCAAAGGCCAGAGGGTTCAGCATTGCCGCTCCCACTAAGATGAAGGAGAGCTGGTTTATTGTGGAATACGCTATCCTCCTCTTCAGGTTATCCTCTCCAATCGCCAGAATGTTTGCCACAATCATCGTGAATCCTGCTATGATGGCGAGAATCGCACCAAGGTTTAGACTGGAGGCGAGATTGGGGCCGTAGATGTAGTAGACGACCCTTATCACTCCGAACACTCCCGCCTTAACAACCGCGACAGCATGCAGCAACGCCGAGACGGGGGTTGGGGCAACCATCGCCGTTGGGAGCCATGAGTGCAGGGGCATGTATGCAGCCTTGACGAAACCGAGGAGGTAGATTATGAAGAGTATTCTCAAAATCTCTGCAGGCCCGTTGATGAAGCCCCCTGCCTGAAAGTCAGTTGTTCCGGTGAGCCAGTATGTTATGGCGAGTGCAACGAGGAGCGCGGCTCCAGAAGGCAAGAGGTAGGCGAGGTACCTCCTTCCACCAGATATTGCCTCGGGTGTTTCTTCATGGGCAACAAGCGGGTAGGTGCAGATTGTTAGGAGTTCGTAGAAAATGTAGAATGTGAGCAGGTTCTTTGAAAAAGCGATACCAAAGGCCGAAAATATCGCAACGGCGAAGCTGAAGTAAAACCTCGTCTGAGCGTGCTCGTTTAAGGCACGCATGTAGCCGATTGAGTATATCGAGACCAGAATCCACAGCGAGGATGAGGTTATGGTGAATATCATACCGAAAGCGTCAACCCTGAAGGCAAAGTCAAGTCCTGGAGCGATGTGGAAGAGCGTAACTTCGACCGGAGCCTGCATAACCTCCTTAGACAGCGGGACTATGGCGAGGAAGCTCACGACGGAAGCGAGGATTGTAACGCTCTCCCTCAGATTTGGATATCTGCCGGTGAGCAGTATCAGAAGTGAGGCGATACCGGGGGACAGCAGAGCAATCAGCACAAGCGCCTCAGCGCTCATGGCACCACCCCTAAGGTTTTCGCAATCGTGTCGAGCATCGGCATGCCAGCACCGCTGAGCCAGAACAGTCCGAAGGCTATGGTGAGGAACGACAGGAATATGGCCGGCAGGAGCATCTCAGCCGGAAGTTCTTCTCTTTCCTGCTCATGGTGGTGGTCGCCCTTCATGTACATGGTCTCGATCACTCTCCAGAAGTAAACGAGGCTGAGAAGAGAGCTTGCAACCATGACGAAGATGTATGCTATCTGTCCTGTTTCGATGGATGCAAGGATTATATAGAGCTTCGTTACGAAACCAACCGTCGGGGGGATTCCGATCATCGATATCGCGGCTATGGTAAACGCTGCTGCTGAGAATGGCATTTTTCTCCCAATCCCGGCGAGATCATCGATCTCTCTGAACCCGAACTTGTAGATGAAGCCGCAGGCGACCATGAAGAGTGTCGCCTTCATTATGGAATGGTTGAGGAGATGCACAACGGCAGCGCTCAACCCCCACTTTGTGTGAAGAAAGGTCATGCCAAGAACTATGTAACCGACATGGGAAATTGAAGAGTAGGCGAGCATCCTCTTCAGACTCCTCTGCATTATGGCAAACACAGAACCCAGAATTACTGCCAGAGCGGCAATCCAGGCGATGAGAGTCCATACCTGAACGAACCTTTCCAGGAAGCTGACGGTGAAGACGGAGAAGACCACCCTTATCAGAGCATAGGCATTTATCTTGGCCATTGCCGTGGATATCAGCACCGTGACAGCGGAGGGAGAGTGTTCGTAAGCGTCAGGCTGCCAGGTGTGGAATGGAAAGAGAGCCATCTTTATCGCAAGCCCAATGAAGTAGAACACAAATGAGGCCTGCACGACCCTGTTCTCGTAAACTAGGGAGAGCAGGATCCTCGCGTCGAGCATGTTCAGGGTGCCTGTCTCCGCGTAGAGAAAAGCCGTTCCGAGCAGATAGAACGAGATTCCGACAGTCCCGAGGATGAGGTAGTTGTATGATGCAACGAAAGCCTTCCTGCCAGCCATTGCTATCAGCGCATAACCCGCGAGCGAGGCTATCTCAAGGAAGACGAAGAGGTTGAAGAGGTCTCCGGTAACGGAAACGCCAACCAGTCCAGATATCATCAGCTGCCAGAGTGTGTAGAAGTACGGCCACTTGCTCTCCTCGATTTCTTTTTCCACAACTCTCCTTGCGTAGATGGTTGCGAGAAGGCTGAACACGAGGACGATGGACAGCATGTAAACTCCGAGCTCGTCAACCACATACTCTATGCCCCACGGAGGTCTCCAGCCGCCCAGCCAGTACCTTATCAGCCCGTTTTTCAGGATGTAATTCAGCAGAATTGCGGAAAAGATCAGCTGGATGATTATAGTCGCGATAGATATGTAATATCCGGCTCTTCTGCTGAATATTCCCGATATCAGGATCGTGAAGGATGCTAACAGGGATATCGCAACAATCAATACTGGCAGGTGTTCCATCATTCTACCATCTCCCTCAGCTCTTCTTCGTCAAGCGTTCCGAACTCTCTGTAGATGCGAATCATCAAAGCAAGAGCTAAAGCGAGCGTTGCCGCTGAAACGACAATGCCCGTCAGCACCAGAACGTGGGGGACGGGGTTGACGTACATGTAGCCGTGCTCTATTCCCTTCTCCCAGACTATCGGCGCTGTCCCGCTCTTGAGGCCGAGCGTGTTCTCGATATCTCTTCCAACATCGGCCATGGATATGAAGAGCAGGAATATGGCCGTCTGGAATATGCTCAGCCCGATTATCTTCTTCACGAGGTTGTTGTAGACTATCGCCCCATACAGACCAATCAGCATGAGCACGACAAAGCTCCAGTAGTTGTAGCGCTCAAGGAACAGCTCAATCACGTCCATCCTCATCACCCTTCCACACGAGGTCGAAGAACAGCGAGGTGAAGCTCGCAGCCACGGTTATACCTATTCCGACCTCAATCACGTCAGCAATCAGGATCCCCCTCGCAACGGTGTGGGGTACGAACAGGCTGAGAAACGTTGCAGAGTAGTTCAGAAACTCGGCAGAGCCAAGACTGTAGAGCACGGTGAGCACTCCGACTCCGGCGTATATGTAGAGGCCGAAGCTCTTGAAGGCCGTGTTCCAGCTTTCAGGAGCTTTCTCCCTGCCCTTCTCTGCCCCGAAGGTTATGGCGTAGAGTATGAAGGATGCGGCGAGAATGACACCGCCCTGAAATCCACCTCCTGCTCCCTCAGTTCCCGTCATGACGTAAAAGCCGTAAAGCTGGATGAACGGGAGCATGGTTCGTATGGTTGTTTTGATGACCACGTTTACGTCATCACTCAAGGTATCCCCTCCTCAGCAGTGCTGCAACGCTAACCGCTGCTGTGAAAATGACCACGGTTTCTCCAAGCGTATCGTAGCCTCTGTAATCTGCAAGACCTGCCGTGACCATGTTGGGCGTGTTCATCTCCTCTTCGCTCTTTTCCTCCCACCTCACCGGAATGGAGTACCTGTACACCTTCAGCTCCCCGTTCGATGATTCGATGAAGTAGAGCTTCTCCAAATTGGGGAAGAACTTCTCGTTCTTCTCAATCAGCACATCCCAGCCATGCTCTTCTTCGTTCCACACAATCCTGTAAGTCCCATCCTCGAGGGGTGGCCAGTTGCTGGCTGTGGTGTACCCGATGGACTCTATTCTGCTCCTGATCTCATCGGGAAGAACGCCATTTTCGAGCTGTGTAGAAATTCCGCTGTCTTCGAGGCTGAAAAGCTCGATCCACTTGTTTGGAGGGGATTCTGGCTCTCCAAATGGGGGCATGTCTTCAACGACGTAAATGAACAGACCAGCGAGCATGAAAACAGCCATTGCTCCAACAACCGCCTTTGAAACGTTGATTTTGCTCGTGTCAAACCTCTTTAGCCTGGTGAGGCTTGCGACCATCAGGGCCGTTGATGCTCCCGCGCCAATGGCAGCTTCTGTGAAACCCACATCCACAGAGTTCATCTGGACGTAAATGCATGCCATGACGAACGTGTATGTGCCGAGGATTGCGATGGAGGCGAGTAAGTCTCTCACCATCAGTGCTGAAACCGCGGATACTATCAGGAAGATTATCAGGG
The DNA here is from genome assembly GCF_000789255.1 of Geoglobus acetivorans. Lineage (NCBI taxonomy): Archaea > Methanobacteriati > Methanobacteriota > Archaeoglobi > Archaeoglobales > Archaeoglobaceae > Geoglobus > Geoglobus acetivorans. Next base: position 386,186 of record NZ_CP009552.1, read on the forward strand.
CTATATCAAGCGGAACTATCATGCTGACCCTCCATAAAGACATGGGCTATCTTGTTCTGCATCGTCTGCTCGACCAAGAGTGGTTCAGCCAGTTTCCTGTCTATGGCATGAACCACAAATTTCCCCTTCTCCGGCTCAACCAGTATGGTTATCGTTCCGGGAGTCAGGGTTATGGAGTTCGCCATGAATGTCAGAGCGAGATCTCCCCTCAACGGGGTTTCGAATTCAACAACCACGGGGTCAAGGGGCATTTTCGGGTGTATGGCTCTCCATGCAACATCAAGGTTGGCGAGGACAATCTGCCAGAGCTCCCAGGCTATGTATGGTATTGCCCTCAGGAATTTCACGTGCCACTTTCTGCTCAGGTCAAATATAACGTTCCTCGACAGGTATGTGGTGATGAGGGCAGCAGCTATGCCCTGGGAGATGTGAATCGCATTGAAGTGGCCCGGAGCGTCGGGTGAGATGGCCCAGGCTGACAGCAGAACCCAGAATACGAACATCGTCACGAAAGTGAGTATCAGAGATATTTTCCTGTCCAGATTCTCGCTCATTGAGACTCCTCCTTCTTCCACATCTTGACCCCTGTGAGGTACGCTGCCCTGATCAGCGCGTGAGTGCCCACGGGATTAGCGAGCAGTATGAAGAACGACAGGAAGAGCAGCTTGACCGAGAGGAAAGAGAAGCCCTCATAGACCATGAAGCCCAGAATTATGAGCACCTCTCCGAGAGTATCGCATTTGCCTGCCGCATGCAATCTCGTGTAGAAGTCCGGAAATCGAATGATGCCGAGGGCTCCGGCTATCATGAAGAATACGCCGGAGAACATGAGCAAGGCTGAGACTACGTGTAGGGCTTCCATAACTCTCCCCTTTCAATATACTTGGCAACTATCAGTGTACCAACAAAGTTCAGCATAGCATAGGTCAGAGGGATGTCAACGAAAATCGGCCTTTCAAAGAGGTAGCCGATGACAACCAGAAGCACCACGACCTTCGTGCCTATGACGCTGGTGGCCATCAGCCTGTCGAGGGTTGTGGGGCCTCTGAAAACCCTGTACATTGTCATGAGAATTGACACTGTAATGAGAATGCCGACAGCGAGGAAAACGTCAAGCATCTCCATAGTGGATTTTAACTCCAATAATCAATATAAATAGGTTTCTAAAAATTCCTGAATGCCAACATCGTGAAAATTGAAAATGTTACACGATACTGCTGTCTTTAAATGTTTTCCGGGCAAATCCATCACGGGCGTTTGGCATCCGTACTGTATGCGATTGCAAGACCTCTTGCTATCGTTTCATCACCTTTTTTGACCTCCAGCCTGCAGAATGCAACTTTTCTGCCGTATTCTATCTCTGCCTCGGCAGTAAGTCTGTCACCATGAAATGCCGGTTTGATAAAATCCATTCTTATTGAGAGTGCGAATCTGGAGTAATTGCCGGAATTTACTGCAAGAGCAAAGGCAAAATCGGCCAGAGCCATTATGTACGCACCATGTGCAGTTCCATGGAAGTTCAGATAGTTGCTTGAGACAACTCCCTCCACCCTCGCGTATCCATCTCTGACCTCCAGAATCTCTGCATTCAGAAATTTTCTGAAACTGTCTCCATCCGGTTCTGGCTTGAGATGCTTCCCGGTCATGATCAGGAATGTGCTGTTAAAAAATAAATTTCTTGGGTACTTCTGCACCCTCGGAGTTTTCAACCATCCATTCTCAGATAAACCTGTCGAGGTTCATAGCCTTGTTCCAGGCTTTTGTAAAGTCATGGATGAATTTTTCTCCGGAATCGTCGCTGGCGTAAACCTCTGCCACAGACCGGGCCCATCATGGTGTCGAATATCAGATCAACCCTTGTTTTCCTGAATTTCAGTTCTCCGCTTTTTCTGTCATATCTCTTGAATAAATGGATGTTCTCATCTGCCTGTCTCCACTCAACCCCCATATCGAGCAGATTCACAAAAAGTCGTTGGTCAGCATGCCGGGTGTGTCTGTGAGAACTCTGTGATTCTCATATCTGTAACTGCCCCGGTGCATTTACTCTGACCCATGACCTGAGAAAACTATCGGATACCGATAGTAATAAATACAACACAATCAGAGACGCAATCAATGTCAGATGCGCTCAAGGGCATGCTCAAGCTTCTGATTCTCAGAGAGCTTGAAAGCGGAGAGGCAACGGGTTACGAGCTCATCGAGAGAATAGGAAGAATCGTATCAAAAAAACCGTCTCCCGGATCGGTTTATCCCCTTCTGAATGAGCTTCACGACCGGGGTTTTCTTGAGGTTTCGGTTAGGGGAAACAGGAAGATATACTCCCTCTCCACAAAGGGTAAGAGGGCTCTCGAAGAGTTGAAGGAAAGGGAAAGGATGCTGATACTTGATAAGATCAGGTTTCTGATGGAGGCGGGCATCCTTTCGGGTGAGAGTGTTGATGAAGCAGTAACCTTCGTCATGGAAAGAAGGGAGAAGCGCTGGGAGCTCTTCAGGATTAAAAACTGGTTCAGGCTTCAGGAGGCGATTCTGAAGGCATACAGAAAGAATCCTGAGAAGACTGAAAGGGCTGTTGAAGATGCCATAAGGATGTTTGAAGCTGTTGGGGACTCTGAAGGTGGGAAACATGAGGAGGTGTAGTATTTTTTCAGTGCTGATTTTGGCGGCATTTCTGCTGGCCATGGGGGTTGCAAGTGCAGAGAGTGCAGATTTCAGGTTTCACGTCTCGCCGGTCAGGGATACCTTCTATCCTGGGGAGGAAGCGGTTTTAACCCTGCTGATAGAGAATGACGCAAAGGTTAGCAGTTTTATCATCAATGAGAACACGTCGAATCTTCTGCCCCTCATCACAACTGCCAAGAACCTCAGAGTTGAGCTCAGCGGGAATCCACCTGTTGAGGTGAAGACGATCAATCCGCAGCTTGCCGGAGATCTGCCGTCGGGAATGGTTTCCAAGGTATCCTTCAGGATAAAGATCGATCCGGATGCTCGGGAGAAGGAATACACGTTAACCGTGAAGATTCACTTCACCTATGTCACCTACTCGATTGATCCGCTTACGAAAACGGCATACATAACCTATGACCATGACGTTTATCTCAAAAACGTCAACATTCGTGTGAGCAAGAAGGATTACGACTTCAACGTCAGGATTCTGAACTCGACCCTTCTGGCAGGAAAGAAAGATGTTGTGAGCGTGGAGGTCATCAACACGGGTAAGAATCCAGTACACAACACCTCTGTCATTCTGAACGCAACCCCACCTTTAATGCCAGATCCGACAGGCATGATTGCTTACATTGGGGATCTGGCCTCGAGAGAAAAGAGAACTGTATCTTTCAAGGTGTATGTGTCTGAAAACGCACTCAATCAGAGCTATCCAGCCAGGTTCGTTTTTCAGTTCAGCGACGCTGCAGGCTTTCCAAAAACTGCTGTAAAAACAGCCCCTATTTGGGTGGAGGGCAGCAATAGCATCGAAGTTGAGAACTGGCAGAGCATCCTGACTCCACCGCTGAACGCCCCTGTCAGGCAGAAAATAAGTGTCCCCTCTCTTCCATCCATCCCCTACATCCCATCGCTGCCATCTTCTTCGCCTTCATTTCTCTCCGGGAAAAAAGTCCAGCCCGCTTCAGGTGTCGTGACGATTCCGTCAAGAGGCATTGTGGAGGTCACACTCAAGAACACGGGAGAGGAGATGAGGGATGCTGTAGCCATACTGTCCTTTGACACCCCACTCATCCGTGTGGAGAACTCGCCATACATAGGGCATCTCGGCAGAAACGAGAGTGTCAGGGTTCTGTTCAACGTGGAGAACTTGGCTCAGGAAGGAAAGTACAGGGGATGGGTTGCGATCAGCTACACAAATCCCCGGGGAGATGAGGTTTTGACTGAAAAGCACTACATAGCCGTTGAGATTGGAGAAAGTCCCCTGCAGATAAGGGACGTGAAAGCCCTTCTTTCAGCCGGACAGAAAGGCGAGATGGTTGTGGAGGTGGAGAACGGAATCAAAGAGAGGCTTGAGGATGTCGAGCTGAGCCTCCTGTCGTCTGAACTCACGATAACGCCCCTCACCACAACTGCTTTCATCGGAAGCCTGGAAAGCGGAAAGGTTGGTAATGCAAGGTTCAGGATTGATGTGGATGATGATGCAGTCCTGGGGAACTACACCCTCTACCTGCTGGAGAGGTTTGAGATAAACGGAGCGGAAATAGTAAGCTCGGCCAGAATCCCGGTTTCGGTGGAGTCCAGAGGGGTGAAAATAGAAATAACATCGGTTGAAGCCACTCTTTACCCTGATTCCACGGGTGAAGTTGTCATAAAGCTAAAGAACTCTGGCAGCACCCTGTACAACACCATTGTAATGCTGGAGGTATCAGCACCGCTCTCGGTGGCTGGGGGAAGCTCTCTGGGCAGTCTCGTCGGTCAGTCACAGCCTGGCATGTACTTTGTCGGAACCCTTGAGCCCGGCAGCACAGCAGTGGTGAAGTACAGGGTGAAGGTTGACAAGGATGCGGGAGCGGGCAGCTATCCTGCAAATCTGAGGCTGAGCTATTACGATGCTGAGGGCTATAAGCATGAAACTGGCAGTTTCCCCATCGCTCTCGAGGTGGAGGAGAAGCCATTGATAACCCCGGTTCTTTTTGCTGCTGCTGCACTGGGGCTGATAGCCTTACTGATAGCTGCCGTAATTGCGAGGAGAAGCAGGAGGAAAAGAAAGTCTGAAACGAATGAACGGGAGAAATGAGAAGAATGGAAGCTGGACAATCCGGACATGTGGGATATGGCACGAAAGCAGTAAATCCGTGGCTCTCCCTGATTCCTGTGGCCACCGGAGTATTCATGGTGATGCTGGATACCAGCATACTGAACATAGCCCTCCCAAGCATAGCCGAGGAGTTCAACGCCTCAGCCTCCGACGTTCAGTGGCTCCTGAACGCATATCTCATAACTCTGGTTGTGCTGCTGGTCACCTTTGGCAGGCTGGGAGACATGGTGAAGAGAAACCTCCTTTACGTTACCGGAATGGCCGTTTTCATTGCTGGAAGCCTTCTCTGTGCGGAGTCCTGGGACATCTTAGTGTTCATTGTGGCCAGAGTGATACAGGCAGTTGGGGGAGCGATAATGCTGGGAAACAGCATGGCCCTGATCACAGAGCTATTCCCTCCGGGTAAAAGAGGGGCTGCAATGGGGCTTAACTCAATCCTCATCGCCTCCTCATTCGCATTCGGACCTGTGATAGGTGGCTGGCTGACGACGCATATGAGCTGGCACTGGGTTTTCTACATCAACCTGCCGGTGGGTCTTGCAGGAATCGCCCTCGGATTGACGCTGCTTCCAGCAATGGGTGAAAAGGCCAAGGTGCCGGTGGATGTGCTTGGACTGGCACTACTGTCCATCTCTCTTGGCTCCCTTACAATCGGAATCATCCAGGGGCAGGAGTGGGGCTGGAGAGACGACAAGACAATTGCGTCCTTCATAGTGGCGTTCTCATACCTTACAGCCTTCATCGTAAGGGAACTCACATGTGATTACCCCATTCTTGACCTGAATCTCTTCAGAATAAGAAATTTTACAGCAGGGGTTACTGCTCTCTTTTTCATGTCAATGGGGCTTTCAACCTCTCTGTTTCTCATGCCATTCTTCCTGCAGGGAATAAAGGGGTTGACGGCTGAGCAGGCGGGGCTCTGGATAATGCCGATTCCAATTGTGAACACCGTCATAGCCCCACTTGCAGGAAGGCTCAGCGACAGAATCAATCCGAAGATAACCATGTCGATGGGACCGGTGGTCTTCTCCATCGGGCTTTACCTTCTGAGCAAGATAAATGCAAACGTTACGTTCTGGGAGCTGCTGCCGGTGCTCCTCTTCATCGGCTCAGGCATGGGTCTATTGATGCCCCCTGCAATGAACGTTATGATGACCTCCGCACCCCCTCACAAGGCCGGGATGGCAAGTGGAACCATTCAGACTTCCAATTCCCTTGCAAGAGCCATGGGGGTATCGCTGGGCGGAATACTCTTTACAGGAAAGATGAACGAGCTGATTCCGAATTTCGGAAATGAGATTCCGAACCCGATGCAGATAAAAATACTGGAAGTTTTGGCCATGAAGGGTTATGCCGGTCCGATTGTGATAATCACAGAGGCTTTCATGAGGAGCTTCAGAAGTGTTTTCCTGAATGCCATACCCTTTATCCTGATAAGCCTGTTCATCGTGCTGGTGTTCCTGAGGGGTGGAGAGCATCTTGAAGCAATCGGTAAATCAGGTTTCACTGATCAGAGTGACCAGAATTCGCATGGTTCAGGCTGGCCTTACACAGTCGAGTAGATGAAAATACTGCCGGGAAACCGGCAGGTTCGGGGAGTAGGAGGACACTGCAACTCAGTACGTTCAGAACTGTGACTGAAGGTCACCTTATGAAGTTTATCCGCAATGCGTGGCAGCATGAGATTCATAAGTCTGCAACCTGAACCTGATCAATCAGATCCATCAGATATGGTTCATAGCCCTTTATGCTCTCTCCCCTTGAGCACATATATGCTATTTTGAAGGTTATTTCATGAGGGTATGGTCAGTAAAAGTGATATGCGCATATAACACCTGTAACTGTCTTACTTGGTTTTTCCTCTGCTAACTTATCGATAAGTATTGCAGCTTAACAACTTTCTTTCTTATACTCAATACGTCCCAGCTTCAATTTCATCAGGTTCTCTTATCATCCTCTCCAGTTCTTCAAAGCTCCGGGGGTTTTCCATCCTGCTGTGGGAATTTTGAGCCTTTTCTCGACTGCTGTTGTGGCTGGACTGAGAGAATACCTCAGCCTCGTTAAATGCGGTCAAAAAATGGAGTTTCTTACGGACCCGCCGGGATTTGAACCCGGGTTAGAGGCTCCGAAGGCCTCTGGGATATCCAAGCTACCCTACGGGCCCACAATGTACGAATTGAAATCATGGGTTTAATTTATTTTTCCAGCCACTGTTTTTCAATTTGTCCGCCCGGATAGAAAATATGTATGATGCTGTGTAAAAAAAAGATTTGCACACTGTGGTCAGATTTTCAGTATTTTACCCTCTCCACCGACAAGAATATCTCCTGTCCAACCATCCTCACTCTTTCTGAAGGTTGGAAGCAGATCAAATTCTCCCCCTATTTTTATGGTTCCGGATTTCATGTCTCCTCCTGCATAGCCACAGTCTCCATGGATGATTATCTCTCCACCTTTCATCTCCGTTCCGATGAAATCTCCAGCGTTACCTTTGATCTCTATTGTTCCTCCTGCCATCTTCTCTCCGATATAGTTTCCCGCATCGCCCTCTATCAGAATCTTTCCGCCCTGCATGCCGCTTGGGTTGCCGTAGTAAGCACACCCGATGAGGTTCTTTGCGTTACCATTGACGATTATCTCTCCACCTTTCATCTCCGCTCCAAGCCAGTCGTCAGCATTACCTTCGATAGTTATCCTGCCGCCCTTCATGTACGCCCCGCAGTTTGCCCCGATATTCCCTTTTATGACTATTTCTCCGTCATCCATTCCTGATCCAACCCATTTGACCTTTGAAAAGTCTCCATCGAGCAGGAGTTTTTTACCGTCTCCTTCTTTCTGGACATCAAACAGCTCTCCGAGAGTTTTCTCAAACTTTCCGTACCAGACTCTGAAGTTCTTTATTTCCTCAAGACTCTTCTCTGCAAGTTCGGGGGTGAGTTCAGCCTCAACGCTGACGTCGAATTCGAACTTTGGCTTAAGGATGAGCATCTCAGTTCACCTCCACTCTAACCGGGTTTCTCAACCATTCTTCCTGGATTCCGTAATTCTTTCTCTGGATTGTGTAGTAGCTGCTGAAGAAGGAGTTCAGGTCCTCGTCAATCGATTCGAGGCTGACCTTCTTTCTTGCGTCGACCCAGAATGTTCTTCCCCAGCTTTCGGCAACAACGGCACCATCCTTCACGACTATTTCGCCACCCTTTATTGTGTAAACAGGTTTTCTGAACTCTGAATTTATCAGCTCGTACTGGGCTGCAGGGTCAACATCGTCCGGGTTAATGCTGTAGATCGCAACATCGGCATCAGCCCCGATACCCAGATGTCCCTTGTTTTCCATTCCCATGACTCTTGCAGGCAGACTTCTCGTCATCTGGATGACATCGTATAGGGTTTTTTCGACCTCTATTGCTGGCAGGGATGTTGCTTTCTGGACGTAGGGGCTAACTCTTTCAAGTTCTTTTTCCCTCATCTTTCTGCTCATCAGCATGGCCATTACGTATGGATATTCTGTGAATGGTCCACCGTTGGGATAATCTGTTGTCAGAACCACTTTATCGCTGTCAACCAGCAAACCAAGCTCAAGCCCGATTGCCCACTGCAGGGCGTGAACGGGATTCTTGGGGAGGTAGACTATTGGCACTATTCCAGCTCCTCCCTCAATTTCGCTATCCTTGTTGACCCATCTCGATCCTGTGAGCTTGTGCAGGGTGAACTGGAATGGGGCATCACCGGTCATTGCGGTAGCATGTCCGAAAATTGCCTGTCCCATGTCAATGGTAACGTTATCCATCGAGTTCACAACCTTGGCGATCTCCTCGGCACCGCTTGCAACATCTCTCCATGAGCTTCCGGCATAAGCGTTAAACTGAACGTGGGTTACGTGGAGGGTCTGTCTTTTCTTGTTGGCCAGACCTGAAACGAGCTTCATTGTTTCGATCGTGGTCTGATAGTTTCCAGGATTTCCGAGGTTGTTGCAGTGGAGGTGCACAGAATGGGGGAGGTCAAGCTCTTCGTTGGACTTTACGAGCTCGGTGATGATCTCCTTGGGTGTAACTCCCCAGTTTGGCACCTCGTCTTCAAGGTTCTTTACGTTTCCTCCGTACATCCAGGCCTCAACGCCACCTGGATTTACAACCTTCACACCATAGCCCTTTGTTCTCTCAATTGCCCATGCAATGAACGCTTTCAGCTTTTCTCTATCCTTTTCGGCAACATATTTGAAAACAAAGTGCCAGTTTCCGAAAACGGGGAGCATTGCTTTATCCACTATTGGGATGGCGTCCAGCTCTTCGTGTGTGTGGGGTGAGCCTATCGGGGGTGATGCTGCCTCAACAGCAGTTGTATAACCTATTTTGGCATACTCATATCCGATGGCGGGGGATGTTAACAGCACTCTCCCGAGGGATACCCTTAATTTGTTGGCTGTATGTCTTACAATTCTCATCTCTTCTGGTCTCATCGTTCTGCCGACATTGATCTTGCTTCCTGCGATGTGTGCGTGCATCTCAACTCCGCCTGCAACGACAAGCTTGTTGTTTGCATCGATTACCTTGCATTCCTCCTTGTTCACTTCACTTTCATCGACGATTTTACCGTCTTTTATGAAAACATCCATTTTTTCTCCATCTACTTTATTTTTCGGATCGATAACAATACCGTTTTTAATCCAGAGCATTTCAATCACCCTTCAAGCTTCTCTTCCACAATTCTCAGCATCTCTTTCAGAATCTTCTCATCGCTCCAGTATGGTGAGTCAACGAGCTTCTTCACCCTTAATGGTATTCCGTCCATTCTGTATGCCCATCCCTCGGCCTCTATTCCAGCAACTGCAGAAGGTATTACGACATTCGACAGCAGAGTGGTCATGTTGGGGAACGGATCAATCTGAATCACGGGTATGTTTTTCATGTGTTCAACGGCTCTCCTCGGGAAGTGTGCAGCGGGATCACTGGATACCACGAGCATGGCATCACAGTCTCTTCTGAGAAGCATTTCCACAGCAGAAAACTCGGCAGGTGAAAATCTGGGATACCCTCTGCTGAAATCTATGGCATACTGGTAACCCACCTCCCAGGCCGGTACCTCTCCGGCACCCACGACATTGTAATGACCTCTCATTGGCCATATAATCCATCTTGCATATCTGTTGAGAAGCTGAATTAGCTTTACAGCGTTTTCGATGTTTCTGTCCCTTCCTCTGGATTGTGTTACACCCAGACCGTAGAGAATAACTCCGTATTTTGCGTTTTTCATCATATCTGCAAGCTCTGCAAGCTCTTCTTTCGGCACTCCTCCGACCTCATTTGCCTCGATATCCTCCCCCTTCACGAGTGCCCTCAGGGCAGAGATTATCGCATAGTCGTATCCGGGTTTTATCTGGATGAATTTGTCTGCCATCTTGGCAGATTTTGTTTTTCTCACGTCAACAACAATTACCTTCCTGTCTTTTCTGTCATTTATTAGGAAACCCTTCGCCATGACGCTGTATCTTGTCGGGTGTCTCGGGTGGGCCTCGAGGGGATTGCTTCCCCAGAAAATGACGACATCTGCTCTGTTCTTAATTGCTCCGAGGCTTCCTCCTGGGATGCCCTCCTCGATAACCGCCAGTGTCCCGGGAGCGTGGCATACACTTGCGCACTGATCGTAAACACCCCTGACCTTCTCGGTCAGAAGGACACCATATCTTATCGCTTCGTTAACTGTTGATGCCCATCCGTAGAGCAGGGGCTTTTTTGAAGAGACAAGTATATCCGCCGCTTTTTCAATCGCCTCTTCGTAGCTCGCCTCTTTTCCATCAATCATCGGGCTTTTGATTCTCTCCTTCTCCCTGAACTTCGCAAGACCAAGAGCACAGAATCTCTTCCCTTTCTGGGTGTTTACGTCAAATTCAACATCATCGCATACATTACCACAGAATGTGCATACTGCGTCCATTTTATTCCACCCCTAAAAGTTCTCTAACAGACTTAACATCCTCTTCTGTTTTCACTACAGTCCCTTTTACGCCCTTGAATCTTGGCATTCCTGTGCCATCGGTGTCGTCAGAAATTACCTGATTTGCATACGGACCCATTGGTATGAAGATAACTCCTCTGGGCAGTTCTCCAATTTTCGCAAAGACAACAACTTCTCCAAACTCCGTCTTTACTTTAACCCTGTCCCCCTCTTTCAGACCGAGTTTTTTAAAGTCCGTCTCGTTTATCTCACAGTAGCTGACGGCTTTGAAGTATTCCTCAGAAAGTTTCTCTTCTACGGTCTTTCCCTGGTCTATTGTTCTGCCAGAAATGATTTCAACCTCAATCATATCGGTCACCGTTATTTTTATCCAGGTCTCCCGGAATATATTTAACGATTGCCATTTTTTACAATTGAAAAAACGGTTTTAAGCGAGATTTGCCGCAGGTGTGCTGCTGTGCAGAGCAGGCAGAAACTGTGGAAATTTTAATAAGGAAAATGTTTTTATAAATCTCCTAAAAAAGTTACCCAAAAGCGGGAAGGGGTGAGATACGATGGGTGGTGATGACGATGGATTACAGAGGCTTTCAGGAGCTGTATTCTGCCAGGATAAGGCAGCTTATGGCAGGAACGCTTCCCGCTTTACTCTTCTGCATATTTATTGAGTTCATTGCAGGCGGAGTTCTCGGCGCATATTTCGAGAAACTCATGGAGTCCTACAGGATAGTCCTTGTAATCATACCCGGACTGATGGGATTGAGAGGAAACATTTTCGGCTCAATGGCTTCCCGGCTGACCACAATGCTTCACATCGGTATTATGGAGCCGAAAATATCCGATAAGGAGGTTCAGAAAAACATTCTCCTGAGTCTCTGGCTTTCTCTTATCCCTGTGTTCATTCTCTGGGCGGTTGGTGTACTGAAGGTCGGTGATGTGTGGTCCGGAATGTACATTCTTTTCATAATTGTTGTCTCAACGATTTTTTCCACACTGATCATGGGGTATTCCACAGCAATATCGACGGTGATTCCCTATTTGAGGGGTCTGGACCCGGACAGGGTTGCGGCACCCATAATCACGTCCGTTGGTGACCTAATAACACTCCCTTTTCTGATTCTGTTCATTTTAATCTTTGAACATTATTTCTCTGTTTTTGTTCTTCTCAGCGTCATCAGTGTGGTGGTTTTTGCAGTTCTGGCATATAAAATCAAACTTGGCAGCGATGACGTCAGAACCTTCAAGGAGGTTCTGGCAATACTTGGGATAACCTCGCTCATAGCCAGTGTTTCGGGAGGATTTTTTGAGCATTACAGTGATCTGATTCATGCATCAGTGCTGTTCAGCATACTGTATCCTGCCGTAGCAGGCACCACAGGTAATTTTGGCGCAATTGTGGGGGCGGCAACCTCTACAAGAATTCACGTTGGAGACATCGAGGGTGTTATTGATCGCGAAACCCTTGCGGACATAGTCATTTATCTGTTTACCGGGTTCCTGATCAGTCTTGTCATGAACTTTGCGGGCATCATTATTGCAAAGTATTTTCTGGGTAAAAACGCTGGGATAGTTCCCGAATTCATAATTCTCTATCCACTGCTTCTTCTCACCGCCATGGTTGTTGCTTATTATATAGCCAGATTTTTCGGTAAACTTGGCTTTGACCCTGACAATGCAACTGTCCCGATGATTACGACGATATCCGACCTCATGTCTGTCATCTTCGTCATCTTCATATCCGGTGTGATTGTGGGGAGTTTCTGATTTTCAGACTGACGGGGGTCAGAATCTGGGAATGAATTTCGCTTATTTGCAGCAGTCAAACTTCTTCAGCCTGTCCATGAAAAGCAGCTCATGCAGGGGACCATCACTTTAACATGTTCTTGCCATAAACTTGTGATCTATGGTAGAATGAAAAACAGTGAGTCACATGAAGTAAACAGCGTTCAGTCGTTCTTTAATTCTCCAAGGTCTTTTGGTTCATAAACTCCGCTTGGAGCATGGGTTCCAATACAAGTTCCGGAAATTCTTACTTTGAATAAATTGATTTTTTCTGTATTGATTGCCTAAAATTTTATAAAGCTTGTCAAAAATCGCAGTTGCTTACCTTGTAGGCAATTGATTCGGGGGAAAGACTGTGATGGACATTATCATACTGGGCTCAGGAGTGTATAGCGGTACTCCAAAGCCTTTATGCAGCTGTGAGAACTGTTCGAGAGCAAGAAAATTCTTTCCATATAGAAGAACGCGCTTTTCAGTATATGTTCCCGAAATTAAAGCGCTGATAGACCCTTCGCCGGATCTGCATTATCATTTAGGGCATATTAATGAGGAAATCGACCATGTCTTTATCACACATGCTCACTTCGATCACATAGGGGGTCTGCCTGAGCTCCAGATTTTCAGCCATATCAAAATTTACGGGCACCATAAGACGCTTGAAGTGGCCAGAGATCTACAAAAACGCTTTGTGGGAGAGACCAGGTGGAACTGGGAATATTTTCCTTTGGAGTTCAACAGATGGTATGACTTTGGCTTTATGGTTTACCACTTTAAAGTTGCCCACGAGCCTGTAGAAGCGGCAGGAGGCTTCATACTCCGAGTTAAAAACAAAAAGTTGGTGATAACTGGCGATACTGGCCCAGAGATTCTTGATGATAGCAGTACTATAGAAAAAATAAAAGGTGCTGACTTGCTTGTTGCAGATATGACACATAAACACTCAGTCCCGAATGCCCATCTTGGAGTTGACGATGCGGTAAAGCTGGCCCGGGAGGTTGGGGCAAAGAAAACTGTCTTTGCCCACATAAACCACACGAACTACACGCACGAAGAGCTTGAAGAAAGGGTAAGGCCCTATCTGGTGGCGAGGGACTTCATGCATGTTCTGGTTTAGCCGGTCTTAATTTTGCCGCGATTTTTTTAGTTAATCACGCTGCTCTCTTCGGCTTTTATTAATCCCGTTATACGGGAATCAATCCCTATTTTGTGCCAATCCATTAAGTAATGCAACTTTCCCTTCCACAATTTTCCTGTGCTGTTCTTCTGTTAGTGTGGGTGCTTTATTCGTCCAGAACCTGTAACATGGGATCTCGTAACATTGTCCGCAGTGCTCCAGTCTCGGTCATACTGAACCATTGGGGTTGCAAAAAGGCGCAATACTTGCACAAAATAGCCCTGTAATGATTTGAACCTGAGGTGAAAGTGCCCCGGCCGGGATTCGAACCCGGGTCCGGGAGTCCGCAGCCCCCGAGGATATCCAGCTACCCTACCGGGGCACCTGTTCCACCCCAGCACGTGAGTTTAAAAAAGGATTTCGGAAGTGGAATCGTGAAGTCTGCATTGTGGCTGGAGGTGTTGTTGACATTCCTGCTTTTGTGGGAGATTACCCATTTGGATTAATTAAATTGCCGTCAGTTCAAAGGTGTTCATTCAGGTTCTCTCTCGAATGGGGTTCGTGAGATCAAAATTAATGCTCAAGGCAGCAATTCACTTCGCCATGATTTCTGCAGTAATTTTCAGTAAAAATAATTATAAATTCCCGCATCAACTACACATATGGGCAAATTTCTCGACCTCGACGAACTCGCCGAGGAGGACAGGCTTCTGAAGGAGGAGGTGCATCGCTTCGCCTTGGAAGTCATGAGGCCTGCATCGATCGAGCTGGACAGAATGGATCCAGAGGAGAGGGTCAAACCGGGGTCTCCGTACTTCAGGGTTTTCAGAGAGATGAAAAAGCTCGGATATCACAGGATAACAATTCCGGAGGAGATGGGCGGTGTTGAGCTGACACCTCTGCAGAGGTACGTGATAATGGAGGAGCTCGGATGGGGGAGTCTCGGGCTTGCAACGGCCATAGGTGTTGACCAGATTCCCTTTGCCTGTGCAGCCCTCTTTGGTCCACCGGAAATTTATGATGAGCTTGTGGTTCCCTGGCTTGAAGACCGGGATGGCAGATTCCACGGCTGCTGGGGAGTTACAGAGCCAGAGCACGGCAGCGATTATTTGATTGCCCTCAGGGAGGATGAAGACCTTGTGAGGAAGTTCGGTAAGGGCAACGTTACTGCTGAAAAGGATGGAGACGAGTGGATAATCACCGGCCAGAAATCTGCATGGGTCTCTTCAGCTCCAGTGGCCACACACTGCGGACTGCATGCGCAGCTGAAAGACGGAAAAACTCTGCTCGATGGGCTGTTCTGCATCGTTCCTCTCGATGCGGATGGGGTGAGAAAGGGAAAACCTGCTGACATGCTCGGAATGCGGGATGACCCTCAGGGAGAGCTGTTCTTCGAGGGGGTGAGGATTCCTGAAAGCCATGTTGTTGTTGCACCCGGCTTTTTCTACGGTGTGTTTCTGGATCAGCTTCTCTGCCTGACGAGCTGCGGGATGGGTGCTTTCGCGGTGGGACTTGCGAGGGCTGCATTCGAGGAGGCTCTGAATTACGCAAGGAAAAGGGTTCAGGGAGGAGTGCCCCTTGTCAGACACAAGAATGTAAAGCTCAGGCTGTATGAGATGTTCGAGAAGATTGAGACTGCTCGATACTACGTCAGAAAGGTTACCGAATACACGCACCGCAGAATAATAGATGAGAGGACTGCTGATGCCTCCCCGAGACATGCGAGGGCCGCCCAGATATACGCGAAGAGGGTAGCCTTCGAGGTTGCAAACGACGCTCTGCAGATATTTGGCGCCTACGGGCTGAGCAGGGAGTTCATAATTGAGAAGCTATTCAGGGATGCGAGGGCTTTGCAGATTGAGGATGGGACCGTGGAGGTGCTGAGCCTTGAGGCTGCGGAAGATGTTGTTGCGAATTACGAAAAGGAGTATTACGATGCTGGACATGTTGAGAGATGGTATGAATAGGGGGTGTGATTATGCTGAGAGGAATACCGTTTGATTCACCTCTTTACGAGGTGGACGAGGATAGGGGGATAGAGTACGTGAACTGCGAGGCAATTACGGCCTTCTTTACCATAAAAGGGGATGTTTCAGAAATTCTGCCTGAAGGACTTAAACCCTACAGTGATCCACCGCAGGGAGGAGTGTGGATCTCGCATTACTCCTTCAGCACCCTCGGAGAGTATTTTGAATTCATAAGCACGGTGCAGGTGGAGGACGAGGATGGTGAGATGGGGTATTACATCCCGTACATCTACGTTACAAACGACGCTGCCATGGCCGCTGGCAGGGAGCTGGCAGGAGCGCCGAAAAAGCTCGCCAGAATCGAGCTGAGCAAGGATTGTGATACGATTCAGGGAACTCTCGAACGTCCTGAGGGCAGGAGGCTCGTGACATTCACCATGAAACCGTCTGCGAGAGCTACGGGGGAGCTGATAGATCTGGTGCTGCCCAGGCCCACGTATCTCTACTCTGTCAGACACCTTCCACCGATAAGAGGAAAGGGTGGCGTTACCCAGCTCGTCAGGTGGTATGCAGAGATTGACTTCCACAGTGATGCAAACGGAGAGAGGGTGATCTTTACAGGCCCTGGAAGTGTCAGCTATGACATGCCCTCGGCAGTAGACCCTGTTCACAGGATTGAGATTGACGAGATAATGCTTAGCATCTACTTCCGGTTCGACATGAAGCTGGGCTTTGACGACATTGTGAGAGAATACTGAGCTGATGGGCTCTCGAGATGCTTGAAAACCTTTATTTTTCATCAGCTGGCGTCATCGGAGGGAGAGCATGAAGCGTGTGCTTGTGCCTGTGGTTCTCCTTGCGGTACTGCTCTCTGGATGCTCCGCTGAAGAAAAGAAAGTAGAGGGGAAACTCATTGTTAAAAGCGCATTTGGTAATGGAAGTGAAATTCCCGGAAAGTACACATGTGATGGAATGGACGTAAACCCGCCCATCCACATCGAGGGGCTTGAGAGCGAGGTGAAGAGTCTGGCAATAATTGCAGACGATCCCGATGCACCATCCGGTGTGTTCACCCACTGGATTGCCTGGAACATCCCGGTAACGAATGAAATTCCGGAGAACATCCCGAAGATGGGAGCTGTTGACAGACCGGTAAAAATGGTTCAGGGCGTAAACGATTTTGGAAAACTTGGCTATGGCGGCCCATGCCCTCCCGAAGGCCAGAAGCACCGGTATTTCTTCAGGATTTATGCCCTCGACACATTGCTCGATCTGAACCCTGGGGCGAGCAGAGAAGAGCTGGAAAAAGCAATGAAGGGTCACGTGATTCAGTACGGGGAGATCTACGGGGTTTACGCAAGGTAGACGCGCAGCTAAGGACATACTTTATCTATGAGTTTTTCGGTTATTCATCATGAACCTTGCCCGTGTGGATCTGAGCAGCAGGGATGTCAGGGTCTCGGAAATTCCGGAGAGCGTTGAAAGGGAGCTGATAGGCGGGAAGGGTATTGCCACCAAGCTTCTGCTCAGCATTCCAGAAAAAGCAGACCCTATGTCCCAAGAAAACGCGATAATCTTAGCTGTAGGCCCTGTTAACCCCTTCAGACTGTCCGGAGCTTCCAGGATGACCGCGGTTTTCAAATCCCCCCTCACAGGCGGGTACGGGGAAAGTCAGTGCGGCGGTTTTGCACCTCATGAGATGGCACTGACGGGAATTCACTGCCTCATGCTGGAGGGCAGGAGTGAAAGGCCGGTCTATCTGGTGGTCGAGAACGGAAGTGTCGGGATAAAGTGCGCAGACCACCTCTGGGGGCTTGATGCGTTCGAGACTGAAGAAGCGCTAAGGAAGGATGAGGGCGGGGAGGTCATCGCCATCGGACAGGCCGGAGAGAACCTGGTCAGGTTTGCATGCATAACTCACAGGAGGGGCAGGCAGTTTGGAAGGGCTGGCGGAGGAGCGGTTCTCGGCTCGAAGAGGGTGAAGGCCATCGTCTTTAAAGGAGACGGGGAGAGCAGGGTTGACAGGGAGTTCGAGGAGTTTCTTGACAGCCAGGTGATCTCAAAGCTATCCGCTCTGCAGAAATACGGGACGCCAAACATCATGTGGCTGGTGAACAAATCGAAGAGCCTGCCTTCGTACTATTGGGAGAGATCCGAGTTCGACATTGAGAGCATTGACGCTGAGGAGATGCTCAGGTACTTTGTCAGGAGAAACGCTTGCTTTGGATGCAGGGTTGCCTGCGGGAGGATAAGCAGGACTGATAAGGCTGAGGTTGAGGGGCCCGAATACGAAACCCTCTACGCATTCGGCTCCCTGCTCGGTAACCATGATCTGGAATCCATAATTGAAGCCAATGAACTTGCGGACAGACTTGGAATGGACACCATATCTCTCGGCAATGCTATCGGCTTTGCAATCAGGCTCAGTAGGCTTGGAAAGCTCGACGAGGCGCTGGACTTTGGTGAAGGAAACAGATACGTGGAACTCGTCAGGAAGGTCGCTTTCAGGAAGGGCATTGGAGACCTACTGGCAGAAGGTGTTGCAGGGATGGAAAAGCTAACAGGAGTTGAGGGCGTGCATGTGAACGGACTTGAACCTCCAGCCTACGATCCAAGAGGAATTTTCGGCATGGCGCTGGCATACGCAACCTCGCCAAGAGGAGCGTGTCACATGAGGAGCTGTGCCTACAGGCCAAACCTTGCCGGACAGCTTGACAGACACTCTCCAGAAGGGCAGGCGAGGCTGGTTAAGGAGCTTGAGGATTTCTATGCGGTTGTTGACAGCTTGGTTTACTGCCGCTTCCTAACGCTGCCGCAAATAGGGATGGGCTGGGAGGACGTGGCAAGGCTGCTGAAGATTGCCACTGGTAGGGAGTACACCACAGGCCAGCTGAAAGCAATCGGCCATAAGATCCACAGCATGTCGTGGGAGTTCAACAGGAGGGAGGGGGTCGAGTATGGAAAGATGCCTTCTGTGCTCTTTGAGTACGGGCTGAGTAGAGATGACTTTGAGAGAATGCTTGGAGAATACAGAAAACTCAGGGAGTGAGTTTCAGCACTCTCGGCCTGCCATCATCTCTCCTGCCTGCATCAAAAAGCCCAAATACTAAGGGTTTGCAAATTAAGGTTGTGAACGAAAAGAGGGTAGCAAGATATCTTGACAAGCTGGAGCATATGAAAGAAAGGATTGAAGATGTTATTGCGTGGATCGATGAGGCAGAAGAAGATAAGAAATCAAGACTTGCAGTTTACAAGGCCTTTCAGGAAGCAGTTGAGGCTGCCTGTGATCTCATATCCATGTTTCTGAAGGACTCAGGGTATCTGCCAAAAGACGACTACTCCAACTTCGAAAAATGGGGAGAACTGGCTGACAGGAGAATATCTGACTGCCTGAAGGTGGCAAATGGTTTGAGAAACAGGCTCGTTCACCATTACAACGGGCTCGATGATAAACTCGCTCTCGATTCGATGAGGGACATCATACCCTGTCTTGAGGAATTTATTCAGGTGATGGGGTCATGGCTGGAAGAGAAATTGCAGAGCATGTAGCAAGGGATTTTGAATTTCTCAAAGATAGAGTGCTTGCGGTTCTGATTTTCGGTTCGGCAGTGAGTGAAGCAGAAGCGAGAGATGTGGATGTGTGCATCGTCGCCCCCAATGGTTTTGACATCAGGGAAGTTTTCATGAGGATAGATGTCACCGGAAAGAATTACGATGTATGGCTCTTCGAGGAGCTGCCGCTCTACATGAAGATGGAGGTTATCTTAAACCACGTGGTTGTGCACTGCAAGGACATTTTAGAGCTTTACGAGTACTTTTACTTTTTCAGAAAACTGTGGAAGGATCAGGAGAGGAGAAACCGGTTGACAAAAGAGGAAATTGGAGAAATGCTTAGAGCATTCTCAGGAACACAGAGGAGGTCAACGTAAACCCAGGCGATTCTCTTCAGAGGTTAAAAAAGAAAGTGGGTCAGACAATCCCAAGCGTCCTGTTCGTCTTCTTCATGCTCTCCCATTTGTCGGCGAGCTCGAACATCGCCCTTATTGCATCGATGTTCTCTGGCACAACTATTGCCTCCTGATGGATGGCCTGGGTTATGTAAAGCTCTCCATCGTGGAAGTTGATGCTTTCTCGCCATACAGCGTTCTCGAAGAGGTCGTAGCGGAGTCTGTACTCTCTCGCGAACTCGATTATCTTTGCTGTCGAGGTGAAACCATCCTCTTTCGAGAAAAGCATTATCCTCGGCTCTTCCTCGAATCTGGCTGTCACGTCATCAACACTCACGTCTCCATCGATCTCCACGGCTATGCTGTGCAGGTGCATGAGCGTTGTTGGCACCTTGAATGCCGTCGTCACTATGTTGACGTCAGGCAGCACGGTCTTCACGTCTTCAGCGTGGTGAGACGGGAGCTTCACAGGATCGGGCATTATTCCGTTCACAAGACCTTTTTTGTCCTCCTTTGGGTCTACAACCCTTCTTATCATCGTAGCCCTGACCTTCTTTATGCTGTACATGTCCTTGATGATTGAGAGAACCCTTGCCAGGCCCGTGGTGTTGCAGCTCACAACCCTTACAAAGTTCTTTCCCACAGCCTCATCGTAGTTCGCGAGGGCGCTGAATGACGCCTCGGCAACATGAGCTCTCTCTCCTCCCTGGAAAATCGCCTTGACGCCCTTTTTCTCGTAGAGGGGTTTGTTTTCCGCTCCAACCTTTCCGGGAGAGCAGTCCACAACAACGTCTGCTTTATCGAGCAGGTCCTCGATGGTGCCCTCAACCTTTATTCCAGCCTTTTCGAAAGCCTCCACTCTATCGGGAATTGCCGCGTAGAGCGAGTACTTTTCTGCCCCCATCCTCGCCTCAAAATCTGGTCGGGTTTTGGTAACTCCAACGACTTCCATATCTCCCTGGAGGCTTACCGCATCAGCAACCCTCTTTCCAATAGTCCCGTAACCATTTATCGCAACCTTAACCTTCATTCTCCACCCTCCACCACGATTTTATGACCTCTGAAGTCCATCAGTACTATTCTGCCCTCAACCTCGTCATATTCGCCAAGAAGACCCCACATTTTAATCTTTCCGTTTTCGACCTCTATCCTGACAACGTCTTCCATTACGACTTCCTCTTTTTCACCCTTCTTAAAAATGACCTTTGACTCACACATGATTGAGAATGGGATTCAGAATACTTAAACTCTCCTTTCTCAACCTCCAGCCCTCTTCGACATGAGCTTTTCTCTGAATTTCTCAAGCATCTTTCTTTCCGGAAATATCACTCTGTATAGTTTTAGCCCGAAATGGGATTTTCCGCACTTTTCTATATGTATTCTACCATGGCTGGTCTCTACTGTGTCCTCATAGATTCTGAATTCCAGATTCAGTTCAGTGAGAGTGTCCTTAATAATCTCCAGAATCTCCTCTTTGCTTATGCCGGTTATTATCTCTATAGCACACACCTCGCAATCTTCGAACTGTAGAGGCACTCGGAGCAGGAAGGCTCGTTGGCATAGCAGTCTATGTTGTTCTTGGCGTACCAGCATCCCGCAACATAGGGGCAGTCAGCACACCACGGGAAACTGTCGCTCATATCCTTCCTCAGCCTTTCGAATTCAGATATTTTCTGGAGTGCATCATCGATTTCCTCTTTATTCAGATCAGACACGACAAATTCTCTGATGTCCTTCCAGTGATTGTTGACGAATTCCTTATGACTGTATGCAAAACTCATGCATGAGGACACCTTTCCATCCGCCCTGACAAAAACGACATCTCTGTAAGGACACTCTCTTTTTTGTGAATCCCCGAAAAACTCTGCTTTCTCCAGCTTTACGCCATAATCTTTTGCAATTTCTTCACACTCCATGACCGTCTTTTCTGCTTTTCTGGCAAGGGCAATTCGGTCTCTGCTTTCGAGAATGTAGAGCATGTTTATTGAATACCCCCTGTCGTAGATTTTTTTCAGGATTTTCTGATATTCTTCCTTGTACATGCCCCTGCCTCTGCTCCAGTCCTTTATTGCCCTGATGATGAAATCCCTGTCGAGTTTTTCGACCTCTTCGACACAGAATCTGCTGCCCTCAAAGTAGAGGGCCTTGCTGTATATCTCCCTGTTGCCCGCAACGACATTCGTCAGCTGGACTGATGCTCCGTAACGTGCAGAAATCTCAACGAGTTCTTTCAAAACCTCTATGTTGTCCCTCGTTACCACAATCTGGGTTACTGCCTTTTCTCCCACCATTTTCAGCTTCCTTTCGATGCTCTCGAACACAAGCCCCCTCCTGTGCCTTGCGTCGAAGTCTATTGATATTGCAAGTCTGTCAGCCATCTCGGCAGCTTCCTCAAATCCTGTGTCAACCATTCCGTTTGTGCTGATCAGGATTTTTCCATTCATCATTCTGAGTATCTCTTTGAGGTGTGGGTTGAGGAGGGGTTCGCCATATCCGTAAATAACGACCTCATCCGCGTCGCCAACCTTTTCAGCGACAGAGAGGGGCACGTTTCTTGCGAGGTCTCTTTTTCTGAAACAGTATTCGCAATTTAAGTTGCAGGATGTGGTTACCTCAAGCTGAATTTTCATTGGAAAAAATTGGTTGAAAATAGAATATATAATTTTACGCTAAGATATTCCGAGAGCTTTCAGCTTCTCCTCTGTCGGTCTGCCGTTGACCCATCCTCTCAGTCTGTAGTATTCCTCTTTCATCTTTTCGAACTCTTCTCTGCTCACGACCTGTCCCTTGGTTGGCCCGTTCTGGACAGGCTCTTCGAAGAGTCTTCTCGGCAGCGTATCGTCCTTTCCATCGAATCCGAATTTGTTCATTATCACTCTCTCGAGGTTGTAGATTCTCTCTCCGATTGTCAGCACATCGTCCGGGGTTATGTCCCATCCGGTAACACCAGAGAGGAGGCTCGCGTAGTCATCTGCGCCGAGGGCGAAGGTTGTGAACAGGCAGTTGACCGTCGAGTTGACCGTTGAGGTGAAGTCCTGGAACACCTTTACCCACATTGCCTTTCCTTCGTATGTAAGTGGGTCGATTTTTTCTGGGAGCCCGAGAATTTCTGGACTCACTGTGTAGCCTGTGACGTGGCATCCTCCTCTGTTGGCTGTGGCGTAGTTCAGTCCAATTCCCTTGATGCCTCTGGGATCGTATGCAGGCATCTCAAGACCTTTGACGCTCATGGACACATCCATGCCGAACATCTCTTCCATTCTCTTTGAGCCGAGTGCGAGATACTTGCCAATTCCGATTCTGTAGGCTGTCTTCCAGACACCATCCACAAGAGCAACAGGATTGCCGAAGGTGTATTCTATGCCCTGTGTGTCTTCAGGTGTGAGCTTGTCCTTCTCATAAAGCTCCATTGCACATGCTATTGCGGAACCCATCGAGATTGTGTCAAGCCCAAGTTCATCGCAGAGGTGGTTGGCCTTTATAACTGCTTCGAGATCAATAACGCCTGTATCATTTCCGAGGCTCCAGATGGATTCATATTCAGGCCCTTCAGAGTCTATAATCTGGAATGGACCTGTTTTCACGGATGTGGCTCTCGCACATCCGATGGCACATCCCCAGCATGCGTGGTTCCTGTCGAGATATTTCTCGGCGAGTGTCTCACCGCTTATGTCGTTCGCCTTTTCATGGTATGCATCCTGCCAGTTCCTGTATGGCAAAGCTCCACTCTCGTTGATTATGTTGACGAGAACGGCTGTACCGTATTTGGGCAGACCTTCTCCGGTAACGGGGTTCTGCTTTATCTTTTCAAGCGCTTTTCTTGATGCTTCCTTGAACTCGTCAGGTTTTGCTATCTCTGGCCTGAAGCTACCTCCTACAACTATTGCTTTCAGCATCTTGCTTCCCATAACAGCTCCCACGCCTGTTCTCCCTGCTGCCCTGTGGTTGTCATTCATTATTGCTGCGTAGTTCACCAGATTCTCTCCTGCTGGCCCAATACACGCCACGCTGATCTTCTCCTCATATCTCCTTTCGAGAGTGACAGTTGTGTCAAAAACGTTCTTGCCCCACAGGTCTCCTGCATTTCTCAGTTCAGCCACACCATCAATTATTTCGAGATACACGGGCTCACTTGCAGCCCCTTCAATCACGATCATGTCGAATCCGGCAAATTTGAGGTATGGCCCCCACTTTCCTCCACTGTTTGCAGAAGCCACAGAGCCGGTCAGGGGGCTCCTCAGCGCCATTACGTGATATCTTCCGGATTCGGGGAATCCGGGCACTCCAGTTGCCGGGCCTGTACTGAAAATCAGAACGTTCTCCTCCCCATAGGGGTCAATATCTCTTGCAGACAGCCCCTCTTTCTCATATTCCTTCAGGTACTGGTACAGGAGGTGTACAGAATAGCCCTTCCCTCCCAGATATTTCTTTGCAACTTCTTCATCGACGTCAATAACGTCTAAGGATCCACTGCTCAGATCAACTCTCAAAATACTTCCCATAAAACCGTTTGCCATGGATATCACCTGCGTTATATAATCTATCACAATTCTATAAATACTTTATTGCGATAAATTAAATTTAATAAATCTATCAGTATCTCTTCAGTCTGACTTCGAAAATGGCGCCACTTGGAGAGTTGTCGTACACCTTTATTTCTCCTCCCAGCAGTTCTACAACCTTTTTTGCGATAAATAACCCTATTCCAGTCCCTCCAACTGTTGAAAATCCTTCCTCAAAGATTTTGTCTTTTATTTCGTCGGGTATGCCTTTTCCGTCATCGATTATTCTGAAAACTCCGTATCTCCCGTTGACGAAAGTTTCGATCGTTATTTTAATATCCTCGCTGTTACTGTGCATAACTGCGTTTCTCAGCAGGTTATCTATTACTGATTTTATTGATTCATTTGCCCTTACAAAAACATTTGTAAGTGAGTACTGAATGTTTGCAAGGTCTTCATAGCTTTTGGCTATCTCTCTTATGTAGTCCGAGATGTTTATGGTGTAGGTTTCGCCAATTGCCTCTTCTATGGCTTTGGACTCTTTTATAAGTGATTCAATTCTGTCAAGCTTTTTCAGAGCACTCTCTTTTAGTTTTTCTTCGCCAAGCTCAAAAGCTGCCCTGATAACCGTAATGTCGTTCAGGATGTCATGTCTGAGGATTTTATTTACAAGCGCTAAATACTCGTTCTTCTTCTTGAGCATTTCCGTGAGCCTGTGAAGGTCGGTGGTATCGACAAGAATGCTTGCAACGGCGGGTTTCCCGCGGTATATTATTCGTGAAGGTCTCCCTGTTACCCAGTATACATTTCCATCTTTCGTGAGGATTCTCCAGGAATAGGTTTCGACACTCCTTTTGCCCTCAAGTCGCTCCCTGTATCTTTTTTCTACCATCCCTCTATCCTCTGGATGGACAAGCTCGAGAGGGTTTAATTTGGAAAGTTCTTCTCGAGTATATCCTGTCAAGTTCAAGAGGCTTTGATTAACGTAAGCAACTTTATCATCTTGGAGTATGTATGCAGGATTTGGGGAATCGTCAACCAGAACGCGAAATAGTTCGTTATTCTCTTTAAGCCTGTTTTCAAGCTGTTTTTTCCGTGTTATGTCTATCCAGTTCCCTAAAGCCAGTATTTCATCGTCACACTCTATCGGGAGAACGTAGCCCCATACCCATCTGACTTTTCCATCTTTTCTGACGTATCTACATTCGTAGCTAGTTGCTTTACCATTGAATACTTTGAGGACTTCGCGTTTGATTAAGCCTAAATCATCCGGGTGTACAAGGTCATATAGCGATTTTTTCATTAACTCCTCTTTTGTGAATTTGGTGGCCCTCTCCACTATTTCATTGACATATATTAGTTTGAAGTCAGTGTCGTGTATGTATATTCCTGCTAGTGATTTGTTCACTATTGTTTTCCAGAACTTTTCGTCGAATTTATTACAGTCCATCTGTAATTATTTATTTACTCAGTAGATATAAAATTAACGTCAATTGACAAAATGGCGCTTCAGTCACTCGGCCACCTATACTGATCGCCACATCTGTTGGCAAAGCCAAAAATTGGTTCACAAAAATTAGACCGCAATAAATTTATAAAGCGTATCTAATAAGAGAACGGGGATGGATATGAAAATCCTGATCGTCGATGATGACATGACCGTTCGGGAACTCCTAAGGGTAATTCTGAAGGATTACACAACATTCGAGGCAGATGATGGTGAGAAAGCCGTCAGGATGTATCAGGAGCTGAAACCGGATATCGTGCTTATGGACATCTTCATGCCAAAAATGGATGGTATTGAGGCGACCAGGAAAATTCTTGAGATTGATCCTGAGGCGGTTGTTATTGGTGTAACTGCCTTTCATTCCAACAAGGGAGATGAACTGATGAAAGCTGGAGCGAAGGAAGTCATTTCTAAGCCCTTCACGAGAAAGTGGATTGTGGAAGCGATTTCAAGATATGCAAAGGCCTAAGTGGTTTCCGTTTTATTTCTTTCCGACCTCTCTGGAGCGTTACTGTATTTCTGCATATATGCTGTATTTTGCAAGCACCAGCTTATCAAAGTACATTGTAACGTTGAGAGTACTGCCGGTGAGGCTGGTTTGCAGAACCGTATTGTTGCTGTATCCTCTCAGCTCGTCGAAGTACGTTTTCCAGGCATCGGCATAGCTTGAATTTATGCTCAGATAGATGTATCCGCTCTGGTCGAATATGTTTATCTCTGTGGAGTTCAGCCCGAACATGAGTGTTACCGAGCCCTCTCCTCCTGCGGATCCGCTGCCGTTAATGGATGCAAGGGCCACGAAAACGATGGTTTCGTTGTTTACATTTTTCTTGTAGATGAAAATTCTTGGATTCGACATGATTGTGGTTTTGTCGAAGGACTTCACCCATACACCACCGTTTTCGAACGCCATTATGTAATTGGGGTAGCTGTACTCGACTCCTCCAAGGACATCTGTGGAATCAAGGACAGTCGAGTTGTTTATCACGACTCTGGTGTGCAGATTTGCGTCTGAGGATACGCTTAATGTGCCACCGCTCAGGACAATTCTCACTTCTTTCTTTGTGCTTTTTCCGTATATGACGCTTTCAACCGCATCCTGTATTTTCCTGAATCCCTGCAACATGCTTTCGAATCTCACATCCTCTTTTGCATCATTCACTTTCGAGTTGACGCTGATGTATATTGTAGTGATTGCTGAGATGACTATTCCGAAGATTATTATGAATCCCACGATCTCGGAAACACCCCTGCTGTTCATACAAACCTCACATCCACCACGTATTTGGTCAGCACCAGTCTGCTGAACGGGATCGTTACCTCAACCTCTTCATTTTCCACACTGACATTGCCGATTTTTGACAGATACCGGGACCACGCATCTGCATATTTTGTTCTTATTTCCATTGTGAGATTCCCCGATTCGTTGAAAACAAACGTCTCAGTGGAGTTGAATTTGAGAATGATCCTTGTGATTCCACCTCCCAGACCACCCCCGGCTGAACCGCTCCCCACTATCTTGAACAGGGCCACAGTTAGATTTCCGTTTTCCAGGTATATTCTGGGATGTGAAATGACCGTCTTGCCAAAAACACCCCCGTTTTCTATGGCCATTGAAAAGCCTGAACTGGTGTATTCTATGGATTTCAGATCATCGCTCATCTGCAGGACCACTCCAGTCGAATTTCTCACCGTAACTGTTACGTGTGTCTCATTGGCGACATGCAGAGAGCCACCTGAAAGGGCGAATTTGGTATTGCTCACAGGAAAAACATCCGCAGAGACCTTGGATAGCTGTTCACTAAGATAAACAAGCTGGGAAACCACATTTCGCTCCCTTATTACTTTCTGGTGCGTGTCTATCACCGGCATACCGTACAGTAGCAGGACAGAGATTGTTATGACCATCATGGCAATAATCAGTATTGCATCCAGGACATCCGAAACGCCATCATCCCTCATTTTAACACAACCTTTTCCGGACTTATTCTCGTTACATTCAGCTCTGGAACGGGCAGGTCTATGGTCGTTACATTAACTCCGGTGAATGGCCATGGCAGATATGTTACATTTGAGAGTCCAAAGACATTTGTCTGTATGAGCCCCTCCCTGCTTGGCACGACCTCAAAGCTCGTGGTCCAGGTTTCATTTATTCTTATGCTCGTCAGATTCCACTGCAGGACTGTCAGGCCGCCCGAAATGCTGATGTTGGCACCAGGCGGAGGCTGGGAGAGGGTAACGTTGGACGTCAGCACATCGGTTATGGTAACGTTCACCGCAGCCTTCTCCTTAAGCTCCTTTGCAATCTGTTCGTATATGTTCTGAAGCTCCTCTGATGTTGCCGCAAAGAAGTAGTAGTCAGGAGATGTGGCTATCTGCTGCAACAATGTTGCATTGGCGTCGCTGCCAAATCCGATTGTGTATATCAGTATGGACTCGTTGTTCACCTGAGTTTGTTTGGTGATTTCCGCTTCGTTCAAAGCCTCCTGAATTGCAAGGGTTTCAGAAGCAACGCCGTTCGATGTTATCGTGGGGTTTCCGTCTGAGAGAATAATCATGACCGGGATGTTGCCGGGAGTAGTGTTTGCCACAAGTTCCTCTCTTGCCATCTTTATTCCTCCACCTAACGGAGTTCCGCCATATGCATACAGTCCGTCTATGCTTGTGTTTGCCTGATCGGTGTTGTTGGTGAGGTACTGGTCAAGAGTAACTCTTGGAGTCCTGCCGCTGCTTCCCGCACCTCCGAAGGAGACGACTCCCACCTGATCGCTTGTTCTCAAAAACCCGTTGAATGTTTTTGCGGTTATCTTGGCAGCATCAATTTTTGCTATGTCGGCTGTGAGATAGTAATCCTGTGTGCCGTAGGGGAAGTCCGCAACCACATAGGCTGTGTAGGTTCCGCTGGCAGCATTTGTATCAGTGTAGTATTCACCACTGGAGGAGGAATACGGTCCCCTCAGGGCTCCTCCTGGCTCCTGAACCCACAGATGGAGTTCCTTGGTTCCGTTTACCGGGGTAGCTTCAATCTTGAGGTTTTCAACAGCCGGTATCTCGAATGTGGTGATTGATGCGTTGGCATCCAGTGTGAAGGTCCAGGATGCAACCTGAGTACCTGGATAGTACCACCACCACCAGAAATAGCCGTCCTTCTCAACCTCCACCGTAACGGTATCGCTGCCCGTGGGATAGTCCGCAACGACGCTGATGGTCCAGTTACCCTCCACAGGATTCTGGACAAAATACACTTCTCCATAATTCGGGAGGAAATATGGGTTGATGTACTGTGCCCTCGCAAAATCTCCATCGGGGGACTTGACCCACAGGTCTATGTCCTTCCCGCTGGATGTGTAGGCCTTAACGGTCAGACTGGAGAAGCTGCTGTCAACATTCACGTAGTTCTCCCATTTGGATGGGGTTGCGGTGCCGGTGGTTGAGTTGTAGAGAGTATATCCGTTTATTCCGTAATAATCAGGGTCCATGCTCCCCGAAACGTCAATAACGTGCATCACGCTAACGTTTCTCGCCTGTTCGATTATTCCTCCACCCCTTAGATAAATCACAATCTGAACGGGGTTGCCCGGCTCGGTGATTCCGGGTATAACATATTTGGTGGCAAAGAGGTATGGATTCAGCTCCTGACTTTGTGGTATGACTGTTATGTTGATGGTGCTGCTGTCCGAGTAACCGTAGCTGTCCCACACCGTGAGAGTTGCGGTGTATGTACCGTCAGATGAGTAGGAATGCTCCACCAGCGACTGGGACGGATTGTTTGGATCGTATTTGCTTTCATAGCTGCTCCCATCACCAAAATCCCATCTGAACCATAAATCACCCTCACCCGTCGAGAGGGTCATGTCGAAGGTTACGTTGCTCCCCACCTCAACCGTGGTTGGATATGCCAAGGCCACTGCAGTAGGCATCAGATGGCTGTATTTCGTATATTCTATTATGTGTACAGGTGTTATGCTGAAGGTTGAGCCGGCAGGCAGAACCTTCAGAGCAATGTTGTTGATCGGAATGTATTCGCTTTTTCCGGCCCTTTCGGAAGATATTTTAATGACGTATTCTCCGGATACCTGCGTGAACTCTGCCTTGAAATCGTAATCTCCGACCGTGTAGGGCATGAATACCTTTGCCCTAACGTATCCGTTTTCAGGGGCAATCAGCGAGATATCCGTCAGCTTTACAGCAATCTGGTTTCCGACGTCCTGGAACTGATTGTCCATTGCTGTGGAAACCGGTGCTTTACCAAGAAGATCGTTGAACTCAAGCGCTATAAATGAGAAGAATATCATGAGTATTACCGATAAAATCAGGTATTCCACAAGGAACGATACACCCTTCTCCGGGTTACGTGAGCTGGACTGTGATCGTTTCTTCATATTCTACCTCCGTATTGCTGAAGATTATCTTGACCGTAAACGATGTAATCGATTCGGAGCCACCAACAAAACTCTTCTTGATATCATATACATCAATGCTTGCGTATGCTCCGTGCAGAGCATACAGCGCCGTTATCTGGTTGTCAAGGCCCTTGGCCCGCTGAAGAAACGATGACGGGTCTCCGGCGTACTCGGTAAGCTCTTCCACGGCAATTCTTTTCAGATATCTGATATCGTTTTTCGGAAAGTTCAGCTGGCTGATTGAAGTTTCCGTCCCTGCCAGCAGGTTCTGGGAATATACGTAGGAAAGGCCTATCAGCAGTATTGAGATCAGAAGTGCCATCGTTATGATCAGCTGGCCCCTGTCATTCATTTCTCTCATGTCTACACCCTCCACATTATCAACCTGACCTCAAACAGAACCGGTATGTTGCTGTTAGTCCCCTCCACGTCTGTGGTGTTGATTTTGAATGGGGAGCCGTCTGCAAGTTCCCCATTTTTCAGAACCAGGTATGTGGAGGAGGTTACCGTTGTCGAGGTTGGGGTTTTGCTGGTTATGTTGTACACCTGAATTCTTCCGGTCGTCTGGTTAAGGTAGTAAACCTGAAGATTGAAATCCACATAACCGGGGAGCAGTTTTTTCAGACTGCTGATGAGCTTATCCGGCATGTATGTGCCGTTGATGTGTTTCAGGGCGTATTGAAGTGTATCTTCAGCGTTCGATTCGTTGTTGAGAATCCTGAGGGCGTCATCTCCATACTGTTTGATCTGAACGTAAACAACCTCGTCTGAAATGGGCGAGATTATCATCGTGCTCTGGAAGAGGAAATAGGCCACGCTGAGCATGAGCACTGATGCAATTATGCTCTCCAGGGTCATTATCTGACCCTTACCACACCGCAACAACGAGTTTGGCAACTATTCTCCCCCCTATATATTCTCCCGCGTTCGTTGAGATAACATATCCTCTAACGTTATGCACCTGTATATCCACGTTAACCGTTCCACTGTACTGGTTGATGTCACCTGTCAGATCGAATGTGGATATGGTTTCGTTTCCCCGCACATCTATAACATTGATACTGTTTACATCTACCCTCATCCAGGGTTCTGTTGCGGACTGATTATCATTCACGCCGGTAATCACTATGACGAATGAACCGACTGGAGCAGGGACGGCATAATTGTAGTTGACGGTGTTGGGAGTATCAAGTTTACTTGAGATTTTGGACACACTTGTGGTGTTTTCAAAGGCAATTATTCTCTCATATCTCGCAACATTTGAACCGTCAGGTATCGGCTCCCCGATCAAGAGCATTGGCTGGCTCCCGTTCATGGAGTATATCGGATTCGATGAATTGCTTGACAGCAACTGGAGAGATATATTGAACCCGAACACTCTATCCGGTGTTTTCAATCCCAGAGCCTTTCTCAACCCGTCAATTCCAGCTGACGCATATAAACTGTTCAGGGCATCGATCTTTACCGGGTCAAGCACGTTCACTTCAGAGCCCATCAGGCCCGGCCTCACCTCCACATCAGGCAGAGAGTAATAGTTCTCCCAGTCCGTCCCGTTGACACTCCCGTTGCTCCAGTAACCGGGGTCCTCAACGAGAAGTGCAGAAATTCTGTATGCAAGAGGATATAGGTATATTTCGCTCCTCTCGGAGGCAAAAATTGCGGGAACATACTGGATTATAAATACAAAACTCATGAGAAAAATCGTGAGGCCTATGAGGAGATCGAGGCTGAGCTTGCCCTCGTCGTTTCTCATTTTTTCACTGCCTTTCATTTATGGTTTATTCTCCTCCGGACAATTTTAGTTTTTTGGTTTGTTTTCCTCTCACCTGTTTTCTCTGTAAAGCTCCTGATGTGGCAAGGTTGAAGGTTCTGTGAACCACAAATTTCATAAACCATACCCGGCGAGATAATGCAGACAGATGCATAACGGACTCAGCGGTCGCATCTGTCTGGTTATACTGCTTCCCACACCCTTATGTGGGTGCGGGGGTTGCCGAGTCAGGAAAAGGCGCGGGATTGAGGGTCCCGTCCCGTAGGGGTCCGAGGGTTCAAATCCCTCCCCCCGCATTTGATTTTTCAAATGAAAATTATCCGAAGTTCTGCGAAATGATTGAGCTGAAATCCATTACGAATGACGAAAAACGCCGGTATAAGAAAGCCGTCTCTGATTTTATTAAATTCACCAATAATAATTTTGAGAATAAGTTGATTATTATTTATATAATCGAAATAAAACGGCAGTCCATTCCACTGTGATTTTTGCTTTTTATGGGTTGTCAAAGGAGACCTTTTAAACTTTTAAGAGCATACCTCTGGCTATGAGACTCTATGCAATCCTCTGGAAGGAGGGGAATCTGTTTTTCATCAAGGAGTTTTTCACCGGGTTAACTACCCAGGGAAAAACAATGGACAAAGCGGTTGAGAATATGCGAGAGGCTGTGAGAATGTATCTCGAAAGGATGCCTGAGGTGCTGGAGGAGATCGAAGAGAAAGATGTCGTTGGAGTTGTAAATATCGAAATCGATGCATTATTTGATGAAGATCCACTCGAGTCCACTGATTCACCATGATCTTGCTTTTTAAACAGGTTCCTGCGAGCCTCTGCGTTCCTTAGTTTCCATTCTGTTTTTAAGATGCTCTGCATTTTGATGGAGTTCGATGCAGGTAAAAATTTGAAATATGTCTCAATTATTTTACCTGATTCTTCCTGATGGGGTTTTAAAAACAGGATTCTGAATGACAGGATTTATGCTCAAGAATTGCCTGTGGATTTAGAAAAGAACAATAAATTTTAAAAACTCCATAAAATCCTATTAATTGTGTCATGTGTTCACGAGGGTGGAGGTAGGGACTGGGCGCGGATGCCAAATGGCATCATCAAGCCCCACCCATACTGCTGCTCCTGTGGCACGATGAAAAACGTCTCGTCAGACAGGGGGAAAAAGCTCAGCCACTTCATGATCGCCCTGTCCAGGCTGAGAAAAACTTTGCAAAAAAAGGGTCACAAGGTTTCGGATGCCCAGATAAGGCTGATCATGAAAGATCTTAGCGAGATGGATGGTTTTGGCGATACCTGGTGGATACCGTATTCGAAGCAGAAGGAAATCTTTATCTCGGTGGTGAGGAAGTACATAAAGGTCTCCAGGAGTGTCGTGGAATCCGTGCTGTGATGCCCCCGGCCAGCAGAGACCGAGCGTTGAGCGATGAGGAGGGCTGGTCGGGGTCAGCTGGAGCTATCGAGTTTTCATCTCTCCTCTGAATTTCCGGGTCTAAATGATTGAGTTGAGTCTCGAGACGAGTCTCCTCACGATCCTGACGGGTTCGGGTGGCAGAGGGGACAGCAGGATGTCGACGTCCTCCTCATCGAACAGCTTCAGGATTGAGAGAGCGATGAAATACACCGTGAATGCAATGGCTATTTCTGCAAGAGAGAGTAACCTCCCGTTTAGATGGATGCTCAAAAACACTGCTGACAGGATTGAGTATGAAACTGCAATTTTAAGCAGGTATTTCGGAGACCATTTAAAGTAAAACTTTCCCGCATAGTAGGTCAGAAGGAGGACTGCCGACGTGATTGATGCCGCAACCACCGAGATTGTGGACGATGTTACGGGATTGCTGTCCATGAGGTGGATCATAGCAACCTGAACCACTGTTGCGGTAACCAGGCATAACGCAGGAATTTCTGGTCTCTCAAATGCAACGAGATTGGAAGAAACGAGAAAGGTCAGAGATAGAAATCCGATACCTGCGGAAAGCATTCTCAGGATATCCTCACCGCCCATGTATTTTCTGCCGAAGAATATGTTGAGCCAGGTTCCCGGGTCGGCAGTCATGGAGATGCACACCGGGAACACAAAAAGGGCGACGTACTTTATCGACTGGAATGCGTATTCCTCCCTTTCGGTGTTCGAGTGGGAGGATATGTAGGGGAAAAGCACGGTTATTAACGCGGAAGTGATGAAAAACGGCCCCCTCGCTATCGTCAGGGCAGCATTGTAGTCTCCCGCAAGAGCATCGCTGCCGCTGAACCACCTCATGAAGATTATGCTGGAGTTGATGATGAAGTTGATCCCCAGGAAAATAATTGAGACGAAAAACGTCTCACGGATCATGTTACCGGAGAAACCTCTGGACTGTGGCAGCTCAAGCCTGGTTGCGTGGCAGGTCAGATAGATGAAAACCGCTACGCTCGAAATCAGCAGACCACCGAGGGCACCCACAGCACCCATGCCGAGGACAACCAGGATAACTGCGGTGAGAAGTTTGAGGAAAGACATCATAATGTTCGCGACCGCAATCTGGCCAAACCTCTTCACCGCCCTGAGGAGTGCGGCATAGGAATTGGTGAGTGCCGAAAGCAGCAGCACCCCCAACACCATCAGGTTGGGTATAAGGTACGTTTCCGACCTGTATGAGTAGTAAAGTACCGCCAGAGATGCAGTGACTGCGAGGGCGAGGTTCCCGGCAGTAACGGTTCTCAGAACCATAGATGCTTCGTGCGGTGATGACGCTATCCTCCTCGTCCCGCTCCACGAAAATGTATTCTGTGTCAGGACGGAAGTGATGTAAAGTATTGCAAGCGCAACACCGAGGACTCCGAATTCCTGCTTCGGCAGCAGTATCCCCATGACCACCTGGTAGAGGTAGTTGAACAGTGTACCTACCACCAGTGCCGAAGTCATGATATAGCTGTACTTGGCGATCTCCTGCTTCACGGTGCTGATAAAATGTTAAGTGAATATATTGTTTTTGTAAAAATTTATGTGATTCTGAATTTATAGTATGTATATTGACGAAGGCGTTTATAATAGTGTCGTATGTCCTACAATTGCCAGCGGTCTGGCTTTGATAGAGGGATGTTTATGGAGATGATTTCTGCAATTCTTCCGGCTTACAATGAAGAGGATATTATCGAGAATGTGCTGCATGAAACTGCGAGAACATTAAACTGGATAACCAGCAGATGGGAAATTTTGGTCGTGGATGATGGCAGTATCGATTCAACCCCTGAGATTGTAAAAAAATTTGCAAAAACGGACAACAGGGTGAAGATCTTATCATACGGTAAGAATATGGGCAAGGGTTTTGCCTTGAGATATGGCTTCCAGCACTCGCGCGGAGACCTGGTAATCTTTATGGACGCAGATCTTGAGCTGCATCCGAGGAAGATAATCGAATTTATTGAAATAATGAGAGAAGAGGGAGCCGATATCGTGGTCGGATCAAAAAGACATCCGAAATCTAAGGTAGCGTACCCCCTCAAGCGAAAAATTCTAAGCAATGTTTATTTTTTGCTGGTTAAAATTTTGTTCGATCTCGATGTAAAGGACACGCAGACCGGTTTGAAGTTGTTTAAGAGGGATGTTCTTGCGGATGTTATACCAAGGATTCTGGTAAAAAGGTATGCTTTTGATGTTGAGTTGCTTGCGAACTCTGTCAGGAGAGGATATAAAATTGTAGAAGCGCCCGTAGAACTGAACTTCAGACATAACAGCCACGTCAACTGGAAGGAAGTATGGAAGATCCTTGTCGATACGATGGCCATAGCGTACAGGATGCATATAAAACGGTATTATGATTGAAATCCGGTGTCGGTATGGATATGCTGTGGTTCAACTGGAGGGACATAGGAAATCCCGAAGCCGGAGGGGCTGAGGTTTACACTCATGAGATTGCAAAGAGACTGGTAGGAAAAGGATATTCGGTAACCCTATTCACATCCAAATTTGAAGGCTGCAGAAAAGAAGAGGTTATCGACGGAGTTAGAGTCGTAAGGGGTGGCGGGAAGTATGCTGTGTACCGGAAGGCCAAAGAATTTTACAAGAAAAACGGTAGCAAATTTGACGTGATAATTGACGAAATAAACACGAGACCTTTCCTGACTCCTCGGTTTGTTGATGGGCATAAAATTATAGCTCTGATACACCAGCTGGCAAGGGAGTTCTGGTTTTATGAGACTCCCTTTCCCGTAAATCTAATTGGCTATTATATTTTGGAGAAAAGGTGGCTGAAGAGTTATTCAGACATACCCACGATTACAGTTTCAAACTCCACAAAAGGGGATCTGGAGAGTTTGGGATTCAAGAGGGTTTTTATAGTTCACAACGGACTGAATGTCGAGCCAGTTGACAGAGTTCCAGAAAAATCCGAGAGACCGACCGTAATTTACGTTGGAAGGATGAAGAGAGCAAAGAAACCCCAGGATGTTATCGACGCGTTTAGGGTGGTCAGGACGGAAGTGAGGGATGCAGAGCTCTTGATGGTGGGAGACGGATATCTAAGGAGAAAGCTGGAATCCGTGACCGGAGATGTCAAATTTTTCGGATATGTTGACAGGAAGACAAGGGATGACCTGGTAAAAAAAGCGTGGGTTATTGCGGTTCCCGGGGTAAGGGAAGGGTGGGGACAGGTAGTTACGGATGCAAACGCTCTGGGAACGCCCGCAGTTGGATACAACATCCCCGGTTTGAGGGATTCAATAAAACACGGATATAACGGGCTTTTAGTCGATAGCTCACCTGAAGCGATGGCAGGGGGCATAATCGAAGTGTTAGTAGATGATGAGCTGAGGGAAAAGTTAAGCAGAAATGCCATTGAATGGGCCAAGCAGTTCAGCTGGGACAGGAGTGCCGAGGAGTTTGAGAGGGTCATCGAGGAAGTCATCCGGCAGAGCTGAAAACCATGTTGCTGGCTGAAGTTCGAATACGGTAATTCAACAACCATCGTGGTATCAAAATTCGTAGACAGATGAAAGTTGCGTGTTTTGTGAAAAGGGCATATATTCGTGTCTCTATACACTACACATTAATGCATGAAGACGATTTCAATAAGGGATGATGTTTACAACAAGCTCGCGGATATGAAGGAAGGGAAAGAAAGCTTCAGCGATGTGGAGGAAGAACACCAACATCAAAAAGGTATTTCGGGGCTTTGAAGGATAGCGAGGTTCTCGACGGGATTGAAAAGAGTCTGGAACTGTTGAAATCGCTGAGGGATTTGGAGCCAAGGTATATCAGCTCCGATTGTGAGAGAGCCAAGAATGGGCTTGGGAAGGGCGAAAAGGTAAATACGTTTTGAGGGGATTATAATTTGATGAAGGAGAAGATAAGAGAAACAATTCTGGAAGTGGCTGAAAAGTTCGGGATAAAGGTAGACAGGATAATCCTGTTCGGTTCGAGAGCGAGAGGAGATTACCGAGAGGATTCGGATTGGGACATTTTGATTGTCAGCAAGACTGAGATTGATAGAAATACTGAGAGGAAGTTTCTTTACGAATGTGTTTTGAAATTACTGGACTTAAAAGTCGATGCGGAACCTATGGTAGTCAGTAAGAGCTATTACCTTAAACACAAAGATGTTTTCGGCGACATCTGCGGTATGGCAACATCAGAGGGTGTGGTTATATGATTGTCGAAAAAGCAAGGGAGTGGTTGAAAAAGGCTGAGACTGATCTAAAAGTTGCAAACATATTAATTAGAGAAGGAATCTACGATTACTCATTATTTCACTCCCAACAAGCGGTTGAAAAATACCTCAAAGCATTCCTGACTTATCACAACAAACCGTTTGGAAAAACTCATAACATTCCTTTACTCTTAAGTTTATGCGCGGAGATCGATCAAAGCTTCGAGGATCTGCTTAAGCTCGATTTTTCCATTTTATTTCCACTCGGTGTTACGATCAGATATCCCATAGGTCGGGAAGTAACGGAAGATGAGGCGAAAGAGGCAATTGAGATAGCTGAGAAGGTTAGAGAGTTCATTTTGAGGAAGACAGGATAGCTCCGATGGTGTCATTGGGAATCAGCTGGTATCTGTTGTTATCCCAACCTGCAATTCCGGATGAACTCTTGAGCTGTGTCTGAAATCCGCAGTCAGCCGGAGCTATGGCGATAGTGAAATAATAGTTGTTGATAGATTCTCCGAAGATGGAACTGTCGAAATTGCAGAAAATTGATACTAAAATCAACGAACGAATTCGGAAAGAATATAAGTCTACAGAACGTCATTTAAGGTATGGCTGAATTGAAAATTAGAGTTCCCGAAGATTTGAAGAAGAAGATGGAAAAATTCGGAGTTGACTGGTCACCGGCGATAAGGAAAATGATCGAAAGGGAAATTCAAAATCTGACCGAGATCGAGAGAATAATATCCAGGAGCAAGATGACTGAAGAAGATGCCTTAGAACTCGGCGAGAATATCAGTAAATCGATTGCCGAGAGGTTCAGAAAGCATGTTACTGGTGATCGACGCTAATGTTGTATTTGCCGCTCTTATAGCCAGAGGAGGAACGTTCAGAGTTTTTGTAATGAACAAGATTCTGAGGAAATTCCGTTTCATAGCTCCAGAGTATCTGTTCATCGAAATTCGTGAGCATTTTGACGAAATACTCAAAAAGACTAAACTTTCTCAAGAAGAACTGGAAGTTGTTTTGGATTTTCTAGAGGAGCAGATAGAGGTAGTTCCGTTTGAAGAGTTTGAGGACGAGTATGATGTAGCCAGAAGGATTTCTCCTGATCCGGACGACGTTCCTTACTTCGCACTCGCACTAAAATTGAACTGTGCAATTTGGTCGAATGATAGAAAGTTAGAAGAGCAGGACATCGTTAAAGTCTATACGACGCGGGATATAATACAGATGCTTAGGATGGAGGAGAAATGAAGGTTTCAGTAATAATTCCAACTTACAATTCCGGGAGAACTTTAAGGTCATGCTTGGAGTCTATAAAAAACCAGAGCTATAGAAATATTGAAATAATAATCGTGGACAGATTCTCCAGCGATAAGACTGCTGAAATCGCAAAGGAATATGAAGCCAGGGTTTATCAACTGGATTGCGAAAGAGCAAAAGCCAAGAACTTCGGGCTGAGAAGGGCGAGAGGGAGGTATGTCATGTTCGTGGACTCGGACATGGAGCTGATGCCTGACGTTGTGAAAGAGTGCGTTGAGCTGGCCGGGATGGACAACAAAACAGGCGGGGTGATCATTCCGGAGCGGTCGGTTGGTGAGGGGTTCTGGGTGAGGGTCAGGGATTTTGAGAGGTTGAAATGAACATGAATGATTTGCCTTTGGTTTCAGTGGTTATTCCTACGCACAATCGAAAGGAGAAGTTGATCAGATTGATAGAGTCCATTTTGAGAAGTAGCTATCCGAAGGAAAAGTTGGAGATAGTAGTGGTGGATGATGCATCTACCGACGGAACATACGAGGAGATTAAGAAAAAATTTCCAGATGTTAAAGTCGTTAGAAACGAGAGAGAGTTATACCTTGCAGGTTCGAGGAATGTTGGCATAAGACACGCCAGCGGAAGGCATATACTTTTGGTGGATGACGATAATGTCGTTGATGAAAATTGTATTTTCGAATTGGTCAGAACTTTGCAAAGCGATGGTAAAATTGGAATCGTAGCTCCTATAATGTATTATTTGAAACAGCCAAATCGTATCTGGTGTGCGAGTGTTAGAAGGAATATGATCACATCTTTGACAAAGATCGTAGGAAGGGACGAGATAGACAACGGGCAGTATAGGGCTTTAATAGAGTCCAACGATTTCCCAAACGCTTTAATGGTTAAAAGGAAGGTTATAGAGATGGTAGGTTTATTGGATAATAAGCTCTTTCCTATTCATTATGATGAAGCAGATTTTGGGGAAAGAGTAAGAAGAGCAGGATATATAGTGGTTTGCAATCCTGAGGCAAAAATCTGGCATGACATACCATTGCCAGAAGAAGTGGAAGAGAAGGCAAGGCTCTTTCACTGTCACAGCGAGTTGAGAGCTTACTATTGCGGTAGAAATAGAATAATATTCCACAAAAAATATTCGAAATGGTGGCAGTTTCTGATTTTCATTTCTATTTTCAATTGGTTGTTTACGCTGTATTACTTAAGGGTGATTTTATTTGGCTTAAGGAAACCGTTCAAGGAAAGGTTGAAAATTGCAAAGGCTTATTTGAGAGGGGTTATGGAGGGGATGAAGTATGCTTTCCAAAATATATGACAGTATTATGAACGTGCTAACCACTATTTTATTTGGTCCAACTAAAAGTACAGATAATGTGTTTAATCTGAATTGGGACTACCTTATAATATTAGATGCTTGCCGGTACGATGTATTTAGTAAAGTCTATAAAGTATTTTTCTCTTCAAACATTAAATTTGAGAAAATAATTTCTCTCGGATCAATGACAGCAGAATTTGTAGGGAATTGTTTTAGTGATAAAGAAGTTCTGAGAAAAATGCAAGATGTTGTATTCATAAATTCTAATCCTGTTGTTGATAAAACTCTCTCCAATTTAGGAGTAGATCCCAAAAAGGTATTCTACAAATATATCCCTGTATGGAAAAAATATTGGGATTATAATATCGGAACTGTAATGCCGGAAAATGTATATAATGTAGCATTAAGAACGTATATAAATTATCCAAACAAAAGAATGATAATATGGTTTTTACAGCCACATTTTCCATATCTTGATGAGAAATTTAAACATTTAAATGATATTGGGAAGGAATTTATGAATAAATCTCTATTAAATAATTCTGAAAATAATTTTATAATTCTTCTTAGAATATTAAAAAGAATAATTACAAAAGGTTACCTATCGGCAGGAATACCCGAAAAGTTAAGTGAGTATATGAGACATAATTCAGCAGATGTTTGGAGAGCATATACGTCTAATTTACTATCAGCTCTGAAGTATGTAAAAAAGCTTGCAGAAATTTTACCTGGAAAAATAATAATTACATCAGATCATGGCGAATCTTTTGGAGAGCGTTTAACTAAATTACTACCTATGGAGATATATGGACATCCGTCGAGAATTAGAATGCCCTCATTAATTGAAGTTCCATGTCTTGAAGTTGAGAACAATATTTCTCAAAAAGAATCTATTAGAAAAGCGTATCGTGATTTATTATATTCTTGTATTGTTGTTAAGGAAAGATGAAGAATTCAAAAACATAGAGGTGGTCCTAATATGATGAAGCATTTGTTTAAAGGGAAATTAGGGAACTCAAAAAGAAATCTTATAAAAGCAGGTCAAATAAACAGAGAACAACTACACAAAAAATTAATGGAGTATTACAATAAAAACAAGAAGTATTATGAAAATATGCTACTTTCTGCACCTTTTGAAAGCTATAGAATGTATATGGACTACTTAAAACCGGAAAGTGGTAAAAAAGTTCTAGATGTGGGATGTGGTGTAGGTACTGTTGTTCACCACCTATCTGAACAAGGATTTGAAGCTTATGGTATTGATGTTTCCCCCATAGCTATAGAGATTGCCAGAAAAAGTGGGTCCGGAACATTTAAAGTATATGATGGAAAAAAATTTCCGTTTCCTAATAACTACTTTGATTCTGCTGGCTGTAAAGATACTCTCGAACATACAGTATATCCTGAACATTTATTGGATGAAATGATAAGAGTTGTTAAACCCGGAGGAAAGATAGTCATTAGTTGTCCAAACTTTTTTAGAGTTATTGGATTCTATGAACATCATCCATTAATGTCGGGATTGAGAAACAGATTATTGAATTTTTTCCTATTGGCTGAAAAGTATATTGCTTACAGGTTAAGTAAAAAAGAAAAAATAGAGTTTATGTTTATTGACCCTATTTTGGATGAGTCACCAGCTCCAGATAAAGATGCTGTATTTGCTACGAATCCCATAGATATAATTTTCTATTTAAAATATAAGGATGGAGAGATTATATATTACTCTGGCAACAATAATTATTGTAAAAATAAATTATTAAATGAAATTAGTGATTTTCCTATTATAAAAAGTTTTACAGGCTCCTTCTTTATCGTGGCAAAAAAGGTGAAAAACTATGACTAGCGAACCATCTTCAGTCTCAATAGTTATCCCAACACACAATAGGAAGGATAAGCTAATTAGATTGATAGAGTCAATTTTACAAAGTAATTATCCAAAAGAAAAGTTGGAGATAATTGTTGTAGATGATGCTTCTACAGATGGAACTTATGAAGAACTTACTAAAATATTTAGTGATTTAATTAAGGAAAGAAAATTAAAGATAATACGAAATAAAAGAGATAGGTACTCAACATACTGTAGAAATATTGGAGTTAAGTATTCTCATGGTGAATATATTTTCTTAATTGACGATGATAATATCGTCGATAAAAGTTGTATTCTTGAATTAGTTAAAACCTTTAAGCAAAATGATAAAATTGGCATGGTTTGTCCATTAAATCTCTGGAAAAAAGAACCTGATGTTATTATAGCTATAGGAGGCAAAATACCTATTTTATGGAGAAGACTATTTTCAAGAGACAAGTATAAAAAATTAATAGGAAAAAGAATAAATTTCGTTAATTTGCCTGACACCATCGAAAACTGCGATTTCTGTCCTAATGCTTTTATGATCAAAAAAGATTTGGCCTTGAAAACATTGCCTGATAGCGATCTTTTCCCTCACAATTGGGGAGAAGTAGAGTGGGGAGTAAAAGTAAAACAATTAGGATATGAAATTATCTGCAACACTAAGGCTATAGTTTGGCATGATATTAATAATCCTTATAGAATTATAACAAGAATCGATAATGAATTCAAAGCTTACGATATAGCAAAAACGCGTATTATTTTTGTAAGGAAATATGGGGTTGTAATTGACAAGATTTTGCTTTTCATCACACTTCTCTTATATATTGTAGGGTATATTATAATCGCTCTGAAAAGTTCAAGAAGTAGATCAAAAAGAACTATTATAGGAGCAATACTGGAAGGTACTACTCACGGGTTATTTTATGACTTTAATAATTTAAAAAGGTGAAAAATATGGTGAAAAAACTAATGATGATTAAAAATTGGTATCTTTTAATCTCATTATCATTTTTGTATGCTTTACTGAGCAAATGGTGGTTGATTTCAGCACTAGCACATAATCACACAAGTATAGTATTTCTTCAAGGTGCAAAACCTGTAGCAGCACCAGCCTACTATACCTTCAACAATCTTTTTTATACATGGTTATCAGTCATGAGTAGACCTATGTATCCTCTATCTTTTTACAATCCTATCAATCTAATTTATGTTTTTCCGTCCATATATTCGTGGATACTATATGAGTGTATGTTTCCTTGGTTAGGAGGTTTACTATTTAGCATTTTTATAGTTGTATTTATTAAATATATTGAAAAAATAAATTCTTCATACTTTGATATCACCTATGTATTGTTTAGTGGGTTTATAGGTGGTTTTATTTATGAAACAATTCTACTATCACCATGGTTGGATATTTGGACTAAAGCTTTTGTATCCCTAGTTCCATTAATTTTAATATTTGCAATGCTAGCTTTAGATAAAATAAAAGAAGGTAAATTTCCAATAAAATGTGCATTATTTACTGCTGTAGCAATTACTTTTGTTTATGATATTAGAATTACTCTAGCATCAATAATTGTTATTTTTATATTGAGCATTCTAATTTTATTTATTTTAGATAAAAAAGCATACATAGAAAAAAGTAAAAGATGGGTTTTATTTTTATCTGTTGTATTCATAATTACTGGGACAATGAGAATACTTTCCGCTATTATTCCAATGTTTTCTAAAACTGAAAATCCTTTTGGAGGTTTTAGAACTC
Organism: Geoglobus acetivorans; assembly: GCF_000789255.1. Taxonomy (NCBI): domain Archaea; kingdom Methanobacteriati; phylum Methanobacteriota; class Archaeoglobi; order Archaeoglobales; family Archaeoglobaceae; genus Geoglobus; species Geoglobus acetivorans. The sequence goes on from NZ_CP009552.1 coordinate 429,736, forward strand.
TAACTTTACCAGTTATTGTTGGCAACTACGATTTAGTATCGGTATTTGGATTGCCTTTTCCTTTAATAAAAGAGTATGTAATGGTCTATTGCATATTTCTAATATTTCTGACTTTAATACTATCAAGTCTTTTATTAATAAGAGATAAATACATAAAGAAAACTATCCTGTTTCTAATGATCCCTATAGTTTTTGTAATTTCTGTTATTTGGGTTTATTCACCCTTCAAATTTATTCATAAAATGCTTACTGAGATTGTTATATTAGGCATAGATGTTGGTGTAATGTTTAGAACTCCTCGTTTCTTCATAACGATAACTGGCACATTAGTCTCATTGATTGCGGGATTGTTAGCTTACTATATATGGAAACGGAAATTAAAATATCTCCAAGCATTACTAGTAGTTTTTATTGTATTAATAGGTGGGTTAAATATATATTTAAACAATAATGAGCAAATTAAACCATTAGCCCAAAGAGTCAGTATTTTACCTAAGGATTACCAAGATGTTTATTACGAACTAAAACAGTTAGTAAATGAAAGTGATGTGAGAGTACTGTATATTCTCAGAACTGGAAAATATGAAGTAGAAAGACCACCATGGCTGAAAAGTATATGTTGGGGGATATTGGAAAAATCCTTCAATATATTGACTTATTTCTACTATGGCAGACCAATGGAATATTTATATAGATTTATAATGAAAGAGGGGATAGACGGTAACACTCAACCAATTAGCACAATCCTATCTTACTTAGATGTAAAATATCTAATAGTAACTACTGACTATAAATTCAAAAGCATGAGAGAAAAATCTATAAAAATAATTAATTATTTATCCAATTCTTCGTACTTTGAAGAAAAATGGAACAATACAAAAATATTTATATTTGAAATTAAAAGACCGGTAAACGGACATTTTTATGTTTCTTCTTGCCCATTTATTCTTATTAGCGGTGGATATTCATCATTATCTACTGTAATAAATAGTGGCACACTGAATAATGATAATGGAATACTATTTTCTGATCAAATAATTCCATTAGAAGCTTTAGATAAAAATAAAATTGGAACGATAACAACTGTAAAAGGTAGAGACACTATAAATGACTTAATCACCCAACTGGTATATTGGAAGAAAGTTAATGGTATTATTGTAGTGCCTTCTAAGTTCACACTTGGGATAGATAAAAGCAAGTGGCACCCCTTCTTTATAGCTAATCCTCATCATGGAGAGTGGGAAGTGTTTTACATTTGGCCATTCAAAGGTAATGTAAAGTATGAATTTGACTTTAGAAATGATTGGGGATTCGTTGGGGCTACTAAACCCGGACAAAAACTAGATATCCCTATAACGATTAAAGAGGGACGGAAATATATAATATTAATAAGATATTTAGGGAACGCTGAAGGTGGAAAATTCGCAATAAAGATAAATAATAACTCATTGACCACAATTAATACTTTTGATAAAACAAATAGTTTTAAATGGGCACTTATTCAATATGATTTTCCTAAAAAAGGTGAATATAGCCTTACAATAAAAAATATAGGAGGTAGAAATGCCATAAATATAATACTTTCAATCCCTGAAAAAGAATACTACAGAGCAAAGCAGGAAGTGGAAAAACTCCTGCAGAACAAAACCATAATCTACCTCTTTGAAGCTGAATCCGACCTGTACAGGGGTGATGCAAAGATTATCAAGGACTTCAACGCCAGCAACGGCGAAATGCTCTCATTCGGTAAAAACGACAGGGCATGGCAGGATGTGGAAATGATAAAGCCCGGAACGTACAGGCTTGCGCTGAAGGGAATGGGGGAGTTCAGGGTCAGGATTGGCGATGAGGTATTCACGCTGAAGCCTGAGGGAAACTTCTCTTACACTCCGCCCTTCCACCTGGATAAGGGTGACCACAGGCTTGAGATAGCTCCGCTGAATGTCAGAAACATCCTGCAAAACCCGTCATTCGAGGATGTGTTTGCCGGGCTGCCGGAGAGCTGGAATATCGGCAACACTAAGGACTTCAAAATAGGCTTTGACAGAGGTTATGACGGAAACTACAGCTTAAAAGTCTCGACCTCAACAACCGGGAAAAGATGGAGCTGGATAAGGAGCGAGCCTATGGATGTTGAGCCGGGCAGAGATTATCTGATCACAACCCACATGAAATACCGGAACGTCAAGGCATCACACGTGAAGCTTGAGGCGTACTATCCTGAAGAGAACAGATGGAGACAGCTAACCCCGTTCATACCGGGTGGAAAATCCGGAACCTCTGCCTGGCAGAAGTATTCGGCAATAATAAAGATCCCCGAAAATGCAACAGAGATAAGGGTTGTATTGAACGCCGGCTGGGTTCTCGATGAAGGCAAAGGGGAAGCCATAACCTGGTTCGACGACATAAGCGTTATCCCACTCGATGAGGCTCCAAAGCTCGATGTTGTATGGCTGTACTCCACAGAAACCAACCAGACAGTGGAGGGGCTGTTTGAGGTCAAAGAAAGGCCGGCTGAGGTGGTAAACTACACGAAAATCAACCCCACCCTGTGGAAGGTTAAAGTTAACGCAACAAAACCCTTCATGCTGAGCTTTGCTGAAGCATACGATCCATTGTGGGAGGCGAGAATATACAGGGATGGAGTAAAGGTTGGGACTGTTAAGTCCATCCCTCTATACTCGGTCATAAACGGCTTCTGGATCAACGAAACCGGCAACCTTGAAATAGTCATCCGCTACAAACCCCAGGACTGGTTTGAGATTGGGTTGATGATTTCCGGATTAACTTTCGCCGGTTGCATTGGCTATCTTTTCTTTGACTGGAGGAGGGAGAAAGGGGATGGTTGGGCTTTAAAGGTTCAAAACAGAGTTAAGAAGTTCAGGTGGAAACTATTTTAAATTCCAAATCAATCATAAAACATGCCTAAGGTGATTGAAGTCATCTACGAAAACGGAGTTTTCAAGCCTCTCGGAAAGTTAGAGTTGCCAGAAGGAGCAAAGTTACTGGTGTTTGTCGAGGATTTTAGTGAAATTGACAGCATATCCATCAGAACCAAAGAGATAGCTGGTGAAGCGTCTGGAAAAAAAATTCTTGAAGTGCTGGGAGATGTATGGATGTAATGGATGTGATCTACCTCGATTCCGGAGTACTGGTAGAGCTCCTGCTTGGGAAAGATGTGAAAAGGCAGAAAATAAAGTCAATAATAGCTGGAAAAAAGCGCTCTACTTCTGTTATATCTTTTGGTGAGGTGTTGTACGTTACTGTAGCTCTAAGCACTGAGAGGTATTACGGAAATAGAGGGCGTAATAATGTGAAAAGATTCATAAAAGAGAGACACGATGAATATCTATCCCTTTACAATAGCGTTTATCGCTTGCATTCTTTACTTAATCTGGATATATTGCCCCATCCAAAATTTGAGGGATTGCGGAAATTAATTGAAAGATATATTCTCCTCCCTCGAGACCTTATACACATGGCAAGTGCAATCGAAAACAACTGCAACTATTTCCTTACACTGGATAGTGACTTTAAACAAATTGATGAAAACATAGATATAATTGTTATTGAAGACTAAACCTTCCAAACTGTTCTTGGATAGCAGGAACAATCGGCAATCTTAACCTCATCCTTCAAACTCCAATTTTATCTTCTTTATCCAAGGCCTCACTTCAAAAAGGCTTTACTTGATCGAGACAAGTCAAACCATCGATCGAATATAAAGTCGACAAAAAACCCGCTGAGGCTATCAATTACACAAAAATCAACCCCACTTTGTGGAAAGTCAAAGTTCAGGCGAAAAAGCCCTTCATGCCTTCATTTGCAGAAGCATACGATCCATTGTGGGAGGCAAGAATATACAGGGATGGTAAGCTGGTTGAGAAGGTAAAATCCATCCCATTGTATTCGGTGATAAACGGATTCTGGATCAACGAAACCGGCAACCTCGAAATAGTGATCAGATATACACCACAGGACTGGTTCGAGTGGTTTGATGATTTCCGCTACAACCTTCATCGGCTGCATAGGCTACCTATTCTACGACTGGAGAAGGGAGAAAGGAGATGGATGGACTTTGAGGTTCGGAAGAGCTTCCTAAACGAATTTTAAAGTTATGGTCTATAAAACTTCATATATCAGGAAGTTTTGAAGTTACTCACAAAGACGGAGTGTTAGCTCCCGGTTACTTATTATCTCCTATCGGGAAACATTTAATACCCAGTCAGATAAGAATTAAAACATGGCTGCTTTAAAGAGTGAATGGGTGCCTGTAATTCTCACAAAGGAGATAATTGAGCAAAAAATGGAGCTCAAAAAAATTCTTCTAAAATATGGTGTAAAAGACCCTGAAGAGATAGAGGAAAAAATTGAAAGAGGGGAACTTCCAGAGCACCCAACCTATGAAGATTTTCTTTCCGCGCTGGCCTTGAAGAATAACATTGACGAGATGAAGAAACTGGTTGGGAAGCTTATTGAGGAGATCTGATGCTCCTGAGGTATCTGACTTTTCTCAAGATAGTTAATGAAGAATTTTCTGATATGGTTGTAAATATTGAACTTCATCCGGATAGAATAAGACTGATCTTGACGGATAAATCGTGGGTAGATATTAGATATCCGGTTGAGGATAAATTCTCGTTCCACTGGCAGAGAAGTGAGAAGATATACAGAATTGACACAGCTCCTCACCACAGGAATATAAAGACATATCCGAGACACATTCATTTAGGCTCGGAAAATAATATAGTTGAGGACAATGTAACTGAAGGAGGCAAATCACCGGAAGATAACTTCAGAAGATTTATGTTATGGGTGAGAAATACTCTCCAAAATGATTAATCTTAAGGCGATTGCATAGTGATTAATGGACAGATATACCTATTACCCCCTCCCAAATTAGAGAAAGCCAGTAAAATTAACTCATACGAGGGAACCAACCCAACATGGAATGTCAAACACAACAAAACCTTTTCATGTTGTCATTTGCGGAAACATACGAAAATGGTAAAAAAAGCTGAAAACAGCCAAATCTCAGTATTCTGTCATAAACCGCCTGGATAAACGAAACCGGAAACTTGGAAATCGTAATCCGCTACAAACCCCAGGACTGGTTCGAGTTGGCTTATTAATCTCAGCCACCACTTTCGTAGGCTGCGTAGGCTACCTCTTCTACGACTGGGGAAGAGAAAGGGGATGAAGGATGCTTTGAGAGTTGAGAGGAGGATTAAGGAAGTTTGGAAAAAAGTTATTAACAGCTAAACAGTATTTTGGTTATAGGTGATGAAATGATAACCATACCTGAAGACGTGCTGGCTTCCATGAAGCTACCTGAAAAGGATAGAGAGAGGATCTTAAAGGTAGAGTTGGCTATAGCCCTCTATCGGAGGGGTGTTCTGTCCATTGGCAAGGCGAGAAAGCTTGCTGAGATGAGCAAATGGGAGTTTATGGAAGAACTTGGCAGAAGGAAAATCGAAAGGCACTATACAGAGAAGGAACTTGAGGAGGATATTGCATTTGCAAAAGGTAATAAGTAATTCTTCACCACTCATCCATCTATCAAAAATCTCAAGATTAAACCTGCTGAAAGACTTTTTTAACGAAGTAATTGTGCCGGAAGCTGTTTATAAAGAGTGTGTCGTTGAGGGCGGAGACAGAGATGATGCAAGAAAAATTGCGAAAGCAAAATGGATCAGGGTTCTAAAAATAAGGGATGAAAAGCTCAAAAGAGCTTTCATGATGGGACTTGATGAGGGTGAAGCTGAGGCAATAGTGCTTGCCTTGGAAGAATCTGCCGATCTGATCCTTTTGGATGACTATGAGGCAAGAAGAGTGGCCAGGAGTTTTGGATTGAGCGTTACCGGAACAGTAGGTATTTTAGTCAGGGCAAAGCGTGAAGGTAAAGTAGAGTGTTTAGAGGATGAGATTGAAAAGCTTATGAAAACAGGATTCTGGTTAAATAGAGAATTGTATGAAAGAATACTGGCAGAGTCGAGGGAGTTATAGGCATAATAAATCAACGTCAATAGAAACGATTAATTAATATGGGATAATAAAAATGCTCCCAGATATGGCTTGGTTTCTAATCCGATACAAAAACAACCCTCTGGAAAGTCAAAGCCAACGCTTACAGAGCCCTTCATGATCGGCTTTGCCGAAGCTTACGATCCTCTGTGGGAGGCCAGAATATACAAGGACGACTAATAGAGATGACCAAATCCATTCCGTTATACTCAGTCATAAACCGCCTGGATAAACGAAACCGGAAACTTGGAAATCGTAATCCGCTACAAACCCCAGGACTGGTTCGAGATTGGGTTGATGATTCCCGTAGCAGCGTTCATTGGCTGTACCGGTTGCCTCTTCTGCGACTGGGTGGGTGAGCGAAACGGAATGGTATGGAACGCTGGGAGAAAAAAATTAATTGGATGTTTGTGAAATTGCAGCGAGGAGGGACTGCATTGAACTGTGACAGGCGAACCTGGATTGACAATCTCGTTTACGCCGGGATGGCCCTTGCAGTAATAGTGCCCGTTTCATTCGGTAAATATCTGTTCTTGCTGGACTTTGTTCCCAGATTGAATGAATTTAAGGTTCTGGAGCAATTTTACGGGTTTACTGCCCCTGTGTACGGAGGCGGTCTGCCTGTCAGCCTAATCTCAGTTTTGATTCCTCCCTGGATTTTCCAGAAGGTCCTGCTTTTTACCATATTGTTCTTGAGCGGGTACTCGATGCACAAACTGGTAAGCACGTTTACGCAGTCGAAAACGGCCCGGTTTTATGCGGGTCTGCTGTACATGCTCAACCCCTACACATACATCAGAACCGTAGTTGGACACTGGGGCATATTACTTGCATACGCCATTCTTCCGCTGGCAATCAAATACTTTTTAGAACTTCTGGACAAAAGAGATTCGAGAAGCATAATGAAGGCCGTTCTGATAACGACTATCGTGGCGTTCAACGCCCACACGTTTTTCATGGCGTTTCTGGTTTTCTCAATCCTTTTCCTGTTCAGAGTTTACAGAGAAAAATCAGCAACTGGCTTGATAAAGCCCTTGGCAGTATTCTTTACTCTCTTTCTGGCATTGGATACCTACTGGCTGATTCCGCTGATCACAGCCCAGAGGACGACAGTACTCACCCACATTTCGACAGAGGATCTCGCAGCCTTCGCCCCCCGCATAGAATCTTTCTCGGCTCTGTTCACCTTGGCAAGCATGCACGGATTTTGGCGAGCCGGCTATCTCTATGCCAAGGATTTTCTGCCGTTCTGGTGGGTTTTCTTCGTTTTCATTCTGTTCTTGGCAGTTCACGGCTTTGTGTCTTGCTTCAGAAATGAGAGACTTTGGGTTTATGTTAGGGCCTTCGGATTGATCTGGCTTGCTGGTCTGATTCTGGCGACGGGAATAAGAAGCCCCTTTGAAGGATTTTTCAGGTTTCTCTTTGACCACATCCCCCTGATGAAGGGGATGAGGGACACGCACAAGTTCGTGACCATGCTGGCTTTGTCCTACTCCTTCCTTGGTGCTCTCGGTGTGGCTGAGATAGAGAGGGGCCTTGAGGGTCTGAAGAAAGAGAATGGTGTGAAGCTAAGGAAGGCCGCAATTGTAATCCTGTTCGTGCCATTGGTGTATTCATTCACGTTCTTCAACGGATTCGCCGGACAGATTAAACCGGCAGATTTTCCAAAGGACTGGTATGAGGTGAATGAGTTCCTGAACAAGGATAAAGATGATTTCAGGGTTCTGTTCTTACCCTGGCACCTTTACATGGACTTCCACTGGGTTCCGAATAAAGACAAACGTATAGCAAATCCCGCTCCTCTGTTCTTCGACAAGGCTGTTATCTCCGCCAAAAATATTGAGGTGTCCGGCATTTATCGGCAGATCTACTCCCCCTCTCAGCTTTACATCGACCAAATTCTGAGCAAAAGAAACGGCATAACCAACTTCGGCGAACTCGTAAGCATTTTGGGAGTCAAATACATCCTTCTTACTAAGGAAGTGGACTACAAGAGCTACTTTTTCCTGTTCAATCAGAGCGATTTGAAACTTGTTCTGGAAACTGAAAACTTCTACGTTTTCGAAAACAAACAGTTTAAGGGCAGAATTTTTTCTGTGGCCGGGACTGCATATGTCAGAAACTGGGACGAGCTGATAAAGCGGAGCAAAATGGAGGATTTAACCACAAGACTTTATGTGATTGGAAGCGGTGAGGAGGAGAATTTTGAAACCTACAGAAAACTTGAATATGAAAAGGTAAGCCCGGTAAAATACGATATCCGAGATAAACCTCTGAAATATGTTGTCTTCACGGAAGAATACTCCAAAGACTGGAAGCTCGATGGCAGAGAACCTGTGAAAGCTTATGGTGTTGTTAATGCCTATGCTGTATCTGACATTTCTGAATCAAAAGAAGTGGTCTATGAGAGATTTTACAGGGTTTGCTTACCCTCCTATATCGCTTCACTCATAACGTTTATTGGCTGTGCGGGTTACATGTTGCGCGGCTGGAAGATTGCAAGGAAAGGTCGTGTGAGGTAGGGTTTTCTGGTTTTGGGACAGCATCTAACCGAAAGTTTTTCATCATTCTGGTTTTTGGTGATGTACATGAAATCCGACCTTCTTAGGTACAGAGATGTGGCTCTGAGGGTTCTCATCATGCTCCTCATAGCGTATGTGGCTATCCTCTTTTACAAGCTTCAGAACCCGTATGCATTCCCTGGGATCGAGAGGAGATTTGCGTATACCTTAATTGCTGTTGGGACAGTGGTTATTCTTCTGTATTTCCCCTACGGGAAAGTGACAGGGCGAATTGAGGGGGGGGCATGGCATCGCAAATTCACAAGGAGTACAGTGAGTATGTACAGGCATCTGAAGTCGTTATCGACCGGCCAGAGATTTGTAATGGTTGCAGTAATTTTGCTCATGCTGGCGGCAGTTGTTCTGGCTTTCGGAAATGAAGCAGATGCCAACAGGGCGGCGATACTTTCGTATTTCATGCTCGTGGTGGGCGTTCTTAATCTGCTCATGGAGTATGTTTTGAATCCTGATGAAGATGCGCCCGACCCATATTCACGATCTCGTATGGCTCTGAGCCTTGTTCTGCTGAGCGTGGTGATATATTTTACACCAGAAATATCTGGAAAATATCCTCGTCTTTATCTCCTTCCACTGGTCTTGCTCCTACTGGCGCTTTTTCCCGGGAAGTTCAGGTCTAAATAGTACACACCTCTATCTTACAGTTCACAGGCTTTTGGGCGGATACGTTTGGCGTGTGATTGTCAGTCACAAACCCTGAATTGCTGTATGCCGAGCACACGCCTGAAGACTCCACTCCATCCCATGGAACTTTCAGCCGACCATCTTTTTTTGGTAACTTTATGGCTCTTTTCTCACTTGAGGTCTGGTGATTTTCGACACATATGGTGAAAAAGTGTCTCTGATGGTTCCATTTTTCTTTTCCTTTATAAGTTCTGTCTAAATAACCCCTGGAGTTTCCACAACTCGAAAAATTTATATAGATAATCAGGATAATATACGAACAGACCTTTGCAGATCACGTGATCTTCGTGAATTTGCTATGCGGGTGAGTTGCCATGGTATCAGACAGGGAAAAAAATCTGACAAGTGTGTTGATCACTCTGTTGATAATTGCGATGCTGATTTTGAGTCAGCCATCGACTGCGTTAATGCTCAGCGTTCAGCCCGATAAAAGCACCTACAACACGGGCGAGACTGTTACACTGACTGCCACAATCAAAATAGAAAGTAATGAGCTGCTGCCAATCCAGGATGTGAGGTTGGTACTTGTAAAGGATGGGTCGGAATACGAGAATGTGAGTTTACCAATTCAGGAAACAACTACGGATGTGCAGGGAGCAAATATCAACTTCAACGTTTCTGTAAGCTGGGCTGATGTGGGGTATGGATACGGATACGGCTATGCAAGCTACAATGGTTCCGGATACTACATGGGGTATGGTTACGGTTATGGTTACGGTTACGCCGGACAGTATACCGGAAGCGGAACTGCCACGATCAGCTACACCATCAAGTTTACGGTAAGTGCAGCAGGGAGCTACGATGCGAAACTTGTTGTAAAGGCCAATGGAAATGAGTTTGTGCAGAGCAGCTCGTTTACGGTCTCGTCTCCACCGGCTCCGACACCCACCCCGACACAGCAGCCCACTTCTGGTGGAGGATGGTTCATTCCGCTGCCGCCACCCACGCCTGAAGAGACTCCAACTCCGACACCAACACCAACGCCTGAAGCAACACCTACACCGGAAGTCACACCAACGTCAACACCATCGCCGACGCCGACTCCGGTTTCGACACCGGTAAAGACCGTTACGCCAGCACCAACTCCGACCAAGACTGTCACGCCAACACCAACACCTGAGGTAACACCAACCAAGAAACCATGGTGGCGGATCCCAGGATTCGAAGCGGTATTTGCGCTGATTGCAATAGCCACCGTAGGGGTTATGCTCAGGAGAGGCAGGAGGTAGCATACCCAGCCTCTTTTTTTATTACCAAATTTTTTTGAAATTCCGCTTTTCTGTAAAATTCTCTGCCTGCTGTCTGAGATTGTTCTGCGAAGATCTTTTTGCTTTCAGAACTCGGTTTGTTTCCTGACCTGACATATGTATGGGGCACGTTTTGATAGGACTTGGCAGGCCGCAGCCATTGTGCTGCAACTTCGATAAGTGTCTTCCTGCGGTTACGGGTTCTTCGAATTTCTGAGGTGGGTAAATCACCCCGTGGCAAAATCAGAAATATGGGCCCGCGGGGGTTTGAACCCCGGACCTTGCGCTTATCAGGCGCACGCTCTAACCAGGCTGAGCCACGGGCCCTTTTATGGCAGGATCTACCAGTTCAGTGTACCTGCGTGTGCGCCTCTGACGTCATGGTGCATGGTTGGCCTGTGTTTATAAAAGTGTTGGTAGTTCCACCCCACCGGACTTGCTGTTCTGGCCCGGAGCACATTCAGATTCGTGGGTCGGTGCCAGTCACATCCAGAAACCATGGGCATAAATGAAATCCTTTGACTCGAGAATCGCGTCCTCGTCCCTGAGCTCGAGTGTCAGATAGTTTCTGTAATTTTCAGGTATTATCGAGAAATCTATGCTGCCTGCACCGAGTTTCAGGTGTTCGTCAAAGTCACCCCTGTTATCATGGAGGTGGACGTTTATGACTCTGTCGAAGTTCTCCATGAAAAGGTCGTGTCCTGTCTTTACCGCATAATGTCCGATGTCAAATGTTAGCCAGACGTCCGTTTCGTTGATTATCCTCTCCAGACCCTTCTTTATTCCTCCCGAAATTCCTATTGTGTTCTCTATTGCTATGATCTCGTTTTCTCTGATGAATGGCAGGAATTCTTCTGTCAGAACCTTTTCATTGTGTCTGTCGAACCATTCTTCCCGGAAAATAAACCCCCTCGATGTGATGAATCCGGGATTCCATCCGATATGGACTGTAACTACCTTTGCCTCGCTTTTTTCAGCAAAATACAGCGTTTTTCCAAGCTCTTCGTAACTGGCCTGCCTGGCAACATCGCTTATTGCGAGAAAGTTGGTGGTTATCGCTGGAGCGTGTATCAGCACGTCCACCTCGTAGCTCATGGAAAGCTCGGAAACCTGCTGTGGGTGAATTGCAGAGTAGTGATAATGAGGGTGATCCATCAAAAGCTCCACATGGTTGAAGCCATTATTTGCCGCAAACTCAAATGCCTGCTCTAAGCTGTGTTCAACATCGGGCTGAAAACCTAGCATCATTGTCATCACCGGTGGACCATGGTTCCTATCCCCTCCTTTGTAAACAGCTCAAGAAGAATTGAGTGTTCAATTGAGCCGTTTATTATGTGCACTTTTTCCACACCGCTTTTCAGGGCGTTCAGTGCAGCTTCCGCTTTGGGTATCATGCCTCCCGAGAGCATGCCCGCTTTCAGAAGATTTTCAAGCTCTTTCGCGCTCATTTTAGATATGAACGAGCTTTCATCGTTCACATCCCTGTAAATTCCGTTGACGTCTGTGAGCATGATCATTTTCTTGGCCCTGAGCGCTCCGGCAACATCACCTGCCACCACGTCTGCATTCATATTGTATATGTTGCCGTTTAGATCTGCAGCGACCGGCGATATGACTGGAATGAACCCGTTGTCTATCAGAATTTCCAGAATTCTGGGATTTACGTATTCGGTTTCGCCAACGTAGCCAAGGTCCACCTCGACCTCACTCTCACCAATTCTCTTCTTCACCTTCTTTTTTCTTGCTATGACAAGCAGACCGTCTTTACCTGAGATTCCAACGGCTTTTGCACCGTTCTTTATGAAATATGAGATTATCTTCGAATTTATTTTTCCATCGAGAACCATCTCCACTATTTCTATCGTATCTTCGTCTGTTATCCTCAATCCGTCGATGAATTTTGGCTTTATGCCGAATTTTTCCATTTTCTCGCTTATCTCCGGCCCCCCTCCATGCACGACCACGGGTTTAATGCCGACAAAATAGAGCAGCATTATGTCTCTCACGGTCTGTTCGAGCCTCTCATCGCTGACCATTGCATGGCCCCCTATCTTGATTACCATTGTCTGACCGTGGAATTCCTTGATATACGGGAGGGCTTCAAGAAGGGTGCTCACCTTTTCCATGGTTCCGGATACCTGTGATTTAATAAAAAGATTGTTGATTCATTCAATGGCTTTTCTCAGTATCAGTTTGACATGCTCTCTGGCAGAATCTATCACCCTCATTTTCACGTCTCCTTCACCGATGGCGATCGGGAGTTCAGTGCATCCGAGAATTACAGCATCGGCATCGTATTTGTTGATAATCTCCACGAGCCTCTTTTTTCTCCGCAAGTTTCCAAAAACGAGGTCTTCGAAGATTATTGAATGGATCTCATCCACCTCGTCTGGAATTGTGACCTCAAATCCGGATTTTTCAAGCTCCTTTCTGTAGAATTCTTCTTTCATGGTTGTTCTGGTTCCTGTGAGGAGCAGCCTTTTCGCTCCGATCTCTTCTGCCCTTCCAGCCACCGCATCGATTATGCTTACGAAGTCGGAGTCTGCAATCTCCTTAAGCTCTGGAAGGACTTTGTGCGGTGTGTTGGATGCGATTGCGAGCAGCTCTGCTCCTGCCCTTTCAAGTGATTTTACTGCACTGCTGAGAATCTTTAACCTTGTCTCCCAGTCAGAATTAAGAAATTCGGAGAAGTTGATGCTGTATATCACCACTTCCGGATAAACGTTGCTTTCAAAGTTCTCTCTCGAAAGCCGGATGAACTCCCGGTAGTAATACAGGGTGGACTCGGGACTCAGTCCACCAATAATTCCAATTCTTTTCATGAGCTTGAATTTTTCGCCACACTAAATATATTTTGGGATAAGGTTAAATGCAAAAATGTCCTATCCTGTGCATGCTCCCACCCGGACAGTTTGAAGAGGAAAAGCTCAGAGTGCTTAATATCTCATCCGTCCCAGAAATTGATGCTGATGATTACATGCTCAGAATTGGTGGATGTGTGGATAGTGAACTCGAACTTTCCTACGGGGACTTGCTGGAAATGAGACAGGTTGAGGTCGAAATTCCTGCACACTGCGTTGAGGGATGGAGCGTTACAGGGTTGAAATGGGGAGGGGTTCCGGTTGAGGAGATAATTTCTCTTTCCCGCCCTGCTGAAGCGAAATTCGTCCTTTTGAAGTGTATCGATGGATACACTACCTGCGTATCTCTGGACTATTTCCAGCGAGGAATTTTTGCCCTCAGACTGAACGGACAGACAATTCCTCCCGAACACGGGTATCCTGTCAGGGCGGTAATTCCAGACCTGTATTTCTGGAAGAGTGCAAAGTGGGTGGGAGAAGTGGAATTTCTCGAGGAGTACGTGGATGGGTACTGGGAGAGCAGGGGTTATCACAGCGTGGGTGATGCATGGCTTGAGCAGAGAAGGAAGTGACAGGACAAAGTGGATTGTTCTCACTTTCACGATAATTTTCTGGGGTCTTGCATTCACGGCTATCAAACATGCCGTCCAGAAGCTCAGCCCCTTCGAGCTTGCGTTTCTGAGGTTTCTGGTTGCCGATCTTCTTTTTATACTGACCGTGTTTTTGAAGGGATACAGAATCAGGAGGAAAGATATCCCCACGGTTTTCGTTCTTGGCTTTTTTGGGGTTACCGTCTATCACGTGTGCCTGAATGCAGGGGAGATGTACATCCCGTCGGGAATCGCCAGCCTCATCATCTCCACAGCTCCGGTATTCGTTCTTGTTCTCTCTGCCGTGTTTTTGAAGGAAGGGATAACTTACAGGAAGGTGGCGGGCATAGCGATTGCTCTGGTTGGTGTTTATGTTCTCTCGAGACCTGATAGTGCTGGACATCTGGTTGGAGTTCTTCTTGTACTGATTTCCACGATTTCTGCGGCAATATACACCGTTCTCGGCAAATCCACCCTGAAAAGGTATTCTTCAGGAGTTTTGACGTCCTACGTAATGCTCTTTGGCTCTGTGCCTCTCGCCATCTTTGCACCCTCTTCGTTCGAGAAGCTTCTGGAGCTTGATGCAGTCACCATTCTTTCGGTTGTTTTTCTGGGCGTATTTTCAACATATCTTGCATATCAGGGATGGTATTACGTCCTGAAAAGGGAGGAAGCGTCGAGAGCATCGGTCTTTCTCAATGCAATTCCTGTGGTTTCCATAGTGGCAGGCAGCCTTCTTTTGTCCGAACCGGTAACTCTATCGACTCTGGCTGGAGGGACGATGATACTTGCTGGAATTCTCATGGTGCTGAGGGCAAAAAGTTAAAACCAATTGCCATACATGCCTTTTGTGGATACAATAACCAAATCCTACCTGAAACAGAAATTTTCGGATTACTATTCCAGAAATGAGGTTTACACCCCTGAGAGATTTGAGACCAGAGAATGGGCTTTTGTAAGCGTCGATTCCATTCCTGAATTTATCATGCACAGGCACATTGCATTCCAGAGCGAAATCGAACTCAGAGGCTATCTTATTAAAAACACACCGCTCCATGCATATTTCTCATCTGCATACTACGAAAAGCCGGATGCGGAAAAAATGGACGATAAGATGTGGAAGGGTGCAGACCTCATATTCGACATTGATGCAGACCACCTGCCTAAGGGTGGACTTGAGGAGGCGAAAAAGCAGATTGTAAGGCTTTATGATCTGCTGGAATCTGATTTCGGGATTGAGGATATGATGCTTGTGTTCTCGGGAGGAAGGGGATATCACATACACGTCCATGATGAGGAATTCCTCGCTCTCGGCTCCGCTGAGAGAAGAGAGATTGTGGACTATGTATCTCTTAACGGAGTTTCGTACGATAATCTCATGCTTCAGTCAACCCAGTATTCCAGGGTGTCTGGCTGCATTGCAAAAATACTTGAGAATGCAATAAAAAGAGACATGCTTACTGAAATTTTCAGGATAAAGAAGAAAACTGCCGAAAATCTGAAGGATATTTTTGCCAGAAACAGGGAGAAAATATACTCTGGAGACTTCAGGACCTTGCCCAGAACCGTCAGAAAATCAATGGAGATGGTTTTTGAAAAGTGTGTGGATGCAGTACGGATTCACGTGGATCCGCCCGTTACCGCTGACGTGAAAAGGTTGATCAGACTGCCCGGGTCGCTCCACGGGAAAACGTCTTTGAGAGTTACACCTCTCGCCAGAGATGAGATTGAGGAATTCGAACCATTCAGAGATGCTGTCGTGTTTGGGGATGAGCAGGTTAGAGTCAGAGTGCTCAGCAATGTAAAGTTTAAATTGAAAGGCGAAGTATTCAGGCTCAGGGCGGGCAGACATGAGCTGCCGGAATATGCAGCAGTATTCCTGATATGCAGGAACAGAGCACTGTACGGGTGGTGATCGTGAATATTGACGATCTGCTGATACTGATTGAGAAGAGCAGAGAAAAGATTGAGAAAATAGAGGAAGACCTCTATTTCAGAATAAAGGAGCGAATCGACGAGCTTAATCAGCTCAAAAAAGAAGCGGATGACGATGAATTTACGAAAATCGATGAGGAGCTGAGGACACTCAAAAGAATTCAGAAAAGGATTTTCGAGATGAGGACTTTCAAGATAATCAAACTTGCCTGGGCAGACATTTGCGAGACGGAAAGCGGGATCGAGGGCAGGGAAAATCTGATTGAGGTTGAGAGAGAGTTTTACAGAAAGCTGAGAGACCTTCTGACCGACTTCCGGAAATCGGTTATTGAAGGTCAGCCCGTTCACGAGTCAGCGGAAGAATTGCCTGATTCTGAGAGGGTTCTGGTAAGAGTAAGGCAGGATGTGCCTGAATTCGAGGGTGTTGATGGAAAAACATATAAATTGAGAAGGGAGGATGTGGTATTGATTCCCTCCCTTAATGCTAACGCGTTAATCAAAAGCGGAGTTGCTGAAAAAATAGAGGTGAAAAGATGAAGTATCCGAAAAAGGTCAAGACATATTGCAGATACTGCAACAAGCATACTGTTCATGAAGTGGAAAGGGTAAGCAAGGGCAGGCAGAGTTCGCTCAGATGGATTAACAGGCAGAAGAAGAGGAAAGGCAAGGTTGGCAACCTCGGAAAGTTCAGCAAGGTTCCTGGTGGAGATAAGCCAACAAAGAAGGTGAACATCAGATGGAGATGCACCGAGTGCGGTAAGGCAGAACATCGCCCCACCTGGAGAGCCAAGAGGTTTGAACTTGTGGGGTGATGCGGCATGAACAGGTTCCTGAAGGTGAAGTGTCCGGACTGTGAGAATGAGCAGGTTGTGTTTGAGAGAGCATCCACATACGTGAAGTGCCTCGTTTGCGGGAGAACCCTCCTTGAGCCGACCGGAGGGAAGGCGAGACTGAAAGCAGAGGTGCTTCAGGCATTTGTCTGAACCTGTTCTTTCTTTAATTTCTTCCATTGAAGAGGTTGAAAATCAGGCTGGCCATGTTATTTCAGAGAGAATTGGGCAGTTTCTCGATCTGAACAGAAAGGGTAATGAAGAATGGTTTTCCGAGCTGTGTTTTTGTATTCTCACTGCCAACAGCTCTGCTGAGCTTGGCATAAAAATTCAGAACGAAATTGGGGATGGATTTCTTTATCTGTCTGAAGGCGAACTTGAAAAAGAGCTGAAAAGGCTGGGACACAGATTCTGGAGGACGAGAGCGGAATTCATTGTCAGGGCAAGGAAATTTTCCAGGATCAGAGACATCGTGGTAGATAGCATCGAGAGCAGTGGTGTGATTGAAGCGAGAGAGTGGCTTGTCAAAAACATTAAGGGCATAGGCTATAAAGAGGCCAGCCACTTTCTCAGGAACGTCGGTTATTTTGACCTTGCAATTCTCGACAGGCACATTCTTGCTGTGATGCACAAATATGGCATACTTGATGAGATTCCGAAAACCCTAACGAAGAAGAGGTACCTTGAGATCGAGCAGAAGTTTGTTGAGATAGCTGATCTGGCCGGAATGAAGCCGGGAATCCTTGATCTTTATGTGTGGTATATGCGAACAGGCAGGGTGCTTAAATAGTGTATATAAAAACTCAAATTCAGCAACTTTAAATAATGGGAATTTGACTCAGTGATGGATGATAGTGGGTATAGATGTCGGGGGGACAAATACCGATGTAGCGTTTCTCTCAGAAAATCAGGTTAAAACCTTCAAATTTCCAAATGAGTACGGTGTTGAAAACATTCTGGACAGGATTTCCAGAGAGGTGGACATTAAGCGGTCCAGATTGATCATAAGCACGTCTGTCCCTCTCAATGCCCTTACAAGCGAGTTTGACAGGATAAAGGTTTTGTCTCTCGTTTTTCCCGGTCCCGGACTGGATTACAGCCGTTATGGCATCGTCCTGAGGGGTTACGTCAATCACAGGGGCATTTATGTTGAGGAGATTGACGAGGATGAGATTGTAAAGGCTCTGGAAAGTGGAGAATATGATGCGCTGGCAATCTCGTCAAAGTTTTCGATAAGAAATCCGGTTATAGAACACAAGGTTTCGGAGGTGGCCAGGAGGTTCATAGATGGAGACAGGATAGCCCTGAGCCACCACGTTGGCCTGATAAACTTTCCCCTGAGGATAAATACCACAATTCTGAATGCAAAGATCGCTGAAAAGGTTAAAAAACTCACGGAGAGTGTTAAGGAGATCAAAGAGGAATTTTTCTATTACAAGGGGGATGGCGGAATAATACCCTGGCAGATAGCCCTGAGAAATCCTTTGGAACTTTACAACTCGAGTCCAGCGGCGGTGGCTTACGGAGCGTATTTTCTGACAGGAATTAAGGATGCTCTCGTCATTGATATTGGAGGAACGACGACAGATTTCGTTCTTTTGAAAGAAGGGGCACCGGAAGTTGAGGAAAAGGTGGAAATCAATGGTATGAGGACCCATGTGAGGTGTGTGAGGAGCCTTTCACTTCCCTATGGAGGGGATAGCCTCTACAGCGGTTCTTTGATGCCATACAGGGATGGGAAATCCGTGGCTTTTGGAGGAGACGCCCCGACCCTGACAGACCTGCTCAATGCTCTGGGGGCAGAGATTGGAAGCTTCCAGAGGTCGAGGGAAAAGGTTGGAAGGGAAGAGGCAGAAAGAGAGGTTGAAAAGTATGTGAATTCCGTAGCTGAGGTCGTCAGGAATTATCCGGCAAAGACGATAATCGGAACGGGATATCTCGCCCAGCACCTTGTTCCCAGAATTGCTGAGGCAGCGGGGAAGAGGTACACAATACCCGAGCATTACGGCTCGGCAAATGCCGTGGGTGTTGCGGTATCAAGGATAAGTCTCACGCTCTATGCCAGATTCGATACCGAGAGGAGGTTAGCAATATTCAACGGAGAGGTAGATCAGGAGCAGTTTGAGAGCATATCCGGGCATCCGGATGATGAGGAGCTTGTGGAACTTGCGATTGAGAGAGCTAAAGAACTGGCTTTGAAATATGGTGCAAATGAAAGAGATCTTGCAGACATAGATGTTATGTATTTCAACTCGTTCAATATAGTCAAGGGGGGCATAAAAAGAGGCAAGATTGTCGATGTTATCGTTCAGATAAAGCCGGGATTGTGTTGTGATGTGCTATGAAAACCGGGATCGTTTACCATCCTAAATATCTGGAGCATGAACAGTCGCCAACTCACCCTGAGAGAAGGGAGAGACTCGCATACACTCTGGATCAGCTCATGGAGGAGGGTATCTTTGACCTCGAAAATATTGTCCTTCTCGAGCCTTTTGAAGCTGAGATTCAGGACGTGCTGGAGGTTCATACGAGAGAGTATGTTGACTTTCTGATTAAGACGAGTGAAACAGGGGGTTTCATCGATCTGGACACCAATGTGCCTGTCGGTCTTGTTGATGTGGCTCTGCTGGCTGCTGGAGGTGCAATAAGGGCTGCACAGGCTGTTATCGAATCAGAGGTTGACAACGCATTTGCAATGATTCGTCCACCAGGGCATCATGCAAAGCCCCACACCGGTGCCGGTTTCTGCTACCTCAACAACATGGCCATCATGGTCAGGTGGATTCAGAAAAAGGGCTTCCGGAAGGTGGCGATAATTGACTGGGATGCTCATCATGGGGACGGAACACAGGAGATATTTTATGACGATGATTCAGTTCTCTTCATCTCCACTCACCAGATGCCGCTGTATCCTGGAACAGGGTATCCGTACGAAACCGGAAAGGGTTGCGGTGAGGGATACACGATTAACGTACCTCTGCCTCCAGGTACGTCTGATGAGGGCTATTTCTACGTTTTTGAGAAGGTTATCGAGCCGGTCATCCGGGAATTTGAGCCCGACTTCATTGCGGTATCTGCCGGACAGGACAATCACTTCACCGACCCGATAACGGGCCTCGCACTGACTGCAAAAGGTTATGCCGAGATAATGAAGAGAGCCGTAAATCTTGCCAGCGAGCTTTGCGAGGGAAGGATCGTTACCGTTCTGGAAGGTGGATACAGTGTTGAGCATGCCCTTCCATACACGAATCTTGGAATAATCGCTGCTATGGCTGGGATGGATATTTCAAACATTCGGGAGCCAGAAAACTACCTGTCTGAACTCAGGTGGAGAAAGAAATACTATGCTACCGACAGGGTTGTGGAAAATGTTGAAGAGGTCAGGAAAATTCATTCGAAATACTGGGAATGTTTTGGGGATGATTAATCGTTTTTTAATTCCCCTAAATCACTATTAATTGTTTATTAATTCATTTGTATTTATTTGTTTGCAACTTTGTGCAATACCGCAAATATTAAATACAAAAATCTGTTCGCAAAAAACATGACAGTTTCCTTTAAGCCAGAATACTGCACGGGATGTGGGTTATGTGAAGTGACGTGCCCGAAATCGGCAATAAACGTCATCAAAACCGTTTCAGGTTATCACGCTGATATTGAGGGTTGCATTGACTGTGGTGTTTGCACAGTTTACTGCCAGTATGGTGCGCTGACACTTGAAACCTCACCTTTCAGCCAGATTCTTGACAGGATAAAATATTCCAAGACAGAAGTTAACTTTGAAAACTGTGTTTTTTGTGGAAAATGTGCTGAGAACTGTCCCAGGGGTGCAATCGACGTTGAAAAAAGACTTGAGAAGGACAGGGTCAGGCTCGGTTATGTTCGCATTGGAGAGGGGTGCATTCAGTGCAGGAACTGTGTGATGTTCTGCCCCACCGATGCCGTCAGAATAGTCAGGGGGAGGCCTGAGATTGACGAGAGTAAGTGTATTTACTGCCAGATCTGTCAGGGTGTCTGTCCCAAGGATGTTATTGAGATCCACTGTGATTCCTGTAAGGTCAAGTTCGAGTATGCTGTCTCCGGACACGTGGACGTTGATATTGGCTGTTCTCTCTGCGGAACGTGTGAAGAGGTCTGTGAGTTTGATGCCATTCATGTTAACAGAATATTCGAGGGAGAGCAGAGCTTTGATGGAGACAGGTGCCTTGGGGATGAATGCACGATCTGCATAAACGTCTGTCCAAACAGTGCGATATCATACGAATATGGAGCCGGGAAGATTGTTGCGTTCGATGACTCATGCAATTTCTGTGGCAAGTGTGAAAAGTACTGTCCGGGGAATGCGATAGAGATTGAAAGGTTCGTCTCCGAAAGGTATGAGGAAATCCATCTTCCGGGGAAGATAAGTGATTATCACGAGATTCATCCGGTCATAGAGGTCAGTAGCAAGTGCATAGGATGCCATTTCTGCGAATCTGTCTGTAAAATTGCTAAGGAAATCAACCTGTCTGAAGTCAGGGGTGAGGTCGAACCTGAGAGCTGCACAGCATGCGGGCTGTGTGAGAGTGTTTGCCCGATGGATGCCATAGTTGTCAGGGAGAAGCTGTAATTCTCCGTATTTTCTTATTTTTATTGCCAGAGGATGTGATAAAGTCTAAATAAATGAATAGCCAATCTTGCAGTATGGTTGTGATAGAATTATTTGCAACCCTGAGAGAGAGATACGGGAAGAGAGTTGAGGTTGAGGCGGAGGATTTTGAAGGGGCTATAAGGAAAGCATCTGAGGTTTTTGGTGAGAGCTTTTACAGCGAGGTTTTTGAAGAGGATGGTTCGATCAGGGATGACAGAATAGTTCTCATAAATGGCAGAAACGTTAAGGATCTTGAAAAAATGCCGAAGCTGAAAAAAGAAGATAAGATAAGTATATTTCCTCCGATCGCCGGTGGTTAGTACCTTATGCTCTCGAGGTCCTCCCCGCTGAAATAAATCTCCTGAATGATGTCGTATATGTCGTCCATTCCGTAACCGCTTACTGAAGAAACCGGGATGATGGGCCTGATCAGTCCGAGGTCCTTCAGGACGTGGAACAGATCTCTTGAAAGGCTTTTTTCCTCCTGAATATCGTCATAAAGCGATTCCGGGTCATCGCTCCAGCCCGTAATCTTTCTCAGCGTGTGTTCGGGCAGGAGGTCTGACTTGCTCAGAACAGGGATCTGTGGTATGTTGAGTCTCAGTATTGCCGAGGAATACAGGAAGATCATGGAGATGTATCCTGATGGGTACTGGGAGATTACGGGATCGAAAAGGAACACTGAAACGGAATTATTCACACCGAAAGTTCTCAGAATTATTTCTCCGCTGCTTCTCATCGTGAAAAGTTCCATCTGTCCGGGAGTGTCGACAAGGACGTACTCTGCGCTGTAAAGGTCGAGATCATCGATTATATCCTGGGCCCTTGTGGCAATGAGATCTGCTGAGATTATCTGAGCGCCGTTTGGCCCGACACTGTACTTTTCCATGATGTCCGATACGGTAAACCACTCTCTCACGTCGACATCCGGCTCGTATGGGAGATAATCAGCACCGGGATCGAGATTGACAATGGCATGGTCTATTTTTTTAAAGTCGAGGTAATCTGAAAAAGCCTTGGTGAAATACGATTTTCCGCTACCGGCAGTTCCCACGGCGAATACAAAAATTCTCTCTTCCATGCTCTGTTTATGGGCTACAAACTTTAAAAATGTATACCTTAACGATTAATAGTCTGTTTTGAATGGTATTTCAAAAACCGCTAATATTTATATCCGGCAAGCCCTAATTAAATTTTGAGGTGGTTAGAATGGGGAAACTGGCTATAGTTCTGGCAAGTGGGGAGCTTGAAAAGCTCCAGGCAGCAAGCATCATTGCAAGTGTGGCCTCAACCCTGGGAAATGAGGTTGTGGTCTTTGCAACAATGGATGGATTGCTCGCTTTCAGAAAGGATGTTGTTGAGAATAAGGCGTGGAAGACTGCCGGAGACCTCGGCAAGGGCATGCTGGAAAGCAATGTGCCCTTATTCGTGGATACATTCAGACAGGCCAAAGAGGTGGGGAACCTCAAGATGTACGCCTGCGGTATGATCATGGACATGCTCAAGATGAGCAAGGACGACTTTGTGGACATATTCGACGACGTCGTTGGAGTTTCGGCATTCCTTGGAATGATTGAGGGTGCACAGGTTCTGTTTATCTGAAGTCAGAAGGGGGTGGTTGAGATGGAGGTTAAGGCTGATCGAGTTGTGGATGCAAGGGGCAGCTACTGTCCGGGACCGCTCATGGAGCTGATCAAGGCCATCAGGGAGGAGGACGTTGGCAAGATAATCGAGGTCTGGTCGAGTGATGAAAGCTCAGCCAAAGACATTCCGGAATGGGTTAAAAAGGCTGGACACGAGCTTGTAGGAGTTTTTGAGGCGGACGGATACTGGAGAATTGTCGTGAAGAAAACCAGATAATTTTTTAATTTTTGAAGAGGTGGTTCAATGAAAAGGGTTGTTATTCTCGGTGGGGGTGTTGCAGGCACCCTCACGGCGAACTATCTTGTTCCGAAAATAAAAGAGAGGATTAAAAACGAAGAAGTTCAGATAACGCTCATCTCCGACAGGAATTTTCAGATTTACGAACCTGGCTTTCTCTATATGATTTTCAACAGGCTTGGGGAGGGTGAGCTGAAGAGAAATCTTGGTGAACTGGTGGACCCCGCAGTTCAGCTTGTGATAGACAGAGCGACGAAAATAGATGCTGACAACAGCAGAGTTGTAACCGAAAACGGAAGCTACGATTACGACTATCTTGTAATTGCCACGGGTTCGAGGGTGGTTCCTGAGGAGATTCCGGGTCTGAAAGAAGGTGGCCACTGGTTCTACAATCTCGAAGGAGCCACGAGACTCAGGGAGGCGCTTGCGAAGTTTAACGGAGGAAAGATTGTTGTGAGCGTGATGGGCATCCCGCATAAATGCCCGGTTGCCCCCATGGAGGTTACGTTCATCCTGCACGACTTCCTGAGGAGGAGAAATCTGAGGGATAAGAGCGAGTTGCTTTACACCTACCCGATAAACAAGATATTCACCATGGACCCGGTTGTGGAGCTTATTCAGCCGATGTTCGATGAAAGGGGGATACAGTACAAGACGTTCTTCAACCCAATAGAGGTAGATGCCAAAAACAGAAAGGTTATCACGCTTGAAGGAGAAGAGGAGAGCTATGATCTGCTCATTGCCATCCCGCCGCACAAGGGCGCTCAGGTTATAATCGATTCAGGGCTGGGTGACAAGGGCGGCTGGGTACCGACAGACAAGTACACCCTCAGGGTTGACGGTTACGACAACATGTATGCTCTTGGAGATGCCACAAATCTGCCAGTGAGTAAAGCAGGGAGTGTTGCGCACTTCCAGGCGGAGGTTGTTGCAGAGAATCTCGCTGCAGAGATTGAAGGCATAGAGCCGACAGCGATGTTCAATGGAAAGGCATTCTGCTTCATTGAGACTGGATGGGAGGAGGCAACATACATCTGGTTCGACTACTTCACTCCACCAAGGCCTGTTTTACCGAGCAAGTTCGTACACTTTGTCAAGATGGCGTACAACAAGGCTTACTGGCTAACTGCAAGAGGATTGCTGTGAGGTGGTGAGAATGGAGGATAAGACTCAGGAACTTGTTGAAAAACTTCTCGAAAACCAGGATACGATCGAGAAGATTCTTGAAAAGATCATACTCCTTGAGAAAACAGGAGCGCTCGACACTCTGGCTGACCTGGCAGCCTTCGTCAAGGTTGTACAGGACACTCTCAGTGATGAAATCATCAAAAAGAACTCCGAGCTGATCACGAACCTCGGTCTCGTGTCTGCCAAATTCACCAGCGACAACGCCCTGATGCTGATCGATGCAATTGGAGATGCGATCTGCAGGTGCGACAAGGAGCCTGAACCTGTAGGGCTGACCGGATTGCTGAAGGCCATGAACGACCCCGATGTGAAATTCGCCCTTGGATTTCTCATCAACATGGCCAAGGCCCTCGGCAGGGCCCTCAGAGAGAGGGCGTAAAATTTATTTACCAATTTTTTCAATAAAGAGTTTCTGATGTATTCCTACCCGAAGGAAATTGTTGCGGACACATATCTGTCCAGGCTTGGCGGTTTTAGTGAGGAATTTGCCCGGAACGAAATCGGGATAAATGAGAAGGCAATAGAGCTGAACACCTCACTCATCCCGGATGAGACGAAAGTGAAGATTAGGTTTCTGGACGAGCGGGAAAGGCCCTATTTTCTCAGACCAAGATTTACTGTTGTTCCGATTCCGGCTGGCAGGAAAGCATGCGAGTACTCCCGGGATGGAGAGGTTGTGCTCTCCGCCGAACACGCGGAGGTTCTCGGCAACAGGGTTGGCAGGTTCATGGTTCTGAATTCTGTTGAGAGCTTCAGAATCGATGGTGATTATTCGTCCATGGAAAAAGCCGTTAAATCAATGCGTGAGTGGATATGGAAGTCAGAGAGCCTACGAAAAAGGAGCTGAAAATCATAAGAAACGCATTGAAATTTTTCAGGGCGGCAGACCTTATTGATAAATACAGAATCTTCATCGTGGAATCTGGAAAAAAAGAGGTCTATCTGTGTACGGAAGGGGCTTTTGAGCTTTTAATGAACACAGATGCTGTTCATGCTGGCATAAAGATTGGAGAGGTGGGCAGCCGAAGGTTTAGAATGACACTGGAGGGTGCATTTATCATCGCCAAAGACCGCAGAAGAGTGGTTGTGACTGAAAGAGGAGAAATGCTCTTTCTTTACGGCAGGGACGTTTTTGCGGGTTCGGTTGTCGATGTTGATGATGAAGTGAGGGCAAATGACGTTGTGCTGGTGTGCAACAGATATGGCGATGTACTTGGCCTGGGCAGATCGAGGTATGATGCGGATGTTATTGGAAAGCTTCAGCAGGACAGAGTGGTTGTGGAGAATCTTGTTGATAGAGGGGAGTATCTGAGGAAGGAAAAGCTCTACGATGCCTACTAAACCCTGTAAACTCTGCCCGCCTTCGAAAGCCTGTTCATTATTGCCAGTCCCAGCCCTTTTTCCTCAACTCCCTCGACTATGATCACATCGCAGACTCTGTCAAGCTCCCGAAGAGCATCAAAGAGTCTTTCGGCAAACTCTCTCAGAGTGCTGCCGAGGTTGTAGGTGGCAATGCCCTCGAACTCATCAGCCTTCATTGCAGCAATGCCCACTTTTCTTCCATCTCTGGAAAGCCTCTCTGCAAGCTCACGCATCTCATCTCTTGCCGTATCCCCGACGAGAACAATTACATCTGCCTCGGGAGAATAGTGCCTGTACTTCATGCCCGGACTTCTCGCGACATCGGATTTTTTTATGACCTTCACTTCGAAAAACTCCTCGAGCATTTCCCGTGTAATCGCTCCGGGTCTCAGGATTTCCAGTGGATATGTGGTCGTGTCCACGACAGTGGATTCAAGCCCGATCCGGGTTTTTCCGGCATCGATAATGCAGTCTATCTCATTCCCGAAATCTTCAATTACATGCTCTGCCCGAGTGGGGCTTGGCTTTCCGCTTTTGTTGGCTGAAGGGGCGGCTATTGGAACGCCGGAAAGCTCTATCAGTTTCAGGGCGACTTTGTGGGCAGGCATTCTGACGGCCACCGTGTTCAGACCGCCGGTGGTTTCCCCTGGCACAACCTCTTTTTTCCTCATCACCAGTGTAAGTGGGCCGGGGAAGAATTCTTCAACGAGCTTCTCCGCCACCCTGTTTGGTTTGGCCAATTCATATATTTGTTCATGCTCGTGAACGTGGACGATCAGAGGGTTATCCGATGGCCTACCCTTTGCAGCGAAGATTTTTCTTACAGCCTTCCCTTCAAGTGCATTTGCTCCAAGTCCGTAAACTGTCTCGGTTGGGAAAGCGACAAGATTCCCTGCTTTTATCAATTCCGCCGGATAAGATAGTTCTTCCTCGCTGAATTTTTCGGATGATATTCTTATTATCCTCACTCTGAATACTTGCCACGGCTCTGATTAAAAATATTGGCGGGCGATACATCAGGTCAGTCCGCATTTGTTCTTCCAGTTACTATCTTGCCAGAAAGTGGTCAAGCTGAATAACCTCTGCCTCAACCGGACTTAAAATGTCTTTTCTGAACACCTGGATTATTCTTCCAACTCCCCTTGGCCTTATTTTAAGCCTGACAGCGGTCATCTCACATTCCTCGAAGTAGTCATTTCTTGAGTAATACATCGTGTGGGTGGTAAGCTCCTTTCTCTCCACCTCTGCTATTATTCCCGTAACCCCTCTCGATAGATCTACGTTCTTGGCGGTGGTTATGAAGACGCATTCGCCAATTCCCGCATTCAGGGCGCTTGATATGTTGACGACGTTTCTCAGCTCCAGAGTTCTCAGATTTCCCTTCAGCACCTCCTCGATTGTGTATCGGGAAATGCCGGAGATAACATAGCACCTCATTTCCATCACCCGTACATTGGATGGTAATCTTCTTTTACCTCCTGCATCTGTGTCTGCTCTGCGAGCTTCTGCATCTGTGCCTCAATAAACTCCGCCTCCTTTATCAGTTTCTCCGTGCTTATGTCCCATTTGTAAATTCTGTTGAGGGTCAGGATGACCTCTGCAGCAGCCCTCGGGTCGGGATTGAATCCTGCTGTCTCGCCCAGGAGGGCAAATGCCGGAAACTTTCTTGCCACGCACTCGTTCATCAGACTTCCTGCTATGCCGCTTATCGTTCCTGTTCTGAATACCTCCACATGCTCCCTTATCTCGTTCAGAACTTCCTCGGATGTGGCTGCACCGTACACCCTCTTTTTACCCTCAAACGTTGTCAGTCCAGCGAGCGATACCAGCCTTTTTGCGCTGATTGATTCTGCCCATTCAAGAATTACTGAACTGAGGTCGTATGCTATTCCCGGATGAACCGGCACATCGGAGTGTATCAGAACAAAGTTGAGTTCCGGGCACCTGTATATTCTTACAGGAGGCTGGACGACTCCCTCGAAAAGTGTGGCTATTGGAGGAAGCAGCTTGGATTCGATAACTCCAATCTGTTCGAGTTTGAGTTCCAGTATCAGGTGTCCGCTTGCTATTGTTCCAACGAGACCTATTCCGGGAAAGCTTGTAATCAGAATTGGGTTTTCCATGTCTGTGCTTTCGGAATAGACTCTTGTATCTCCCATGAACACAGTTGGGCGGAAAAATATATTACTCTTACTGAATATCTCATTCCATGCGAGAGTACCGATTTAAAAGGGGTTTCAAGCCCACAGCAGAAAGGCTGGAGGAGATGATAATCAAGCATTTTGGCAGCTTCGAAAAGGACGGTGATGTTTACGTTGTCAGATACAAGGCTCTCGAAGAGCTTAGACTCTGGCTCGAAGGGAAAATCCTGAAGGCTGAGACCAGAACGAATCCAAATGTGGACAATGAGACCGCATTTGAAACCCTTAGAACCTACAACAGGTTCCTTGACGAGCTCACAGGATACACCGCAAAAGAAAGAAAAAAGCACATGATGAAGGATGTGGAGGGAAGTTAGACCGGCATGCTTCCAAGCTGTGTGAGGTTCTGGAGGTTCATTATCGAGTATACTGTGTATCCTAAGTAAAGGGCTGCCGGTATCGAGGCAGATATAATTGCTTTTTTGAGTTCTATTTTTCTAATCTTTGCAATTCCATTGCTCCATATTGCAATACTCCATACGAGCGTTGCCAGGTTGACGAACAATCCGCTGTAAATCAGGTTTTTGTTTGTGATTGCCATCAGAAATTCCTGCAGAGTTTCTGGAGATGCTGACTGCAGGAAGTAGTACTGTATTGCGAATTGAATTACTGATGCGATTGCCAGCGGGTAAAAACCGTAGGCTGTAACACCAATGGTTTTGCCAAATTCGCCCTCTCCTCCAAAAAGGCTGGAGATCACGTGAATTATCCCGGCGATTACGACAAGCAGTATGAAAAGCACTATGAATGCTGAGATGAATCCGATCACCGGAGCAATTGCCAGCATGTTCTGCATCAACTCTGATCCGCTGAAAAGCGGTTTCATGTACGATGAGATCAGGTACTGGCTTACTGCGCCGATCGTGGAAATTATGATAATTGGTGGGAGTGCAGCCCTTATCTTAGGCACACTCTCCTCTTCGAAAAACCTTCCGGGATTTGTTAGAGCTTTTATCATAATACGAACAAAACATTGCGAAATATAAAATTTGTGTTTTTGTGGGCCCTGGAGCCACGGAGCATCATGCTTCTCAGCCCCGTCGGGTTCCGGGCCCTGTTGCATTTATGCAGCGCTCCTTAATAAAGTATCTGTTTCGAACAACGGAAAAGTTTATTAGATTTTGATGATAATAATGATTCGGTGAGGTTGAAACTCTCTTTTCGAAAAAAGGAAAAGGAAGAACCTGCCAGATCAGAAGCTGAGATGAGACTGGAAGAAGTCAAATCAGAAGAAGAGCCCGAATACGTTCTTGTAGAAGAATACTGGATAGATGAGCCTTTCTCCAAGATTCAAATAAGGTTCAATAAAGACACTCAGGAACATGTGTATTATGTTGTAGTTCCCAAGCTTGATGGTTATCTGTTTTCCGTGTATTATGTTCTGAAAAATACTGTTGTGGAATACCTGGAAAGCGATGTGGAGCAGGTGGATGACAGAGTAAAGCATCTTGAAGAGATGTCGAGAAAGCTGCTGAAAGAACTTGGGATAGAAGTCGAGGAGGAAGATTTTCAGAAGATATTTTACCACCTCAAGTCCGACTTCATTGAATACGGCCCCATAACCCCCCTCATGAAGGACCGCCTGATAGAAGACATCTCCTGCAACGGCTACAACAAGCCCATATACATCTACCACCGCAACTACCAGAACATCAGAACAAACCTCACCTTCAGAGAGGACGAGCTTGACATGTTCGTCATAAAGCTTGCCCAGATGTCGGGCAAGCACATAAGCATAGCCGAACCTCTCCTGGATGCATCCCTTCCAGACGGATCAAGAATCCAGATGACCTTGGCCAGGGAAGTCACGGACCACGGCTCCACATTCACCATAAGAAAGTTCAGAGAGGAACCCGTAACTCCAGTGGATCTCATCGCCTGGGGAACCTTCAGCATAGAGCAGATGGCCTACCTCTGGCTCTGCATAGAGAACAAGAGGTCCCTCATCTTCGCAGGAGGAACTGCAAGCGGAAAAACCACGTCCATGAACGCCGTCTCAATCTTCATCCCGAGAAGCTCGAAGATAGTGACCATTGAGGACACGAGAGAGATAATGCTCCCCCACGAGAACTGGATTCCCGCAGTCACAAGGGAAACAGGAAAGGTAGTGGACATGTACGATTTGCTGAGAGCAGCCTTGAGACAGAGACCCGAATACATAATAGTTGGAGAGGTCAGGGGAAAGGAGGCACTGACCCTCTTCCAGGCAATGTCCACCGGCCACACCACCTACTCAACCCTGCATGCCGACTCTGTCAACGGCGTCATCCACAGGCTTGAAAACCCGCCCATAAACGTCCCCAGAGCAATGATCGAAGCTTTGGACATAGTCAGCATACAGGCCCAGGTCTTCATGGGCAAGAAGAGGGTGAGAAGAAACTTAGAGATAGCTGAAATCATAGGCGTTGACCCCCACACCAAGATCATGAGAACCACAACAGTCTTCACCTGGGACTCAAGCAAGGACGAACACGTGATGGTCGGCAGTTCAAAGGCCCTTGAAGAACTCAGAATCATGAGGAACTGGTCGAGAAAGGAACTGGAACAGGAGCTTAAGAGAAGGGAAGCAGTCCTCAAATACATGCTCGACAAAAACATAAGAGACTTTAAGGAAGTCGCCAGAATAATTCAGACCTATCAGGTAGATCCGGATAAGGTGGTGAGTGAATTTGGTATTCAGATCTGAGAATAGTTTTACCAAACTTGCGGACAAATTCTTTGGAGACCGGGCGAGAAGGAGACTTAGTGATTACTATGACATGGGGCAGAAGCTTCAGCAGGCGATGATAAACATTCCGCCAGATGTGTATGTTGCGACTCAAATGCTGTTCTCGATTGCTCTGGCAGCGTTCGGCCTGATTCTCGGTGCAATCGTTGCGATAATCGTTTACTTCTTCGTTGAAATTCCAACATTTGACATATACTTTCCAGAACCTTTCCTGTCCTTCTGGCTGGCATACAGAAAGATATTCATAAGCCTGTTCCTTGCAGTGTTTCTCGGAGTTCTTTTCTTCATGATCGGGCAGTTCATCTTCGCCATCTATCCGGGATACGTTGCCAGCGACAGGAAAAGCAAGATCGACAGACTCATGCCCAATGCGGTAATGTTCATGTACTCTCTAAGCTCGGGTGGCATGCCGCTCATTCAGATATTCAAATCCATTGCGAGCTACGAGGATGTTTACAACGAGCTTGCAAAGGAATTCTCAAGGATCGTCCTGGAAATTGAGGAGCTCGGCCATGACCTTGTAACAACTCTGACAAAGGCGGTTGAGCTGACGCCATCCAAAAATCTTGCTGACCTCCTTCAGGGTCTGATCACTATTATTGAGAGCGGAGGTGATTTTACCAGCTATTTCAGAGAGAGGTCTGACTACTATCTTGAAATGGCGAGACAGGATCAGAAAAGCTTTCTCGAATTCCTCAGCCTGATGGGTGAGAGCTACATAACTGCATTTGTAGCAGGACCGCTATTCTTGATCATCATCCAGACGGTTATGGCCGTCATGGGTGAAAGCGATGTTATGCTCCTTTATGCTGTTGTGTACATGATAATACCCGTTGGAGCGTTCTTCTTTGCCTTTATAATAAAGCTCCTCACACCTGTGGAGGTGGGAAAGGCTCCGGTGATTCAGGAGAAGCATGTTCTCAGGAGAGAGATTGATGAGGACGTTATGAAGAAGTGGAACAGCTGGAAAATGAGAAAGAAGCTCAATCCAAAAGAGCTGTTTATTGAAAATCCTCCGGCTGTGTTTTTGATCTCCATCCCTCTCGCAGTGGCGTTTGCTCTGTTCGGCATAATGCAGTATACCTTTTCTCCAACCATTGACTGGTTCTTTCTGGTTGATGACAACATCTTCATCTCGATTGTAATTGCTCTGCTCCCCTACGCTGTGGTTTATCAGATCAACAAAAGGAGAACCGGGATGGTTCTCAAATTCACGCCCGTTTTTCTGAACAGAATAGCCTCCATGAACGAAAGCGGTATGAATATCACAAGGGCGATAAGGACACTTGCAAAAACAGATACCACACCCTTGAGGAAGGAAATAGAGAAGATAAACAGGGATCTGGAGTGGAATATCAGCCTCGTTGATGCCCTGATCAGGTTTGCAAACAGACTCAGAACATTTGAACTCACGAGAACCACCATTTTGCTTGTTGAGTCTCTGAGGAGTACACCAAATGTTACGGAGATCCTCAGAATTTCAGCAAAGGATGCGAGCAATGCCGAGCTTCTCAGGAGGGAGAGGATAAAGAACATGTCGATGTACGTCATGATCATCTACATCAGTTTCTTCGTTTTCATTGGAATAGTGTACATCATCTCGACCACCTTCCTGTCCGTGCTTGCCGAGAGCACTTCAAAGGTGGCTGCGGCGGGAGGAGGATTCATGTCAATGGGGAGCATTGATGAGGAGTTTTACAAGGGAATCTTCATGCATGCGGCGGTTTTCCAGGGTCTGTTCGCCGGGCTGGTTGCCGGAGTGATGGGTGAGGGAGACTTCTCCTCTGGCGTCAAGCACTCACTGATCATGCTCATCTTTGCCTACGTGCTTTTCACCGTCTTCATTTAATGCGATTATGACTGCCACCATGATCAGAACGGCTCCGATGAGCTGAACTCCTTCAAGCATCTCCCCAAAAATCATGAAGCCGATGAACCCCGCGACAACCGGCTCGATAAGGGCTATTAATGGGCCCTTATCGACTCTGGTTCTGCTCATGCCGTATGTGAGCAGGAGGAAGGGTATTGCTGTAGAAATCAGGCCGAGACCGATAACAAGCGAAGGGTCTGCCGGCGTTATTCTGACAAACGGTATGGCCAGGAGTGTGGGGATGAGCAGGTTTGAGAAGGTTATCTGCAGTGAGGAGTACAGCTTTCCGAACCTGTTCAGAAGAATGAACAGCACAGCGTAGCTTATTCCTGATAGCATGCCCGCAATGATGCCTGTGTTGATATCGTTTTCCGGACTCAGTAGGAGATAGAGGCCAGATATCCCGAGAATAAGGGTGAACAGGCTTTTTTTAGAGAATTCTCCGGTGAATATTGTGTATGCTGTTACATAGACCGGCGCCATGTACAGCAGCAATGCGGCGGTTGCGGCGCTTAGCTGTGATATGGCAGTGATGTAGAAGAAAACAACACCAAAATTGAAGAGACCCAGAATCAGCAGCCTGAGGCTGAAAGCTGGTTTTTCTCTCTTAACGAGCATGAATAGCGAGATGAAGAGGAACGCGATACCCGTCCTGTAAAACGTCATTGTGAGCGGGTGAAGGTTGAGTGATTTGATGAAATAGGGCAGAGTCCCCATGAGGACTGCAGACACCAGCACCGCAAGCTCTCCTCTCATTCTTCAGCCGAATACTCTATTTGCATATAATCTTTTTTCTGCTGAACCGTTTATGTGCCAGTTTGAGCCACACTGATAGGCGATAAAAAATTCTCCGCCTTTTGCGGAAAGGGGACGGTTTAACGCTCCCCACTGCCCTGATGTGTAGAATGATATCAACCGTTTCATTTATTTTCACCCAACACGAAATGTCTGCATGGACATTCTGGTCGAACTTCTATCGCTGCTGCTGATTGCAATACTGATTGCCACCGCGGTAAAGTATATCCGCGTACCCTACACTATAGCCCTCGTTCTTGTGGGCATTGCGGTGGGGCTTTCGGGTCTATTTCCACCAATTCAGCTCACAGAAGAGTTGGTTTTCACTCTCATTCTTCCTCCCCTGCTGTTTGAAGGGGCACTTGCGATGGACATCGGAGAGCTGAGGAGGAACCTTAAACCCATCCTCTCCCTCGCAACCCTCGGACTTGTTGTCTCTATACTGGTCACGGGGTATATTGTGAGTCTTGCGGGACTTCCTCTGCTTTTGGCCTTGATATTTGCCGCAATGGCATCTCCAACAGACCCGGTTTCAGTCCTTGCCACATTCAAGAAGCTCGGAGCGCCCAGAAAGCTGACGACAATAATGGAAGGAGAGAGCATAATAAACGACGGCACGGCCGTGGTAATATATTCGATACTGTTCGGTATGCTGGAAGGCACATCGACGCTATCCCAGGGTGTGATTGAGTTTTTCTTTGTGTGCGTGGGTGGTGCTATCATAGGTTTTCTGCTGGGGTACTCTGCCCACAGGCTTTTGAGGCACATTGACGATGCCCTGATAGAGGTTACACTCACGGTAATCCTTGCCTTTGGAACGTTCCTGGTAGCCGAGAGCCTCGGAGTTTCCGGGGTGATAGCGGTTGTTTCTGCAGGCCTCATTGCAGGTAATTACGGCACCGAGTTTTCAATGTCTCCGACAACGAGAATAACACTGGTCAACTTCTGGAGCGCAATAGTGTTCATAGTCAATTCCCTCGTCTTCATACTCATAGGCCTCGACACTCCGGTTTACAGGCTCGCAGACAACCTCTGGCTGGTCGGACTTGCTATACTTGCCGTTCTTGCCGGGAGAGCGTTTGTTGTCTATCCAACTTTGACGGCATTCCGGATGAACCTCCCGTGGCAGAACATAGTGTTCTGGGGAGGGCTGCACGGCACCATACCGGTCGCACTCGCGCTGAGCTACGAAGGGCCCATGAGGGAAGAGATCGTCTCGATGGTTTTTGGGGTGGTCATATTCTCACTGGTGATTCAGGGATTGAGTCTTGACATCTATGCGAGGAGAGTTTTCAGGAAAGACGAGAGCAGGGCCGAATACGAGGAGCTGAGGGCGAGGCTGTACAGCATCAGAAAGGCGATGGAAGAGGTATCCAGGATGGCGACCAGAGGAGAGATTGACCACGAAGTTGCTGCGCAGACCATCGAAAGACTTGGTAAAATGGCGGAAAGTGTGAAAGCAAAGCTTTCCGTGGTCGTGGACAGAGAGAAGATACGGGAAGAGGAGTACAGAAAAGTCTGGAGAGAGGTTCTCGAAATAAGAAGAAGTGCCGTAGGTGAACTCATTCGAAAGGGTATAATCGGCGAGGATGCTGGCGGGAGGGTAATGCGGGAGATTGACGAGGAACTGGTCGAGCTTGAAAGTGGCGAGAGCGAATAGCTTCGAAAATCAGGCTATAATTTTTCAGAGTTCATGACCTCAACCAGGTTCCAGCATATCATCAGCTTCGCAACCTCTGTGGAGCTTGCATACTCTCCAACGTCCCACTTGAGCTTTTCTCCCGTCTCGTCCCTCAGAACGTCGAGGAGCGATTCGAAAATTTCCACGCTCAGAAAGCCATCCACGTCTATGAAGCTCGCCCTTCTTCCGTGGTAGTAGTCCGAGAAGAAGGATATGGCGAAATCCCTTTCTCCGGCCTTGATCATCCTCGAGAGGTCCAGTTTCAGGCCGACATGCTTCATGTTCACCGAAAGGTTGGTGAAGACGAGCCTTACCCGGTACATCTCCTCCTGGGAGGACAGGTAGGCTATCCTTTCCGAGCTCTTCAGCATGCTGGGGTAGATCTTCACGATTGTGTCGGCATAGATTTTCTGGAAGTCCACGAATCTCTTGTAGTCCGGCTCCCTCAGGATTATCTCCCTGATGACGTCCTCTCTCCTGTAGCCTCTCTCCTCAACATCCCTTTTCAGCTTCCACATCCTCTTGATCTCTCTGGCAGGATCAACGAATATCCTGTAGTCGTAAATCTCGTTGAGCCCTTCGTAGAGGGTGTGCAGCCCCTCGGCGATCACGATTTCCCCTGGCTTAAAGGTCTCGCAGCACCTCCTCTCGCCGAGAGAGTGGTCGTAAACCGGCTTCTCAATCGCTTTTCCATCCCTGAGATTCAGCAGGTGCTCCCTGAACAGCTCCAGGTCAGTCATTTCAGGATTGAGGGGCGTTATTCCCCTCTCAAGCCTCTCCCTCCTGGACAGGGTGTGGTAGTCGTCCATGCTGAACGCTGCAACTCTTCCGGGAAACATCTTCCTGATGCCCTCGGCAAAAGTTGTTTTGCCTGAACCGCTGTCTCCGGCGATGCCTATCAGGAAAACCCTCCCCATCGGGAGGATTTTACACTGAAAAAAGAAAAGCTTTTCTCATTTCATCCCTGTGCTGAGGGCTGTTTTTGAGGTGTGTCTTCATGGCTCCACTACAGCGTTGGAGTGCATTGGGTTCCTGGATGTTCGGCAGAGTTTCCCGCCGCGGAAACTCCTCCACAAAATAGGGTGTAAATGGGCTCAGTGAATGTTTGAAAAACCCTGTGTGTCGATGGGCTTTCATTAGCTTCCAGGATCGTCGGTCAGCCCTTTCGCAAGCTCCCTGACTCTTTCCTCAATGTGCTTGTCCGCATCCTCCCCGTACATCTCAATAAGCTCCACTATCGCGCTGCCGACAATCACTCCATCAGCTCCAGCCTGAATCAGCGCTCTCACATGCTCCTCTTTGGAAACTCCAAATCCCACGCCGACAGGATTCCTGCAGATGGATTTTGCCCTGCTGAGGAGGTCGAACGCCCTCTCTCCGATTCTTTCTCTCTTTCCCGTGGTACCGTAATCAGAGGTGAGGTAAACGAATCCCGTGCTCGCCTCGTCAATGACCCTCAACCTCTCGTCCGTTGTGTTGGGTGAGGCTATGAAAATCGTTCTGATTCCGTGTTTTGTGCAGAGCTCCACGTATTCTCTGCTGCTGTCTGCTGGCAGGTCAACTGCAATTATCCCATCAACCCCAGCCTCAGCTGAAAGCCTGATGAACTTCTCAACACCCATTCTGAATACGGGGTTGTAGTACGTCATCAGCACAACCTTCTTCTCAGAGTGGTCTCTGAACCCCCTGACGATCTCGAAGACGTCTCTTACTCTGAAACCTTTCTTCAAAGCTCTGATGCTGGCTTTCTGAATCACACTGCCATCGGCAACCGGGTCGCTGAAGGGAATCCCGAGCTCGATCACGTCGGAATACCTCTCAAGAACGAGCATGAAGTCCAGGGTTTTTTTCGGGCTGGGATCGCCTGCGGTGATGAATGTAACGAGCGATTTTTCAAGCATTTTCCAGCACCTCCATAACTATGCCCATATCCTTGTCCCCCCTGCCGGAGAGGTTCACCACGATTGCATCGTCCCTGTCAAGCTGCTCCGCGAGTTTCATCCCATATGCCAGAGCGTGGGCAGATTCGAGTGCTGGAATTATCCCTTCGGTCCTTGACAGCTCCATGAAGGCCGATAATGCTTCCCCGTCTGATGCTGTCACGTACTCCGCCCTTCCTGTTTCCATGAGCCACGCATGCTCTGGCCCTACTCCCGGATAATCAAGCCCGGCAGAAATGCTGTGGGTGTCGAGAATCTGACCATCCTCATCCTGAAGGAAGTAGGATAGCATTCCATGCAGCACACCCTTCTCTCCTGCACTGAGGCTTGCAGCATGCTCCCCGCTCTCGATGCTCTTTCCTCCAGCCTCAACACCTATCAGCCTCACCTCTCTGTCTTCGATGAACTCGTGAAACGCACCGATGGCGTTGCTCCCTCCACCGACGCACGCAATTATCGCCTTCGGCAGGCAGCCCTCGGTTTCGAGGATCTGGGCTTTGATCTCTTTCCCGATAACGGACTGAAAGTCCCTGACGATTGTGGGATAGGGGTGGGGACCTACCACAGAGCCAATGAGGTAGTGGGAATGTTCAAAGCTCCTGCTCCAGTCCCTCAGGGCCTCGTTTATCGCATCCTTGAGGGTTCTGCTTCCGCTTTTAACAGGAATGACGTTCGCTCCAAGCAGCTTCATCCTGAACACGTTCTGCCTCTGCCTCTCAACGTCCTCAGCTCCCATGTACACGTCCACCTTCAGTCCGAGCTTCGCTCCGGCCATCGCAGTGGCAACACCATGCTGGCCCGCTCCCGTCTCAGCTATGAGCCTGCTCTTCCCCATGTGTTTCGCGAGAAGAGCCTGGCCGAGAGTGTTGTTTATCTTGTGCGCTCCGCTGTGTAGCAGATCCTCCCTCTTCAGGTATATCCTCGCCCCACCAGTTTTTTTGCTCAGATTCCTGGCATAGTAAAGCGGGGTGGGCCTTCCTGCGTAGCTCCTCAGCAGGTAATCAAGCTCTCTCCTGAACTCCTCACTTTCCTTAAGCTCCTCGTACTTCTCCTCCAGCTCCTCGAGCGGAGGTATGAGCATCTCGGGGACAAACCTTCCTCCAAACTCGCCAAATCTCATCTGATCACCCTTTCTGAGATTCCCGCCTTGACGTTTTTCACAAACCTCCTGACAAGGGATTCGTCCTTCCTGCCGTTTCTCTCAACCCCACCCGAAACGTCAACACCAATAGGCTTCACGAATTCAACCGCCGATCTGACGTTCCCGGGATTGAGGCCGCCAGCAAGGATCACCCTTTCCACCTTTGCCACCTCCCTGCTCACTCTGAGATCGTGGAGCTCACCGGTGCCCCTCCCTGTGTCGAGGAGCGCGAAGTCGGGCTTGTACTGTTCGATTCTTCTGACTGTATTCTCG
This sequence comes from Geoglobus acetivorans, assembly GCF_000789255.1. NCBI lineage: Archaea > Methanobacteriati > Methanobacteriota > Archaeoglobi > Archaeoglobales > Archaeoglobaceae > Geoglobus > Geoglobus acetivorans. The sequence continues at coordinate 468,176 of NZ_CP009552.1, forward strand.
GCATCCCTTCTGAAGTCCCTGGAACGCTTTGGTATCCTGAACGCTTTAATAAGCCTGAATCCGTGGTCTTTCAGCATTAGAAAATCACTCACAGGAAAAATCCCGGAATGGATCTGCAGACATTCTGCGTTTATTTTCCCTGCGGTTCTGCAGGCATCATCGAAGCTGCTGCATGTGAGAACAGCAAAGACGGGGATTGATGCCACCTCGATTATTTCTCTTGCCACCCCATAATCTACAAATCTTTTAGAGCTGCTGTCCATAACGACTCCGGCAAAATCTGCGTACCTCTCAACGAACTCGAGCTCCTCGATGCTCCTTATGCCGCATACCTTCACGATCATCTGCACACCTCCACGAAATTCTCTATTATCCTGAGACCCTCCTTTTTCGGGGTGAGCACGCTCTCCGGGTGGAACTGAACACCCTCCAGCAGTCCATCCCTGCTCCTGATGCCCATGACCACTCCATCTGAGGTCGCAGTAACCCTGAATCCGTCCGGAACCCCTGTTACCGCGAGAGAGTGGTACCTCCCTGCCTTCAGCGGGTTAGAAACCCTGCGGAAGACCCCTTTTCCATCGTGCCTCACCACACTTGCCTTTCCGTGGGCAGGGTTTATCCTCTCCACTCTGCCTCCAAACACGTGGGCGATAAGCTGGTGTCCGAGACAGACTCCGAGAACTGGCACATCTGACCTGAGAATGATTTCCGGGCTGTTGCCCACATCCTTGCTTCTGGGATGCCCGGGACCGGGAGAGATGATTATGCCATCCGGATTGAGCCTTCTCACCTCTCCTGCATCTACGGTATTCTCCACGACCTTCACCCTGTCGAACAGCGAAACGTATTCGACAAGGTTCCACACGAACGAATCGCGGTTGTCAACGACGAGAATCATCTTTCCACCTTCAGGGCCCTTAAAACCGCCTCCATCTTTCTCTCAGTTTCGAGGTACTCCCTTTCCGGATTCGAGTCTGCTACTATTCCCGCTCCAGCCCTGACCCTGACCTTTTTTCCGAATTCCGCCATCCTGATGGCTATTGCAAAGTCGGCCTCTCTGGAAAAGTAGCCCACCGCTCCACCGTAAACTCCCCTCTTCGAGCGCTCTATCTCGTCTATGATCTCGATCGCCCTGATCTTCGGCGCCCCTGTGAGCGTTCCGGCTGGAAAGCATGCGGAGATCGCGTCGAAAACGTCGCACTCATCTCTCAACCTGCCCCTGACCTCACTTTCGATGTGCATCACGTGGCTGTACTTCAGCACCTCCATGAACCTGACAACCTCGACACTGCCGGCTTTGCACACCTTTCTGACGTCGTTTCTTGCCAGGTCAACAAGCATTACGTGCTCGGCCCTCTCCTTCTCGTCTTTTAGGAGCTTCCTGGAAATTTCAGCATCTTCATCCTGATTTCTGCCCCGTCTCGCAGTGCCCGCTATGGGATTGACCTTCAGGTACCCATCTTCAACGCTCGCAAGGGTCTCGGGGGATGAGCCCGCAAGCGCGACGTCGAACTCGAGGCAGAACATGTAGGGGCTGGGGTTCAGCCTTCTCATGTTCAGGTAGGCCTGAAATGGGGACATGTCTGTGTCCACTAAGTATTCCCTTGAGATAACGACCTGAAAAACGTCTCCTGCAAAAACGTGATCCTTTGCCCTCAGAACGTCCTCGACGAACTCCTCCATCCCCGAATCCTGTCCCGCAATTTCGGAAGTGCAATCCTCGAATTCGGGATCAACTCGCCTTGCCCTCATCACCACGCTCTCAGCCCACTCAATCTGCTCGTCGCTATCAGCGAAGAAGTACAGCCCGTTCTCCAGGTGGTCGAATACGAAAAACGAGCTGTAATGCCCGAAGACGGAGCTCCTTTCCACCTCATTGCCGATGTGCTGAAGGACGCTGTCGTACGGGATGTAGCCAACGAACCCACCGGAAAAGCGCTTTCCGGAAAAGTTCAGGCTGAAACTCTTGAGAGCCCTGAAAGGATTTTTCTCCTTTGAAACGAGCTTTCCGTCAACCCTCGTCCCCCTCTCGCCTGTCTCAACCACAAAGTCGGGATTTGCAGAGATGTAGGTGTATCTGGCTCTCCTGCTGTGTCTGTCGGCAGACTCAAGTATGAACGGGTAGCTTTCCTCCCTCAGGACGCTGTAGAGCTTGACCGGCTCTACCGGTTCGAGCCGCCTGACGCGCATGCTATTTCCTCCAGCTTTTTCATGGCACTGCCATCGAGGGTGCTCTCTGCCACCTCTCTCGCCTCGATGAAGTCGTCAAAACCACAGATGTAGAGTGCGAGAGATGCGTTCAGCAGGATGAACTTCCTGTCCTCCTCCAGACCGTTTCCCGAAAAAACCGCTCTAACTCTCTCCACGCTCTCCTCAGCTGATAGGCATGGAATGAGCCTGCACCTCTTCATGCCGAAGTACTCGGGAGTTACAGTGTAGCTCTCCAGCCTGTCACCGTCAACCTCCCACACGAGAGTTCTTCCGGATGGACTGACCTCGTCAATCGGATAGCCGTGCACGACCGCTGCCCGCTCAACGCCGAGGATGTTCAGAGCCACGGCGATCTTTTCCGCCAGCACCTCCTCACTCACGCCGAGCAGAATCTTTTCTGGCCTTGCGGGATTTGCGAGGGGGCCCAGAATGTTGAAAACAGTCCTTATTCCTAAGCTCTTCCTGACGGGCATCACTTTCGACATGGACGGGTGGTAGAGCGGTGCGAAGAGGAACGTGAAGTTTGTTTTCTCGAGCAGTTGCCTCGCTTCACCCGGGTCGAGCATTATTTTAACTCCAGCTTTTTCGAGAAAGTCTGCCGAACCGCTTTTCGATGTTACAGACCTGTTACCGTGCTTTGCCACCCTTGTAAACAGCGATAGGATGATTGCTGCGGCACTGCTCACGTTTACTGTGGCCATTCCGTCACCACCTGTTCCAACAATGTCCGTAACCTCACCCAGGTTCAGAGAGACGGCACGGTCAATCATCGCCCTTGCGAACCCTGCAATCTCCTCCGCCTCATAACCCCTCACCTCGAGGGCTGAAAGAAAACCTGCAACTCTGTAGGGATTTTCGTCAAAAAGTTGCGAGAACACCTCGTACGCTTCATCGAACGTCATCCTCTTGGGTGAGATTACGTGTTCAAGCATCCTCAACACCCCTCACGAACTGCCTGACCTTCCCTTCCATGTTTTCAGCCACCATGAAGGCCGTGCCAACAAGAACGGCATCCGCATGTTTCAGAGCGCGGCTCAGGTGGTCGAGGGTGAATATTCCGCTCTCGCTGACCTTTAAGGCGGGCGATTTCAACAGGGGTGCGAGCCTCTCGGTTACCTCCACGCTCCCGTCGTCGAGCTCGAGCTTCGAAATGTCCCTGTTGTTTATCCCAACGAGTTTTGCGCTAACCTCGTTTGCAAGTTCCACGTCTTCTGGAGAGTGCACTTCGACGAGAGCCTCGATTCCGTGGTCGTTGCATGCATCAACGAGCTCCGCGGTTCTCTCGCCGAGAAGTCCTGCTATCAGCAGCAGTGCGGAACCTTCAGCCTCAGCTGTCCTTTCCACTTCATCAACGCTCGTTACGAAGTCCTTCCTGAGCACAGGAAGGTCCGTGTTCCTGCAGATCTCCCTGAACGTCCTGAAGTCTCCTCTGAAGTGATCCCTTTCAGTTATGTAGGATATTCCCGCAACGTCGCACCTCTCGTATGTTCTCAGGATGTCCTGGATTTTCCTGCCTCCCAGCAGGTCTCCGTGCTTGGGGGAGTGGACCTTGATCTCGGCTATCACCGCGTTGAGCTTCTCCTGTTTTCTAAGCTTAATCATTTTTGATAGGTATTTTCTCATAATTTGGGAACATACTTGGATAATTTATAAAGCTTTCCAGAATAACGGAAACGTAATGTGCTGGAAATGATTTATAGAGTGACTGCAGCACTTAAAACATGGAGCCTGAAGTCGTCCTGAACTTCGGCGGTATGGCTGTAAAGCTCGTCCAGGGAGACATCACGGCATATCCTGCCGAGGCCATTGTCAATGCGGCAAACAAATACCTTGAGCACGGAGGTGGAGTGGCTTACGCAATCGCGAGGGCATGTGCGGGAAATGCTGCTGAATACACGAAGCTCAGCAAAAAGGCGATGAGGGAGCAGGTTGGCAGGGATTACATAGAGCACGGTGAGGTCGTCGTTACTCCAGCTATGAGGCTCGAGGAGAGGGGGATAAAGTACGTCATCCACACCGTCGGACCAATCTGCAGGGAAAAGTGGGGCGAGAGCCTTGAGAAAAAACTCTACCTGGCGTTTGAGGGGCCGTTGAGAAAGGCTGATGAAATGGGGCTTTCAAGTATCGCCTTCCCTGCGGTGAGTGCAGGTATTTACGGCTGCCCCCTGAACATGGTCGTTGAAACATTTATCGATGCTGTGAAGACTTTTTCTGGCAGAGCCAAGAATCTCAGAGAGGTAGCTCTGGTCATCTATGACGAAAAGTCTACAAGAGTTGCTGCGGAGATTTTCAGGGATTTCCTCTAATTCTTCTTGAAATGAGGTACGCAAAAACCGCCGCCCCGAATCCGTTGTCGATGTTTACAACAGCGACACCTGAGGAACAGCTCTGTAGCATGGAAAATAGCGTTGTGATCCCGCCCAGATTCGTGCCGTATCCCACAGATGTTGGTACGGCTATGACGGGTAAGTCAACCACTCCGGCAATCACCGATGGCAGAGCCCCCTCCATTCCGGCAACAACTATGATCGAGTCCACATCCTCTTCAGACAGAATTTCGAGGGGTTCGATCAGCCTGTGTATTCCTGCAACGCCAACATCGTAGAACTTCAGCACCTCAAGACCGAGGAATTCTGCAGTTTCCTTTGCTTCCTCAGCAACACATGCATCCGAACTCCCGGCAGAGAAAATGGCCACCTTTCCCGTATTTTCGTGAAGTTTCAGATACCCTGCAGTTCTTGCTTTTTTGTTGATGTTCAGACCGAGCTTCTCCAGCTCAACCATCTGTTCTTCACTCAGCCTGGTGAAGAGGATTGGTCTTTTCTCTTCAACGGCATTTTTTGCGATTTCAACGACCTCCTCCTTTGATTTGAACTCAGCGAGAACCGCCTCTGGTTTACCTGCTCTCAGGTGTCTCAGATGGTCGATGTTTATGTTTTCAGATAATTTTGAAAGAAATATTCTGGAAATTTTTTTCCCGTCCAGCCTTTTCAGGAGTTCCTGAAACTCCTCCTCTTTCATTCGAACTCACCGTGGTACTCCTGAATGCTCTTTATGGTCATCTGTGCTCTTCTCATTGCCTCCATGCCCTTTACGGCAGCAATGGCTCCACTTACTGTGGTTATGTACGGTACGCCGTGATCGACTGCGGTTCTTCTTATCATGAACCCCTCCGTCTTGCCCCTCTTTCCGCTGGGAGTGTTTATTATGAAATCAATTTCTCTGTTGATTATCTTGTCAATGATGTTTGGCCTCCCCTGACTTACCTTTAGAACAATCTCTGCATCGATTCCGTTCTTTCTCAGAAAATCTGCGGTCCCGTCCGTGGCGAGTATTCTGAATCCCATTTCGTCCAGCTTTTTGATCGCCTGAATGATTTTTGGCCTGTCTTCCTTTCTCAGGCTTACAAAGACCGTGCCTTCAAGCGGCAATCTCATTCCTGCGGCAAGCTGGGCTTTGTAATAAGCAACGCCGAAGTCGTAATCCACGCCCATGACCTCTCCGGTGCTTTTCATTTCAGGTCCGAGGACGGGATCAACGCCCGGAAGTTTGATGAACGGGAAAACCACCTCTTTGACAGCCACATGCTTTGGAAATATTCTTTCCTTCAGATTGAAGTCTCTGAGCTTTTTCCCGAGCATGAGCTTTGCCGCTATTTTAGCGAGTGGAATCCCTGTAACCTTGCTCACGAATGGGACAGTTCTGCTTGCCCTCGGGTTTGCTTCGAGGATGTAAACTTTCTCATCCTTGACGGCATACTGAATGTTTAACAGCCCGACAACTCCCAGTTCGAGGGCGAGTTTCCTCGTGTAGTCTATCACCGTATCGATTATGTGTTTCGAAACACTCTGGGGTGGCAGTACACAGGCTGAATCACCGCTGTGGACTCCAGCTTCCTCAATATGCTCCATTATTCCTCCAATGAAAACGTCCTCGCCATCGCAGAGGGCGTCAACCTCTATCTCAATCGCATCTTCCAAGAACTTGTCGATGAGGATTGGTTTTTCAGGGCTGACCTCAATAGCCTCTTCAATGTATCTTTCAAGCGTTTCCTCGTCGTAGATTATTTCCATCGCCCTTCCTCCAAGCACGTAGCTGGGTCTTACAAGCACGGGGTATCCGATCTGTCCCGCTATTCTCTTTGCCTCTTCGATGCTGTATGCTATACCGTTTTCTGGCTGGGGTATTCCGAGCCTCGTGCATATCTCTGCGAACTTTTCCCTGTCTTCTGCAAGGTCTATGGAGTCCACCGACGTGCCAAGAATCCTTGCACCACTCTCTTCAAGCTGCCTCGCTATGTTGAGCGGTGTCTGGCCACCAAACTGGACGAATACACCCTCTGGTCTTTCGTTCTCGTATATGTCCATGACATCTTCATGCGTTATGGGTTCGAAGTAAAGCCTGTCAGAGGTGTCGTAGTCTGTTGAGACGGTTTCCGGATTGTTGTTGACCATGATTGTTTCGAAACCCTCCTCCTTTGCACTCAACACTGCATGAACACAGCAGTAGTCGAATTCAATACCCTGACCGATCCTGTTTGGACCACTGCCCAGAATCATGACCTTCTTTCTCTCCGTTGGAGCAGCATCGTTCTCGAACTCGTATGTTGAATAGTAATAGGGTGTCTTTGCTTCGAACTCTGCTGCGCAGGTGTCCACCATTTTAAAGGTGGAAATCAGGCCTTTTTTCTTCCTGGCTTTTCGGACTTCCTTTTCGGTTGTGTTGAATATGCGTGCAAGCTGAACATCACTGAAACCGTACTGTTTGGCCTTCTTGAGAACCTCAGGGTCAAGATCGTCTATGGAACATCTTTTTGCAAGTTCTTTCAGCTCCTTTTCGACTCTAATTATGTTCTCAATTTTCTCGATAAACCAGGGATCGATTCTGGTAATTTCTGCAATTTCTTCAACGGAAAAACCGTTTTCGAGAGCGTATTTTATGTAAAATACTCTCTGATGGTTTGGAGTGATGAGCTTCTGAATTATTTTGTCCTTTGATGGTTTCCTGTCCTTGCCATCGGATCCAAGCCCAAACCGCCCGATTTCGAGGCTTCTGATTGCTTTCTGAAGTGCCTCCTCAAACGTCCTCCCTATCGCCATTACTTCGCCAACGCTTTTCATCTGGGTTCCGAGGGTTTTGTCCGCAGTCGGGAATTTGTCAAACGCAAACCTGGGGATTTTCACAACGACATAATCTATCGTGGGCTCGAAGCTTGCAGGGGTTTCCTTCGTTATGTCGTTGGGAATTTCATCGAGCGTGTAGCCCACAGCGAGCTTTGCAGCAATCTTTGCTATGGGGAATCCCGTTGCCTTAGAAGCGAGAGCAGAGCTTCTGCTGACTCTCGGGTTCATCTCTATTGCCAGAATTCTCCCGTTTTCCGGGTGTACTGCAAACTGAATGTTGCTTCCTCCCGTCTCGACTCCTATTTCTCTAATTATCTTTATTGCGTAATCTCTCAGAGCCTGGTATTCCTGATCCGTCAGGGTTTGGGCGGGAGCGACCGTTATGCTGTCCCCAGTATGCACTCCCATGGGGTCGAAGTTCTCGATCGAGCAAATGATGACGACGTTGTCTGCTTTATCTCTCATCACCTCAAGCTCGAACTCCTTCCAGCCGATAACGCTCTCCTCTATCAGCACCTGGTTTATCATTGAAAGCTCTATTCCTCTCTCTGCTATCTCCTTCAGCTCGTCCCTGTTGTAGGCAATTCCTCCTCCCGTTCCTCCAAGAGTGAATGCAGGTCTGACAACAACAGGGTATCCAAGTCCCTCCGCAATTTCAAGAGCTTCATCAACACTTTCCGCAATTTCGCTTCTCGGGACGTCAAGTCCTATGTTTTCCATGGCCTTTCTGAAGAGGTCCCTGTCTTCCGCCTTTTTTATTGCGTCTATATTTGCACCTATCAGCTGGACACCATACCGTCCGAGAATTCCCTCCTCGTAAAGCTGAACAGCAAGATTCAATCCCGTCTGACCGCCAAGCGTAGGTAATAGTGCGTCGGGCCTTTCTCTTTCAATTATCTTTTCAAAGACATCCGGTGTGAGCGGCTCAATGTAGGTTCTGTCCGCCATGTCGGGGTCTGTCATAATCGTCGCAGGGTTTGAGTTGACAAGCACGACCTCATAACCCTCTTCTCTCAGGGCCTTGCACGCCTGACTCCCCGAGTAATCGAATTCTGCAGCCTGACCGATTACTATCGGCCCGCTACCAATGACCAGAATTTTCCTGATATCTTCTCTTTTCGGCATCGCATCACCCTAATAGCTCCTGAGCATTTTCACAAACTCGTCGAAGAAGAAGTACGTGTCATGCGGTCCTGGTCCCGCCTCCGGATGATACTGGACGCTTATAAGCGGTATCTCTTTATGCCTCATCCCCTCTACAGTCATATCGTTCAGGTTGATCTGGGTAACCTCAAAACCTTCCGGCAGGGTTTTTTCGTCAACGGCAAATCCATGGTTCTGGCTCGATATGAACACTCTGCCTGTTTCAAAATCCTTTACAGGCTGGTTTGCACCGTGATGTCCAAATTTGAGCTTGAAAGTCCTGGCTTTGAACGCTCTCGCAATGAGCTGGTGTCCCAGGCAGATGCCTGCAAGCGGGAGCTTCCCTGCCAGCTTCTTTATGGTCTCGACACTTTCCGAGATTCTGGCAGGGTCTCCAGGACCATTGGAGATGAATATTCCGTCAAAGTCGTATTCAAGTATTTTTTCAGCTGGATAGCTGTACGGGAACAGGGTAACGCTCACACCCCTGAGCAGAAGCTGCCTTACAATGCTGTTCTTTATTCCGTGATCTATTAATGCAACTTCAAACTTCTGCTCTTCTGCCTCAAATCTTTTCGGCTCTCTGACGCAGACCTTATCCACGAGGTCAAGCTCTGTTATTGAGGGCTGGTTTTTCGCCCTTTCAACGAGTTTCTCTCTATCAATGTCATCTCCAACGGCTATAACTGCTTTCATTGCTCCATGAATTCTCGTTTTTTTGGTCAACATTCTCGTGTCAACACCCTCTATTCCGGGGACTCCATATTCTTTCAGGAGCTCATCAACACTCATCTCACTTCTCCAGTTGCTCGGATGCCTGCAAAGCTCCTTTACAACGAATCCTTCCACCTTCACTCCGTCGCTTTCGAAATCCTCTCTGCAAACTCCGTAATTGCCTATGAGCGGATAGGTCATCATGAGAATCTGACCCTTGTAGCTCGGGTCTGTCAGAGCCTCAACATAACCCGTCATGGCTGTATTGAACACAAGCTCTCCTTCAGCATCTTTCTCAGCACCGAATGCCTTTCCCTCAACCACCGTCCCATCTTCAAGGGCGAGATAAGCTTTAACCATCGTACACCTCCATAAACTCGGAAATTCTTTTCATCACGTCTTTCAGACTGGGCGAGTCGAAAAACCTCATTCCTGTTATTTCGTTGCAGGCTGACATGTACATCTCCGAAACAGCATTTTTCAGGTCTTCTGGAAGTTTGGGAGGTCTTCCTGCGAGGACTCTCCAGTTCTCCTCTCCCTTGAACTTTTCGACAAGTCTGTACCATTCCGTTTTTCTGTAGTATTTTCTTAGGATCTCCTTGCTCATCTCAATACCATCGAAACTGAATCTGCACTCGTCCGGTGTGCCGACAGCATCGACCAGCATTATTTTTCTGTTCTCGTCCAGTGCAAACTCAACCTTGCCGTCCAGGTTTTCTATGCCTGCCTTCCCAACCTCTTCGGTTATGATCCTGTCAATTTTTTCAGCAAGCTCTACAAGCTCTTCAAACTCCTCTTCGCTCAATCCCGAAATCTTCAAGGCCTCCTTTCTTCTGAGATATCTGTCCGTGTCCTCAAGCTTGGTGGAAAAATCGATAACCGGTTTTTCAAGCCTTGAACCTGGACCTGGTATTTCCGTCAGCCCGAGGTCCTCGGGACTGATTTCTCCTTTCTCCAGCCTCCTGAAAACGCTGCTGCCTTCAGGCAGGGAATTCCTGTAAATCACTTCGAGAGGTATGAGGTAATTACCATTCAGATTTTTGAAAATGCTGTAATCGTATCCCGATCCAGTTTTTTCCGGCTCCACCACTCTGACCAGCCTTACCTCCATTTCATTAACTGCATCGTCCAGCTCGTTGAGCCTCTTTACCTTTCCGCCTTCAACAAGACCGATGTAGTGGGTTGAAATGCCGTCATTCTCAAGAATCTCGAAGAAATAGGCAGATATGAGACAGAGAGCTTTACCCTTGTTCTCTATGTGATCTGACATCTCTCCATAGTCGAAAACGGAATACCGGTCTGAAAAGAGAAACCTTCCGATCCCGGTTCTGTTTTCTTCCGGTTTTTTGATAACTGTCAGGTCTTTAACACTACCCATCCGGGATACCTCCTATGAAATGCATATTAAATACTTTTTGCTTCCTCATCGGCTCTCTCAATTTCCTCTTTCTTTTTTCTCTGATATTCTCTGACCTTTTCGGCCACTTCTCTGCTTTTTAAGGCGAATATCTTTGCCACCGCAAGGGCAGTATTTTCGGCGTAAATTACGAGCATCGGGGCAACACCCGAAGGCATGTTTATGCTTGAGAGAATGTCCATGCCAGCAAATTTATCGCTGATGGGTGGCGAGGCGATTACCGGCCTGAATGTGTTTGCATCTGCAAACCCGCTCAGGGCATTGCTTCTTCCTGCAATCGTTACGAACACCACGTCATCATCCTCGTATTCTCTCAGAATTTTCAGGGCTTTTTCGGGAGTTTTGTGAGCCGATGCAATTCTCAAAACGGCTTCAATACCGAAAAATTTCAGCCTTTCAGCTATTTTCTTTCCGTATTCCATATCACTTTTCGAACCCATAATTATTACTGCCTTCATCACTCCCTCCTCCTGAGTTCTTCAACAACTCTCTCATACACCTCGAAAAGGTCTTTCAGAGACTTTAATTTTATAAAATAGTATTTTTCAGGGTGTTTTACCTCGTAATCCAGTATTCCGAGGTCGTAAAGCAGTTTCAGATGTCTTGATGCGTTGTATTCTGAAATACCGAGTCTTTCGGCAATTTCATGCACGCTGAGCTTTTCGTTTTTCATGATTTCCTTCAGGATTTTTCTCCGTATTCTTGCCCTCAGCGCTCTTGCCAGTCTTTCGTCGGGCATCACATCCACCCCAGGCTTCTCAGTCTGTGGTATATCTTCCAGGGCTGGCTGACCTTTGCCTCAACAAGTCCCTCTATTCTTTCGTTTTCAAGATATGCCATAACCGCCGATACTGCGATTGCCACTGGATCGTAATCCTTTCTGACTCCATTCATTCCACGGAAAATGTCGTCCAGCCTGTGCTTCAGGTGCCTGATGTTTTTGATCGAAGCAAGAACTCTTTCCGGGATGTGTCTCTCGTCAACAAACTTTGTGTGGGTGTTGCCCTTGGCGAACTCCTCATCCTCCACAACGACCATGTGGAACGGGATGTTCGTCTCCACTCCCTCGATTATGTACTCGTAGAGCGCCCTTCTCATCCTGGCAATTGCCTCTATTCTGGTTCTTCCCCAGGTTATAAGCTTGGATATCATCGAGTCATAGTATGGTGAGATTTCATAACCCATGTGCACTCCGCTATCCACCCTTACTCCCGGACCTCCGGGGGATCTGTAATGCGTTATCCTGCCACTTCTCGGAAGGAAGCTTACAGGGTCTTCGGCATTTATTCTCGCCTCTATGGCATGTCCTCTGATCCTGACGTCCTCCTGATCGAAACTTATCCCGGTTCCGTATGCTATCCTGATCTGTTCCTTCACTATATCCATCCCGGTAACCATCTCGGTTATTGTGTGCTCAACCTGCAATCTTGTGTTCATCTCCAGGAAATACAGCTCTCCATCCTGATACAGGAACTCCATTGTGCCTGCGTTCGTGTATCCAATGTGTCTTGCACCCTTCACGGCGATTCTTCCAAATTTTTCCCTCATCTCCTCGTCGAATATTGGTGATGGGGCCTCCTCGATCAGCTTCTGATGCCTTCTCTGAATGCTGCACTCCCTCTCGCCGAGATGGAGGACCTTGTTTCCATCGGACAGAATCTGGAACTCTATGTGTCTGGGTTTTGGAAGGTATTTTTCAATGTAGACTGTTGAATCCCTGAAATACTTTTCACCGAGCTTTTTGCTTTTTTCAAACGCCCTCCTGACCTCTTCGCTGCTGTAGGCTATTGTTATACCTATTCCACCCCCACCTCCGCTGGCTTTAATTGCCACAGGGTACCCAATTTTTTCAGCAAAATCAACGGCATCATCCTCGCTTTTGAGGACGTCACTTCCGGGTACCACAGGTACTCCTGCTTCCTTCATCAACCTCCTGGCGCTGATTTTTGACCCCATTGCCTCGATAACCTCAGGTTTTGGTCCTATGAAGACGAGACCTTCCTCCTCACATCTCCCGGCAAACTCAGGATTTTCTGCGAGGAATCCGTATCCGGGGTGTATTGCCTCAGCCCCGCTCCTTTTTGCAGCATCGATTATCGCGTCAATGTTCAGGTAGCTTTTTGATGGCTCGGGCTCTCCTATGAAGTAGCATTCATCAGCATAAACTCTGTGAAACGCATGCAGGTCAGCTTTGGAGTAAACAGCAACAGTTTTAATCCCGAGCTCCTTACAGGCTCTCATAACTCTAACTGCTATCTCTCCTCTATTTGCAATCAAAATCTTCCTGAACATTGCATAGTTGCACAATATTGCAAGTTAAATAGTTTTCGAAATCTCAGAAGAGGAAATGCCCTCCAAAAAGGTTCGGCCACTTCCGGTCAGGAATAGGTGGTTTTTTGCCAGCACCAGTAAATGATTGGGTGTTGCAATCCTCCGCAGCCGTCTATGTTAAAATATCAGTCTCTGAACGGGGATGACGAGGATGTCTCTCGCTCCAGCTTTTTTGAGTTTCTGCACAACTTCGAAAAGTTCGCTCTCATGGATCACAACGTGAACTGCAACCATGCCGTTGGATTCGACCCTCATCACGGTTGGCCCCTTCAATCCCGGTGCGACACTTTTCACGTCCTCGAGCATATCTTCCGGTACATTCATCATGAGGTATACCATTCCCCTTGCATTCAGAACACTCTCGATGGCAGTTTTAAGGGCCTGAACATTGAAGTCATCGATGTAATCTCTGTTGGCTATTAAAACGGCTTCAGTTTCAAGTATCTCGTGAATGACTCTCAGGTTGTTCAGCCGGAGCGTCTCTCCAGTCGATGTCAGGTCAATAATCGCGTCCGCAATGCCCATCGCGGGGGCGATTTCGCATGCCCCGCTAACCTCAACTATTTCGGCATCAATTCCGTTATTTTCCAGAAAGCGTTCTGCGATTTTTCTGAATTCAGTGGCGATTGACTTTCCGTTCAGATCATGTATGCTGCTAATTTCGGAATTCTGAGGTATGGCAACCACTATCTTTGCCCTGCCGAAACCGAGCCTGAGGAGCACCTCAACATCGACTCCTGTTTCCTCGACCATGTCAAGCCCGGTTATTCCCACCTGTGCGGCATTTTTGTACACGTATTCCGGAATGTCCTTGGCCCTGACGAAGAGAACAGAGATGTCCTCTCTGTTTGTGCCTGCAACGAGTCTCCTTGTATCCGCCTCTACCTTTATCCCGGCAGATTTCAGCAGTTCGACTGCTGGTTCCCTGAGCCTTCCTTTATTTGGCAGAGCAATTATCATTCTGACACCACTGCATCAAAGCTTTTTAAAATCTTTATGGAGAAATTGGAACATGAAAGTCAGCGAAGCCCCCAGAACAGCAACGTCAATTATAGTCAGGAGTACTGCAAGTGCAAGGATTACCCAGTCAAAAAATCCGTTTCTCGAACTCATGAGGAGAGTTTTCAGGAAGGAAGAGGTAGCATTAAAGGCGATAAAATTTGTAACTCTTGTTGAAGAGAGGCAGAAATCCGGAAACCCGCTGAGAGTTGATGAGTGGGAGGAGACGATGAGAATGTTGGAAATGAACAGGTCCTCCTTTTATTCCATGAGAAATAAGCTGCTCGGTGCGGGAATGATAGCAATAAGGAATGGAGAATACAGGCTTTCGGGAATGTTCAGCAGAGATCTGATGGACATGGCCAGATGGTGGTGGACAGTTGTGCTTGGAAACGACCCTGAATCACTCTGATTCCTTTATATCATACTCAACAGACTCAAAACCGCATTTATGGCACTTCTTTGAGGTCCTTTTTGTCCCATTCTGCTCCTCCGTAGCTATCTCAAGTTCGTTACCGCACACGGGGCATTCGTTCATTATTAATTATTGAACAATTTTCATTTAAAAATTTTGCTATTTTTTATGTTGATGCCACTATATTTCCCGGGAATTCAGAAAGTTTTATATATTTGATACTATGTCGCACTGTAACAAATTGACAAGGTGATGAAATGCTGGGGTTTGGAGACGCGTGGACGGCAGCAGGATACGTTCTAACTCTGCTGAGTGTGATTGGAGGGATACTGTACGGTCTTTTAAGGAGGTGATCCGGTGAATACGGCGTTTTTGATTTTTATTGTTGTGCTGTATTTACTTGTAACGGGATATCTCGGGTATTATGGATTCAGAACAACAAAAAGCTCGGAAGATTACCTGGTTGCGGGCAGGAAAATACATCCTGCGGTAATGGCGTTATCTTACGGGGCGGCGTTCATCTCAACTTCCGCCATCGTCGGGTTCGGAGGTATAGCGAGTATTTTTGGCTTCCCGCTGCTCTGGCTGGCGTTCATGAACATATTTGTGGGAATAATAATAGCTTATGCGGTCATAGGCAAGAGAGTTCGGAGAAAGGGTCTCGAGCTGAACGCACTCACCTTTCCGGAGCTTCTTGGCAGGATGTATGGTTCAAGGTTCATTCAGGTATTCTCCGGACTGGTTGTTTTTCTCTTCATGCCCCTCTACGCGGGAGTGGTCCTCATCGGAGCAGCAAGGTTCATAGAGGTGTCTCTGAACGTCGATTACAACATTGCTCTGCTCATAATGTCTCTTGTGATAGCTGTTTACGTCGTCTATGGCGGGATTATTGCGGTTCTCTATACAGATGCCTTCCAGGGGCTGATAATGCTCGCGAGTATGATTCTGCTCCTGGTGTCAGTCTATGCGTGGTTTGGTGGAGCCGTTCCTGCACACGAAACGCTGACAGGTCTAAGCGACATTGCGATTAAGACGTTTGCAGGTAAGATTGACGGATATGCAGGCTGGACTGCTTTTCCGAAATTCGGCAGTGAGGCGTGGATAACGCTTGTAACCTCTCTGATCCTTGCTGTGGGTATCGGTGTTCTTGCTCAGCCACAGCTTGCCGTCAGGTTTATGACTGTTGCAAGCGACAGAGATCTCGACAGGGCAGTACCGGTTGGCTCGATTTTCATATTCTTCACGGTGGGTACGGCATTCATTGTTGGGGCTCTCAGCAACGCTTACTTCATTGAGACTGCCGGCAAGCCATCCATTGCCGTCGCAGGTGGAAACGTTGACAAGGTAATCCCTGCCTTCATCAATGCCTTCATGCCTGACTGGTTTGTGGCGGTGTTTCTTGTAACTCTGCTCGCTGCAGCGATGTCAACACTGAGCAGTCAGTTCCACACCATAGGCTCGGCTTTGGGAAGGGACGTTTTCCAGGCAGGCTTTCTTGGAGGGAGGCATGCCGAAAGGACGGTCCTCATAACAAGATTTGCAATTGCTGCAGGGATACTTTTCAGCATATTTCTCGCATACGTTCTGCCTCCCGGAGTCATTGCAAGGGGAACCGCCATGTTCTTCGCTCTCTGCGCTTCATCGTTCATGCCAGCATACATTGGTGGACTTTACTGGAACAGAGCAACGAAAACAGCGGCTGAGGCAAGCATAATTTCAGGATTCGTGGTTTCGATGATTTACATTGCCTTCTTCCACATAAAGGAATCTTCGGCTCTGGGAATAGCAAAAATGCTGTTTGGAAGGGAGGCACTTGCAGGATTCCCGTGGACGGTTCTTGATCCGATGGTTATCGCTCTGCCAGTCTCTGCACTGGTTTTTGTAGTTCTCAGTTTTCTGACAGGGGGTGGCCATAGAGGTAGTTGAACTTCGCCTCGACTATTTTCACTTTTTTGAATTCTCCTATTTTTCCACTGTCCAGTATTACCGGGCGGTACGAATCTGTTCTTGAAAGCAGTGTTCCGTTTTTGCCTTCCTTTGTTACAAGAACCCTCTCCGTTTTTCCGATAAATTTAATGTTGTTCTCAAGGCCGATCTCTCTCGTAAGCTCCGTAAGCTTTCTGCTCCTTTCCTTTTTGATCCAGTCCGGGATATCTCTGAGCTTCGATGCGGGAGTTCCTTTCCTCGGTGAGAATCTCGTTATGTTCACGATGTCCGGTTTTGTCCTTTTGATCAGTTCATAACTTCTCCAGAACGATTCTTCGGTTTCTGTTGGAAAGCCCACGATTATGTCTGTCGAGATAACAACATCATCAAAATTTCCTCTGAACTCTGAAATAACTTCCTCATAATCCTCGACAGTATGTCCCCTTCTCATATCCTCGAGGATTCTGTTGTCTCCACTCTGCACAGGAATGTGCAGGAACTTGTAGACCTTTTCTGATGAATATGCGTCAATCAGCTCGTCAAGAATCAATTTTGCATGCTGGGGATTCATCATCCCCACTCTAACTCTGAAATCTCCTTTAAGGCCGGAAATCTTCTTCAAAAGCTCAGCAAGATTTGTGCCTCTGTCCATGCCATACGCTCCCGTGTCCTGGGACGTGAGCTGTATTTCTCTGAAACCGGATTTGAGGGCCATTTCGATTTCTCTGGCTATGCTGTCTGGAGAAAAACTCCTCAGTCTGCCTCTGGCGATTTTTGTTGCGCAGTAGCTGCAGCTCCCGAGACATCCCTCAGAAATGGACACAATGGCGATGGCATTTTCGTTTAGCCTTCTCTTAAACCTGCAGAGTTCCGATTTGTCCGTGTTGGATACCTCCAGAATTTCGGCTTTTTTTCCCGATATGACATCTTCAACAGCCCTGTCAATCACATGAATGTTATCCGGGCTTACAATTGCATCTGAAATTTCAAGCATTCTCTTCCTTGAAATTCTTGCAAGACACCCTGTGGATATCACTCTTTTTCCCGAATTTTTAAGCTCGGCAATTCTTCTGATGATTTTTCTCTCTGTGTATCCTATCACCCCACAGGTGTTCACGACAACGATGTCTGCGCTTGCATCGGTATCCACAATTTCGTATTTTTCTGACAGAATCCCTCTGATCAGGTCTGAGTCTGCCTGGTTCGTTGTGCATCCGTAAGTCTCTATGTATATTTTCACAGTCTGATCTGCTCCCGAATGGCTATAAAAATTAACCCACATGGTAAATTTTAAATTATTAATCACGTAATTGAGGTATGGATGTGGAAAACATTATTGGTGTTGAGGGAAAACACCTTGGAGAGGTTAAAATAGAGGAAATTAACAGAGTATGGCTGAAACATTATGATGAATGGGTGAGACCGAGTCTTGAATTCCCTGAAATCCCGCTTTTCAGGCTCCTTGAAGATACTGCCAGAGCCAAGCCTGAAAACACAGCGATTGTGTTCTTTGGCAAAGAGATCACCTACAGGGAACTTGATGCGCTTTCGAACAAACTTGCCAGCTATCTGAAATCCCTCGGTGTGAAAAAGGGCGATGGTGTCATACTTGCAATGCCCAACATCCCCCAGTATGTCATTTCATACTATGCAGTGCTCAAAGCCGGGGGCATTGTCGTTCAGGCGAATCCAATCTACACGGAGAGGGAATTCAAGCACATCGCCAGCAACAGTGAGGCGAGGATTGCCATAATTCTTGATCAGATACTCGATAACGTCTATCCTCTGAAGAAAGACGGTTTGGTGGATCACATAATTCTTGCAAAGGTTGAGGACTACCTGCCGTTTCCACTGAGCTTTCTGTACAGTTTCAAGAAAAAGAAGGTCAGGGTGCCTGCTGTACCTGACATTCATGAATGGAAGGCTGCACTTGCCAGTGAAGAGCTTAAAGAAAGGCCTGAGGTGAATCCAAAAGAGGACATCGCAGTGCATCAGTACACCGGTGGAACCACGGGCTTTCCGAAGGCTGCCATGCTCACACATTACAACCTCGTTGCGAACGTCTATCAGACGATCGAATGGATTCCGGGCAAGGGTGAGGGGGACGTATTCCTTGGCGCGCTGCCCTACTTCCATGTGTTTGGAATGACGACAAGCATGAATGCTCCCATAGCCGTCGGAGCCCCAATGATTCTGGTTCCGGATCCGAGAGACATCAAGAGGGTGATACAGGCCATTGATAAATACCGGGTTTCAATATTCTGTGGAGTTCCAACACTTTTCAATGCAATTCTGAATCATCCTGACCTCAAAAAGTACGATCTCAGTTCCCTTAAGGCCTGCATAAGCGGAGCTGCGCCCCTCCCGGTTGAGCTGAAGAGATCGTTCGAAAAAGAGACCGGTTCCAAGCTGATCGAGGGCTATGGGCTGAGCGAGACATCTCCGGTCACTCACGGAAATCCGTTTTACGGCATGAACAAAGAAGGGAGCATTGGAATCCCGTTCCCCGATACCTACGCCCTCGTCATAGACGAGGAAGGAAAAGTCCTTCCTGTGGGCGAGATTGGAGAGCTCGCAATCTTCGGCCCACAGGTGATGAAGGGCTACTACAAGATGGAGGAAGAAACAAGAAAAACCTTGGTCAGCGGATGGCTTCTGACTGGAGACATGGCGAAGATGGACGAGGACGGCTACTTCTACATAGTGGACAGAAAGAAGGACGTCATCATAGCGGGAGGATACAACATCTATCCGAGAGAGGTTGAGGAGGTCCTCTACGAACACCCCGCCGTACTTGAGGCTGCGGTTGTTGGTGTCCCTGACAAATACAGGGGAGAGACTGTAAAGGCATTCATCGTCCTGAGACCCGAACACAGGGGAAAGGTCTCAGAAAAGGACATCGAACAGTTCTGCAGGCAGAAACTTGCAGCCTACAAGGTCCCCAGAATAATCGAATTCGTCGACGAACTTCCAAAATCAGCAGTCGGCAAGGTGCTGAGGAGGGTGCTCAGAGACCAGGAAGTTAAGAAAATGGAACAATCCTGATATCAAATTTTTTCTGTTTTTATTCTGAGCTTTGCAAATTCCTCTTTTATTTCAAATTTCAGCCCCATACCCTCGAAAACGCCTTCGAGGAATTTTTTCGTGAACTCCTTCACCTCTTCGTTGCCCGTAACTAATGTGTACTCGCCCTCTTTAACGTTCAGTCTGAAAAAGTTACATGTTTCGAGTCTTTTCAGGATGAAGTTTACGTCTTTACCCCTGAACTCGTCTGCATGAGCTTTTGAAATGTTTTCATGCACTTTCCAGAATTTCTCACTGTCCGGGTGATTTTTGATGAATCTGAGAAATGCCACCAGGTGGTCAATATCGAGTATCACATGCTCACCTTCGGAGAGCATTTCCACGTAGGTTCTGATTTTGAATGGATCATAATCTTCGAGAAAGCTGAATTCCCGGTAAAATTTGAGCAATTCTCTAAAGAACTCGCTTGCGCTGCTGAATGATTCTTTAAGCTCGTTAAATATGCTGTAGGTTTCGTCGTCAAGTGCTATGGATATTCTGGGCGGATTCTTCATAATTCTGCCATTTTCCCGTGAACTTAAAAAATTTTTGATTAAACGGAGAATACGCTAAAGATTGTTTACCTGTCGGGCCGAATTGCATAAAACTTGATAGCCTGCCCGGATTTAAATTTTGAATGGAAGATAATTTAAAATTTTTTTAGTTTTTCTGGCATTTCGCTCATGTTTTATGAAGTTTTAAGAAAATTTACTAAATAACTTTAAATACGCAATCCTGTTTGCCGGATCATGAACAGTGGAGATGTGGCGTGGATACTGACGTCTACAGCACTTGTAATGCTGATGATCCCTGGAGTGGGATTATTCTACGCCGGAATGGTGAGAAAGAAAAATGTAGTGTCAATGATCTCCTTGAGCATAGTCTCTGCAATCCTGGCTGGGGTAATATGGGTGCTGTACGGCTACTCTCTGGCGTTTTCGGGTGATGTCGGCGGGATCATTGGAGATCTTGGCAAATCACTGCTTGCAAATGTGGGTCTGGATGGCAGCGATGCAATACCTGAAATGCTGTTCATGATGTTTCAGATGATGTTTGCGGGAGTTACGCTGGCGATCATAACCTCAGCAATTGCTGAGAGGATCAGGTTTTCTGCATTCGTTCTCTTCGGGGTTCTCTGGCTGACTCTTGTTTACATCCCGTTTGCTCACTGGCTGTGGGGCAATGGGTGGCTTGCAGGCATTGGAGCGCTGGACTTTGCGGGCGGTATTGTGGTTCACGTGAGCTCAGGGTTTGGAGCCTTAGCTCTGGCATTTGCAGTTGGTAAAAGATACGGGTACGGGGAACATCCAATCGAGCCACACAGCATCCCGTTAACGCTGATAGGGGGATCGTTGCTGTGGTTTGGGTGGTTTGGTTTCAATGGGGGCAGCGCCCTGCTTGCTGACAGAATAGCCGTGAATGCCATAACTGTGACGTTCATCGCCTCATGCTTTGCGGGAATGACGTGGATGATCCTGAGCTGGATGAACGGTAAACCGGGAAGCTTGGGAATAATAACAGGTGTTATAGCAGGACTTGCGTCAATAACACCGGCTGCGGGATTCGTTGATGTTCCTGGGGCAATAGTGATCGGGATACTGGCGGGAGTGATATGCTTCATGGCACTGGAATTCAGAATAAAGAAGGGGATTGATGAGAGCCTTGATGCTTGGGCAGTTCACGGTGTTGGAGGTGCCATGGGGAGCATTGCGGTAGGCATATTTGCAAATCCGGCCATTTCAGGATATGCTGGCCTTCTTCACGGAGGCTTCGATCTGCTCCTGACCCAGTTGCTCGCAGTTGCGGTAACTGCAGCATATGCGTTCATGGTAACCTTTGCCATCGCCAAGGCGGTTGATTACGTGGTGCCGCTTAGGGTTGAGCTTGAGGAAGAGTACGTGGGCCTGGACATATCCCAGCACGGTGAGGTGGGTTACGCATGAAGATGGTTGTTGCAATCATAAGGCCTGAAAGATTTGAGGCTGTTGAAGATGCACTGGCAGAAAAGGGCTACATTGGGATGACTGTGACGGAGGTTAAGGGCAGAGGAGAGCAGAAGGGAATAAAACTTCAGTACCGAGGCACCACGATAGACGTAGATCTTCTCCAGAAAATAAAGCTGGAAATCGTGGTTGATGACAATGACGTGGACAGGGTTATCGAGATAATCTGCAAGAATGCAAGGACTGGCAAATACGGGGACGGAAGGATATTCGTGATCCCGGTGGAGAAATCAGTCAGAGTCAGGACCGGTGAAGTCATAACCTCTGACAGTTAGATGGTCTCTTATTTTTAATTATTTTTTCAGACAGTATTGTTCGAAACCGTGTTCAATAAAGTTTATATTAAGCCGAATTCTGCTGATTTTGATGAGAGTTCTGATAGCAAGCAACATAGACAGCCACGCCATTGAGAGAATGGAAAAAGAAGGTCTTGAAGTTGATGTAATGCCGGGACTCGATGAGGAAGAGCTTGAAAGGATTATTGAGAATTATGATGCCCTTGTGGTCAGGAGTTCTCCAAAGGTTACGGCAAGGATAATTGACAAGGCGAAGAAGCTGAAGATAATTGGAAGGGCTGGAGTTGGCGTTGACAACATAGATGTGAACTACGCCACCCAGAAGGGGATCGTGGTGGTCAATGCTCCTGGAGGAAACACCGTTTCGACGGCAGAACTCACAATCGGTATGATACTTGCCGCTGCGAGAAAAATCCCTCAGGCTGATAAGAGTGTGAAGGAGGGAAGATGGGAGAGGAAGAAATTCGTTGGTAAGGAACTGAGGGGCAAAACAATAGGTATAATTGGGCTCGGAAGAATAGGATACGAGGTTGCCAAGAGGGCAAGGGCATTTGAGATGAATGTGATAGCTTATGACCCTTACATCTCCGAGGCGAGAGCAAGGGAGGTGGGTGTCAGGGTTGTTGATCTGGACGAGCTTGTCAGGAATGCCGACATCATCACGGTTCACGTCCCCAAGACCAAGGAGACCGAAAACCTGATTGATGAAGATGAATTCGAGAAAATGAAGGACGGAGTCATAGTCATCAACTGTGCCAGAGGAGGTATTATTAACGAAAAAGCGCTCATCAATGCCCTTAAAAGTGGCAAAATTTATGCAGCAGCACTTGATGTTTATGAAACCGAACCTCCTGACTTCGACAGTGAGCTTTTCGGCTTCGATAATGTTGTAACCACTCCCCATATTGGTGCCTCGACAAAGGAGGCTCAGGAAATCGTGGGTATGATCATTGCGGAGGACATAATAAACATGCTCCATGGTTACCCTGTAAAAAATGCGGTAAATCTTCCGTCCCTGAGCCCAGAGGATTTCGAATTCCTCATGCCATACCTCAAGCTTGCCGAGAAGATGGGTAAGATAGCAGCAGCAAGGCTTTCGGGCAACTTTGAAAGGGTCAAAATAACATATCGAGGAAAGCTCGCTGGGAAAGACACATCCTACCTGTCGAGGGCAGTACTCAAGGGTCTGCTGGAGTACATACTGGGTCCGAACATCAATCTGGTCTCCGCACCACCCATCGCCAAAGAGAGGGGCATAGAGGTGGAGGAAAGCAAAATAGAGAAGACCGATAGCTATGAGAGCATAATCGAGATGGAAGTTCTGGGACGAAACGGCTCCATCTACATTGCCGGAACGAGCTTTGGCAGGGACGATTACCGGGTTATAAGGATCGACAAGTACAAGGTGGATTTCGTGCCTGAGGGCCATTACATTATATCCCTTCACGAGGACAAACCTGGAGTCATCGGCAGGGTTGGAACTCTCTTTGGTAGGAACAGCATAAACATTGCTGGAATGATTGTTGGCAGGCATGGAAACAAGCCGGGCGGAATACAGCTGATGCTGCTTCTCGTGGATGACCCGCCATCAGACGAAGTTCTTGAGGAAATGGAAAAGCTTGATGGCATACTGGATGCGACATACATATGTCTCTGAGCTTGGCCAACCTCTGCATTATTTTTCATCTCCATCAAAAGACTTATAACCAATCGAAGTGTTGGTGTTTCTGATGTTCTACAGTGAAGAGAGACTCGCAAACTGGCTGGAGAGGATAAACTCAGAGAAAATCGACATTGAAACCGGTGAGGGTATAGACGTATTCGACAGAATGCTCGAGGATTACATCATCGCCTGCCGAAACCTGATGAGAAGCATCAGGGCAAGGGAAATAACCAAAAAAGAAGCCATAGCGCTCATCAACGAGAGTGAAAAGGTTCTTGAACAATCATTCGACTTCGGAGACGAGCTGAAGGGAGAGCTTTTTGAAATAACCAAAGAGCAGATGAAAATAGTTCTTGAGGCTCTCAAACTTGTTATTGAGGGCAAGGTTAGCAAAAAAAGCTTTGATAAGCTTTTGAATGAGGCATTTAAGAAAGAACATGAGGGTGACATCGAGGGAGCGTTTGAGAGCGTCGTGAAAATTGCGGCGAAGGTTCTCGCTGGTGAGGAATTTCCGGAGGATATAGAGATTCCTGATGAGGACCTCATCGTGGTTGGCTGGCTGGATGCAGTCGATGCAATAAACACGATAAATGTTCTCTCCGAGATTGATAAGAGTGAGATAGAGGACGATGTGGAATAAGATCAGAGAACTCAAAAAATTCGATAAACTTGATTTTTCTCTTTACCGGTTTTTGATCGATAATTTTGGGAAAAGGGGCGATAAGGCTTTTTTCTATGTTAAGGAGGAGAGGGTCAAGAAATACAGGGACTTCTTTGTTGTTGTCGGCAATGAGGAGTACATTGTGGATGATGAGTTCTGCACCTGCAGGGACTTTCAGCTCAATTTGAAGGGTCTTAAGCCATGCGCTCACATTATAGCCGTCCATGTTGCCAGAAATATTGGCAATTTCGATGTGGTGGATGCATACTACATCGACTTCACGAATATGGGGCGGAGGATAAGAATCTGATTTTTATGGACGCCGGTTAAATTTATTAAATCATGCCCGTTTTCACCCATCATGACTGCCCTTTCAAAAAAGGAGATAAAGAACCTCATTCTGGAAAAGGAGCTGGTTGCAGATTACATTGACCTTGATACACAGCTTCAGCCAAACGGTTTTGACTGCACGCTGAGAAAGGTTGCGAGAATCTCCGGAACTGCAAAAATAGATTTCGACAACTCTGAGAGAGTCTTACCTGAAGTTGAGGAAATTGAATTCGAAAACGAATGGGTCTTTCTTGAAAAGGGGTATTACAGGGTTTATCTCAATGAAGTGGTTAGAATTCCTGAGGACATGATGGCACTTGCAAGGCCGAGATCGAGTCTGATAAGGGCCGGAGCAAATGTGCTGACAGCAGTGTGGGATGCAGGATACATTGGGCGGAGCGAGGTCGGTCTTGTTGTGTACAATGAAAACGGGATATATTTGAAGAGAAACGCCAGAATCGTCCAGCTTGTGTTTTTCAGACTCGATGACAGGACTGAGGGCTATTCTGGAATTTACAGTGGAGAAAACCTGTAAACTCAGCTGAAATAAATTTTTTCCCTTATTATGCATTCGATATCGCAGCTTTCGAGTCTTTTTATTACTGAGATTGCCGGGTTTTTCAGGTTTGGAAATCTATCCATTCTGGCCACCGTGTAGCTCTCGTAGAATGGGTTTCTCGTCGCTGCGCTGAAGAGTTTGTCAGCCTCAATGAAATTGCTTGCGAATTTGAGTTCATCGAGCATTGAGGGCGTGGCTATCATGGCATTGTCTGTCCCTATGTGCCAGTTTTCATATTCTGAAAGCGTTCTGTAGGTTTCAACGCTGAACACGTCGAAAAATGCGTTTGATCTGAAGCATGTCACGATTTTTATTCCCTCATCCAGCGCTTTTTTCAGCAGACTCTGGCCCGCCATGTTCATGTGTATCAGAAAATCCGGTTCGAGTGTTATTGCGTCCTCCACGTCTCTGCTGTCAACCTCTCCAGCATGAATAGCGAAGATCAGCCCTCTCTTTCTGGAAAGCTTTCTGCAGTATTCCAGAAGCTCTGAATCCACATCTCTCGTGCTGCTGAAATTGAATCCTGGAGAAATTTTGGATAGTGCCTCTGCCTCCTCTACGTTTGACGGTCTTGAAAGGGCTATGAGCCTTTTTTCCTGATCTGCTTTCAGGTATAGTCTGTACCCGTCAATTCCGCCCTCCCTGAATTCAAGGGATGTTGCGGAAGTTTTTTCTATCAGCTTTATGGATTTCCTCATACCCTCAATAATTTTCTCCTCCCCTGCTTCTCTTAGAACCGAAAATTTGTAGCCACCAGGCCCAACGAGCTCATAAACACTCATTTTTGGAGCTTCCACGACTGAATCTGCTATGTGGGTGTGAGCGTTGAAGAATGAGGGGAACAGAACGCAGTTTGGAGAGACGTCCGAAGCCTCGAACCTCCAGCACCTGTCTTTAATGAGAAGTCCGGTTTCACCGCTTGTGAGGTCGAGGACTTTATACATAGCAAAATTAAAATACATCCGGTATAATACACTTCCTCATGGCAAAGAAGGAAAAAGCGCCACCATTGATGTCATCTGCTGGAATCATGAGGTATTTCGAGGAAGAAAAGACTCAGTTCAAGGTAAGTCCCAAAGCTGTTGTCGCCTTTGGACTGGCTGTGGGCATCCTTGCAATAATAATGAACGCATACTATGGACTCTGGCCGGGTTAATCTTGAGATAATCTTCACTGGACGGTCAAATGTGGGAAAATCGACCCTTTTTTCTCAACTTTTTGGCGTGAGTGTTAGGAAGGGTAAAAAGCCAGGAACAACAATTGCGCCCAATTTCTACCATTACAGGGATTTTCTCGCCACAGATTTGCCGGGTTTCGGGTATGTGAAGGGTGTCAGCAGAAGGTTCAATGAACGGGTGAAGGATTTTATCGTGAGGTACATCGAAGATTACGCAGAAAGGATTGCTGCGGGAATTATAGTTCTCGATTCGGGTTCTTTTGCGGAAATTGTGGAGCGGTGGGACCGGCGAGGTTACATTCCTATTGATGTTGAAATGGCCGATTTTCTGCGGGATGTGGGGATTGAGGTGGTGGTTTCAGCCAACAAGTTTGATAAGGTGGACAGTCCGGAAGAGACAATCGAATACATATCTGAAAAGCTGAAAGTCTCGAGGGAACGGATCATTCCAACTGTGGCAAAGAAAGGCGATGTTGGTGGTGTGAAGAATTTTATAAGACAGATTTTCATAAAAAACAACAGGCATGATTTGATTAAGGTTTTAAAATAATATAGGTGGAAACATCTTCAAAAGGAAGCTGAGAAGATTAATATAGTTGAAATAACATATATTATACTGTGATCGAGTATGAGGCGGTTTAACTGGAGACTTTTCAGAAGAAAAGGTACGAAAAAGGAAAGCATGAAGGATGAGAAACTTCTCCTGAAAAATGTTGATGATATCAAAAACCCCCGGGATGAGAGGGACATTCATGAAGTCGCAAAAGAGGTCCTCCCAGAAGAAGATTAAGGCCAAATTCATTTTTTTGGGAGGCTTCGAATTTAGGGAAAAGGAAATCGAAGCCGACCCCGGTGTCAGGTATTCGGAGCTTCTCAGCTCTCTCGGGATAAATCCTGAGACCGTCGTTGTTATACGAAACGATGAGCCAGTTCCCATCGATTCTGAAATTGAATCCGGTGAGGTCAAGGTTTTGAGGGTCATTTCTGGTGGATGATGATAGTAATTATTGGGAAAATATTTAAGAAAACGAAACTGAATATTTGACCACACACCTCTGTGGTATCCAATCATGACAAACACGCTGGTGCATGTTGATGAGGTCTCATACCATAATTTTGGCAGATCCCGGATATGGAGGCCCGTCTCTGGCCTACAATATCTCCTCAACCATTTCGGATAAAGTTCTGTGGTTCTCTTCGGAGAATCCAAAAGTAGCTGAGAATATCGCAAAATCGTACGGGAAGAGGATCAGGCTGGACGTCATCAATTCGAGAAGGATAAACATCGCAAACCTCAATGAGATCAATATCCAGCTCTCCAGATATCTGGAGACTGTAAGGGATGTACCTGCGATCTGCCTCACTCTGGTTTCAGAACTGATTCTGATTCATGGTCTTGAAAAGGTGTATCTGTTTCTGAGTAACCTGATCAATAAGGTTGAGGCCAAGAGGGGGACAGTTATATCTCTGGTAATCAGGGGGGCGCAACAGAGGAGAGACGAGATACTGATTTCAAGGCTTTTTGCCAATGTCTTTACACTTCATGGTGAATACGAAAACGAAGTTAGAAAATTCGTCCTTGAGAGCGATGGACCGATAAACGACAGATTTCTGTTTGAACTCCAGTCAGAGGGCTACAGGATAGACCTTCCTCCCGATGTTGAAAAATTCATCAAGGGACTTTAAAATCGGGTCTAATTCAGCCTGAAACCCGCGCTTCTATTTATCGAGCAGGTTTATAAGTTTTGCAGACAGCAGATCTGATTTGGTTCTCTCTATGGAGTTTCTGGCAACGTCCAGCTTTGGTCTCAGGTTTCCGGTGAGCCTGTCGTGGAAATCGAATTCAATAAGGATGTGGTACAGTTCTTCCATGATTTCGACAACCTTTCTGATTTTTTCGTCGCTCTCCCCCTTCACCATCATCGTCAGCGCAAACCTTCTCAGCTCTCCGACGCAATCTGCCATTCCTGGAAGCAACGCCTGCGGTATGCTGACCGGAAACCTTTCGGGAATTTTTAATCCTCGAACAATGTGTGTGAATGTATATGCCTCAACAAGCTCCTGAAGAGCATCGTGTGCAAGGTAAAACTGATCTGGGTGCTTTTCTCTGTAGTCCAGCAAATCTCTGGCGAGGGAGAGGGCGTTGCTCAGGTACTCCTCAGCAGCTTCCAGATTTCCCTTATGCACATTTGCAATCGCTTTTGAGCTGTTGAGTCTGACCGTTCTCGATTTTACTATGATTTCTTCCCGTATCTTTTCTTTTTCCTCAAGCTCACGTCTGATTTCTTCGAAAATCTCATCTCTCAAGAAGAACCACCCTGCTTATCTCGCTTTCATCCTTTATTTCATACCCGCTCAGTTTTGCGAGCCGCTCAGCAAAAGCCTTTACTTCATCGTGTTCCGGCATCGCATCCCTGCTGAGCCTCAACCTTGAATGTCCGAGATGCATGTATGCCTTCGCCTCTATGTATTCCGGCTGGGCAGCGTTTATCACGTCCAGAAACCTTTCGGGGTTCATGTTTATCCCTCTTATCAGCGTCAGTCTGATCACTGTTTTTGCATCTTTCTCCGACATTATTTTCATCGTTCTCTCTATCCTGTCCCACAAACCGGCGTTCTGCAACCTTCTGTGTGACTCTTCGTTCCAGGCAGTAATGCTCAGATACAGCTGGTATGGCTCGACTTCTTCCACGGCGTCCGGGTTTGTTCCGTTTGTAACGAGAAACGTCGTGAACCCGTTTTTGTTGTAAATGTCCACGAGTTCCGCAATTTTCGGGTATATGGTTGGCTCACCAATCAGGCTGATCGCAACCTGGTTCGGTTCGTAGGCTTCTCTGAGCTTTTTTTTGTTCACGCCCTCGGTACCGTGAAAACCACTCAGAAGCCTTTGCTGGGCTTTAATCGATTCTTCGAAAATATATTCGGGCTCATCCCAGTTTTCGAATGGTGGCATCAGGTTGAGAGGTCTCCAGCAGTGGATGCATGAGAAGTTGCATATCAGTGCAGGAGACATCTGCAAACACCTGTGGCTTGCTATCCCGTAAAATTTCTGCTTGTAACAGTAACCCTGATCTTTCAGGGATTTTTTGAGCCACAGGCATGTTTTCACTGCAGAGTGTTTGCCCACAATCTGGTAACCCTTCAGCTCCTCTAAGCTTTTCACCATTCGTCTTCACTAATTTAATGGGGTTAAAATAATTTGCTTACCGAGAGTATGGTGAAATGAATGATTACCCCAAGCATTATTGAAACGCCAGCGTTTTTTGTTCTGGAATACACAAGCGCGATGAAAATCAGGGCGATTGTGTTGGTCAGGTATTTGCTCACGTCTGGCTCTGTGCTGAAGAAAGAGGTTACAAACAGTGCAGAGATTATTGCCACAGAGGAACCTGACAGATATTTTTCTGCAGACTCAATATTGATCCGGTCGGACAGGTAAAATGGCAGAACTCTCGCAAGATACGTCCCCAGAGCCACTGCAATGATTGCGATCAGCCTCTCCATTTCAGCACCTCTCCTGCTTTTGCCGTCAGCAGCGGTGTCAGAATACCTGCCCCAATAACTGCCAGGGACGATAGCCCTGAAAGAAGGAAAATTACTGCAATCATCCCGCCTACAATGGCGGAAACATGGTGTCTTTTGATGCTGGGGAGTAGAAGGACGAAGAATAGTGCGGTTATCGAGAACACGAGTGAGGGATAAAGGGGCGTGGATATCAGAAGGTTGCCGAAGTATATGCCAGCCAGTGTTCCAAAAACCCATGCTGAGTATGCACCGATTTCCAGGCCATGTATGAATTTCTCTGTTGCTCTTGTTGACACAGTGGTGGCGAAAACTTCGTCCGTTAGCCCGAAAGCCGTGAGGTAGGGTTTTTCTGGTTTCACCGTTCTATGCACTATCGTGCTGTAGACGAGGTGCCTCAGGTTGAGAAACACCGGCACTATAACTGATTCCGGGAATGAAGCTGCAGATATCAGGGCAAACTGACTGGCTCCGGCGAAAATCAGTAAGGAACACAGAAAAGTTTCGAGTTCTGTAAGCCCAGCCGTTCTGGCAAGAACACCGAATGTAACCGAGACCGGAAAGTAGCCGAGGATGATGGGTGTGCTGAAAGCAAGCCCTTTTCTGAAATCCATACGGTTGGATGGGCTTTGGGTTATAAATATTAATGGAATGAGAGGTGGGCGCGCCTCCGGTCGACCCTTCTGGCTGGGAGGTTATTTTCGCCCCTCCCCTCCTCTCCGCACCCCCAGGAGCGCCGAACGTCCGGAGTTAGCCTGCTCCCTTCCGGGCCTGAGCCGGTCCCTCCGGCAAACATGGCGGACATCCCCTCCGGGAAGCCCAACCATGACCGCCGGCCCCCTGGGACGGAGACTCTGCAGGGCGGGGCGACTTTACCCCCCAGCCTTCCAGGCCTTCCGTCGGCTTCGGCCCCCGCGTAACGGCGGTTTCGGGTTACAGGGGACGCCGAACCCCCCGGCCTAGCCCACCGTATTAGTGTATGCTGTCAGGGTATAAAACATTAATCAATGGATCAACCTCTTGAGAGTATGAGTTCGGTCAGAACTCTCCCCTCTTCGGTCAGGTGGATTCTGCCCTCACGAAATTCTATGCAGCTACCCTTTGTCAGAATATCCAGGTGATATTTCAGGAGTTTCTCTTCCACTCCAAGTTTATCCGCAAGCTCGTGGACACGTCTGCTTCCGCCATAAAGTTCTGCCAGAATTTTCCTTCTGATCGGGTTGTTTATTGCCATTTTGAATCTTCTTCTCAATTCTTCGGCCTTTTCGGGGTCTTCCGATTTCGTCCACTCTTCAAACTTCACGGGTGTATCTTGTTTTTCACCATTCTAATCTTTTCCCCTAATATCTTAGTATGATACAAAATTTTTTATACTCAATACTGCATAATATTAATCGTGGCGAGATATTATGAATTGAAGGAACTGGAGACGAAGGCACCGAAGCTGTTCGGGATTCCGACAGGGACGAAACTCGATGACATGTTTTACAGGATTGAGCGGGAGGGAGACAGGTACGTCAGAAAACCTCTCGGAGGGATACCCCACCTTGCCGTTATGAATATCACCGGTGTACCCGATACAGGCAAGAGTGTTTTTGCGGAGCAGTTTGCCGTAACTCAGGCAAATAACGGCTACCGGGTTCTCTTTGTTACTGTTGAAAGTCCGGCGAACTTCCTCTACACTGCCCTGAAACAGAAGGCCGAGGCGATGGGTGCGGATTTCTCCAGGGTGGAGGAGAACATTGTGGTTATTGACGCTGCTGAAAGCGATGAGCTCCGGGAAAATGTGAGGGCTCTCATAGATACGATGGCGTATGCCATCAGGGAGAAAAAGACGTCGAATGTTATTATTGACAGCATTACCGGCCTGTATGAACATAAAGAGGTGATGGCCAGGCAGATTGTGCGTCAGGTTTTCAACTTTCTCAAAAAGTTCAGGCAAACAGGAATTCTGGTCTCGCAGAAGAGAAGCGCTCAGGCGAGTGAAAGTGCTGAAGCTGCAGGAGGTCTGGCAGTTGCGCATATTGTCGATGGCACAATAGTTCTTGACAAGAAGCTCATCGAGACGAGATGGGATGTCAATCTCTACGGTTTACCTCTTGGAGAGGTTCTGAGGACCGTGAGGATTGATGGTTGCAGATTGACCGCTCACGACAGCAAGACGTGGGTTTTTGAAATCACCGAGACCGGGCTGGTGAACATCATTTCCCCTCTGAGCGATTACGTGGAATCGAAAATCAGGTGAAGTATTGTCAGGGGGAGGTGGTGGGGTATGGAGATTATTGCAAGGCCCAAGGGTGGAAATGTGGACAGAATGGCGGAAAAGGTCTTCATGAAGAGCATAGAGATTCTTGGGGGGCTGAAAAAGCTCGTTGAATACCGGAATCTTACGTGGCTGCCTTCACTGGCAGAGGCGGCATACGTCATCGTTCTCAGGAATGAGGCTCTCAAAACCTACTCCGAAATTGCAAGGGAACTCGGGATCACTGAGGCGACCGCAAAGAACATAGCGACTGCCGATGAGATGAAGGTTCTGGAATATGTAAGAGGAGGGCTTGAGGAAAGGCCGAAAGAACACGTGGCCGGAGGTATCGCAAAGCTTGCATACAAGGCTTTGAAGGAGTCCGGGGAACTGGACGTGGATGAAGTTTCGCTGAACGATGAGATGACTGAGATTCTGGAGATCGCATGGGCGGTTCAGGTGCTTTCCAAGATTAAGGGTCTCGATTTCCCTGCTGGGAAGGAGCAGCTTGGCGAAAGGCTTGCCGGAATACTGGTGAAGGTGAGGGGTGGAGAGTACAGGATAGAAGAGCTGCTGGAGAGAATTGATTATCCGGTAAATGGCCCTTCAGAGCTGTTACACAAGCTGAAAATGGCTGCATCCTCCTGATTTGCCTTTCACGAAGATGTACGTCAATATTTTTCCAAATTCTGACTTTCGAATTTTTTTCAGATGGAACGTTCTCAGCCATCTGTCCCGGTATCTTCGGGATCTTATCTCATTATGATAATAGAAACATTTTTATAGGTGGACAACAATAAGACATTGTCCGACAAATGGAGACTAATGTTGCATCTTTGTCACCCATTGGGTGGCGGCGGTCTCCGGCGGGAGGACTGTAGTCCTCCCCAATTTCACCTGTAAGGGGCGAAGAGTGATGAGAAAAATATCTATCCGTGTCACGGACCAGCAGTACGAATTTATCGAACAGCTTGTTGCAAGTGGGGATTACGCTAATACAAGTGAAGTCATCAGAGAAGCTCTCAGGCTTTTTATGAAGGTTAAGCGGAAAGAAATGAAGGAAGTTTTTGGTGACGAAATTAGGTGGAGAGGGGAGAATGTATGAAGTCGTTTATTAGAGATGCTCAGGAATATTATAGAAAGGAAATGGAAAGCAAGAGACAGAACTTCTCGATTGAGGAGTTTGGAACACCAAACATAGTTGTCGTGGGCTGTGGTGGAAGTGGAAATAACACCGTGAACAGGTTGAAGAATATAGGCGTGGATGGAGTTACGACGATTGCAATCAATACTGACAGACAGCATCTTGAGATGATAAAGGCGGATAAAAAGATCCTGATAGGGAGAAGCCTTACGAAGGGTCTTGGGGCAGGAGGCTATCCTGAAATCGGAAGGAAAGCAGCGGAACTTGCGAGAGGTGTGCTTGAAGACCTGCTCAGAGATGCACACCTTGTTTTTGTCTGTGCAGGTCTTGGCGGTGGAACCGGAACTGGCTCCGCTCCTGTCGTTGCAGAGATTGCAAAGAAGCAGGGTGCGATAGTTATCGGAATGGTTCAGATGCCGTTCAGCGTTGAAAGGGCGAGAATAGAGAAAGCAAGGGAGGGACTTGAGGAGCTGAAGAAGCACACTGACACGGTTATTGTGCTGGATAACAACAAGCTCCTCGAGTATGTGCCAAACCTGCCCATAGAACAGGCCTTCAGCGTTATGGACCAGATAGTTGCCGAGACGATAAAGGGCATTGTCGATACGATTACCAAGCCGTCTCTTATGAACATCGACTATGCCGATGTCAGGGCAATCATGGGGCATGGCGGTGTGGCAGTGATGCTTGTTGGTGAAGCAAAGTCCCAGAACAAGGCTCAGGAAGTCGTCAGAGACTGCCTGTCTCATCCGCTTCTCGAGGTCGACTACAGGGGTGCGACGGGCGCGTTAATCCACATAACTGGTGGACCCGACCTCTCGATAAAGGAGGCAGAGGAGATAGTCAGGGACCTTACGTTCGAGATTTCAGACAGTGCAATGGTCATCTGGGGCGCGAGGATTGACAGGGAATTCGAGGGCATTGTCAGGGTTACGGCGATAATGACCGGAGTGAACCCTGAAAAAGCTTTCGCGGCCAAGGAGGAGGGATTTCTACCTTTTTCCGGAAACGGTAGGAAAAAGGGCAGTGGATATGTTAAATCCCACAGCACATCAGAACCGCACCCGGTCCCGTCAATGGTTGCAAAGAACTTTGGTGGTATTGACGTTCTCTGACCTTTCAATAAACAATTTTTAAAATTTTTATTTCAGTTTTTGTCCATTTTTCTTTATGATTGTCGAAATGTCTGTTGTGCCGGTGGGTGCTGGCGAATCTGTCAGCAGGTATGTTGCAGAGGTCTTGAAAATCATCCGCAGCAGGAATCTGAAATATGAACTCTCCTCCATGGGGACTTCTGTAGAGCTGGATAACTATCACGAACTTGGAGAACTCCTGCAGGAAATAAATGACAGACTGGTGGAGATGGGTGTGGGAAGGGTTTACATGGTGATAAAAATCGACAGCAGGGTGAAGGGGGGCAGCATAGAGCAGAAAAAAGAATCCGTCATGGACAAGCTATGATATCTCCGAGATCTCTGTGTACATGTCTTCAAGCACTTCAAGGTATTCAGCAACCCCTTTCTCAATTTCGTCCATCTTTTTCTCCAGCAGCCTCGTTCTGCTTTCAGATACGAACTTTCCGTAGTTCTTCATGAGGTACTCGAAAACCTTCCTTCCCGTCTCTGTCGGAATCAGTTTTCCGCCACGTTCGATCACGTATTTTCTCAGAAACAGCTTTTCGATGATTGTAGCATAGGTTGAGGGCCTTCCAATCCCCCTTTCTTTCATGAGGGATATTATGTCAGACTGGGTGTAAAGTGGAGCCTTCGGAACCTTCAGCAGCTTTGCTTTAACTTTATGCTTTCCTTCTGGCAGCTCTTTTCTGACCCACACAGACCTGTAAAGCTCAAATGCTCTCCCTCTGGCGTTTACGACTCTTTCCTCATTAAATTCCTTCAAATCCGCGATTATTCTGTATCTGACCACTTCCACCTCGTAATTCTCACACTGGCTGGCCATGAATCTCCTGAAAATCAGGTCGTAGAGTGAAAGGTGTCTCCAGGTGATGTTTTCTGCCTGAATGACACCTTCCTGAATAAGCCTCTGCACATCGTATCTGTCTAATGGTCGTGTGGGTCTGATACACTCATGCGCTCCCTCAGCCTCCCACCTTCTCCCGGCAAAGTCCTCTCCAAGGTATTCTTCAGCTATTTTCAATCCGACCTCGCTCACCGAGGTGGAATCCGTTCTGTGATAGGTTATAAGGCCACTCTCGAAAAGTTCCTGGGCCAGTCTCATGGTTTCTCCTGCTGGAATCTTCAGTATGTTGCTGGCGTCCCTCAGCATGGTGTCCGTGGTGTATGGGGGCAGAGGTGTCCTGCTCTCGACTTTCCTTTCCAGAACCTCTATTTCCAGCTCAAGGGTATCGCTTTCAACATCTTCAAGGTAAAGACCGAGTGATTCGATGAATGCAACTTTTCTTTTCTCACGACTCTCGTTGAACCTCTCGATTATCCATCCCAGCACAGGAGTCTGGGCTCTGCCTGCTGAGAGGTTTCTGTTTTTGAACACCTCCCAAAGCTTCTGACTCAGAACAAAACCGATCCATCTGTCCTCGATTCTCCTTACGATCTGAGCCTTGACAAGATTCTGGTCAATATCTCTCAGCTCGTTCAGTGCTTTCAGGATCGCCCTCCTCGTAACCTCA
Source organism: Geoglobus acetivorans (assembly GCF_000789255.1). NCBI lineage: Archaea > Methanobacteriati > Methanobacteriota > Archaeoglobi > Archaeoglobales > Archaeoglobaceae > Geoglobus > Geoglobus acetivorans. The sequence continues at coordinate 503,762 of NZ_CP009552.1, forward strand.
TGAAATTCGGCCCTTTTTATCTCCCCGCAGCCCTTCAGAAGATTTGCAATATCCCATGCGATTTTTTCACCTTCAGAATCGGGGTCTGTTCCTATTATGACATGTCCAGCCTGTTTTGCAAGCCTCCTCAGAAATTCTATCCTTCTTTTCGAGTCATCGACATTCTTACCTCCGCATTTGGGGCAGTCGTCTCTCTCCTCCGTGAACTGATAACCGCAATCGCGGCACTTTTTTATCGACGAGTATATCGGTCTGAATACGTTTTCTTCGACCTCAACCCCGTGGAATGCTCTGTTTGTTATCAGGTCCGTGATATGTCCCAGGCTTGCGGTGATCAGCAGCACACGTTCTGCGGTTGGCACCTCATATACTATCGATACTCCGCTGCCATAGCTGAAGGCCTTGATGCTGGGCTGGCCGAAAAACCGGGCTATCTGTCTCGCTTTGGTGGGACTCTCCACTATGAACAGGGTTGGTTTAATAAGGTCCTGCATTTCGTGACGTTTCAGAAATTTCCGTCTTGACTCGTTTATTTCCTTAATCAGGGTATCGAAGTCAACATCCTCGAATTTCCTGAATTCCACATCGTAGTATCTGGCTCTCTCGATAAACGCGTTCCTGACAGGCTCATCATCTTCAAGCAAAAAGCTGGCACCTTTTGTGATGCCTCCAGCGAACAGTCTTGATGCTCTCCCCGATCCCTGTATGTATGTTCTTACGTCCGGGAATATTATTTCGTTCTCCCTGATGACAACATCCTTTCCGCATTTGTCTCCCCTTTGCAGAATCTCCCTGAGTACTGACCTGAGCTGATTAATCTGGTCCTCTCTCAGGGAATTTAGATATGGAAGGTATTTTTTCACCCTTTCGTCATCTCTGAAAATCAGGGCGAGAGTTCTGAGCATGGTGTGGCTCAGACTGTCCAGGTCCTCGAATTTCACCCTGAAAACTGGTGCCTTAACGAAAACAACGAATCTTATTTTTTCTGGAAGGTCCAGACCTCTGACGAGCGTTCCGTAATAGTATGCAGTTCCAACGATGTGGTCTATCTCACCTCTCTCAAACCTCTCATAGTCCCTTTTGCTCTTGGCACTTACGATTCCTATTCTGAACTCTTCTCTCAGTGATTCGTAAATTTTTTCCGCCTCTTCTGTGCTGCGGGCGTAGATCACACCACCGCTACCCATCCTCCTGAGGACTTTCCTGAGAGTGTCGATATCTGAGCTTTCGATCACCACATCCTCGATGTTTCTTACCGAATGTGTTGTTGTTCCGACATCAAAATTGAGCAGTTCCCTAAACAGCCTTATCTTCTGCCCTTTCTTTGCCGTGGCGGTTGAAACCATCAGCACTCCTCTTGCTGTGCCTTTCCAGCCATCTTTCGTCCTTGCAAATCCGAGGAGCTGGAGGATTCTGTCCACGTTTTTCGATGCTTTCAGAACGGCATCAACATCGTCAACAAAGATGAAGTCAAACGTGTTTTTTATTTCTCCAAAATTCTTTGAGAGGAATGCAGTGGTTGTTATGAGGACCTGATAGTCTTCACTTCTCAGGATCTCGAAAAAGCTTTCTTTCTCACTTTTTTTCATTTTGCCATGGTAGTGGCATACGGTTATCTCCGAACGCCTGTTGAAACCAACCCCAATTCCGACCTTTTCCGAGATCTGGGATATCTTTTCAACCGTCTGATCCACGAGCAGGGTGGTTGGGAAAATCAGATAGGATTTTTTTCCCTTCCGGGCGAGAAATAGTGCCATTGCTATGCCGAAGGATGTCTTTCCGACTCCTGTCGGAGCAACGGCAGCAAAGCTTTCATTCTGAAACACCCTTCTGGCCCAGAATATCTGTATGCTTCTCGGCTCTCCTATTGCCTTTTTAAAAAACTGGATGAATTCAGAGGTTACTTCATCAGTGTGATGCAGGCAGAGGGCTTTGTTCTCCCTCAGACAGATGTTGCCCTCAATTTCTTTTTCGAAGAGGGAAGAATTGCACACGCTGCAGAGGTTTTCATATCTTGTAAAAATCATGAATTTTGGTTGTGCGGGGTTGTTTTAAAGGTTTCCGTACCGGTATGGTTTTTACAGGTGGCAGCATCTGCGCTCCTTGGACTTATGGGTGTGGTGCGGTTGCATAGACGATGTAACCAACCTGCTTCTGTGAAAAAATCAAAATCGATAAATAATTTCACGTAACGTTAACATCATGATAAATGGGGATGAATATGTCAGGCGAATAAAAGGTTATTCAAGGGACATATATGTCAGGGGTGAGAGGGCTGGTTTCGACCACCCCAACGTGGAGCCGGTTTTAAAGGCGATCTCCGTAACTTATGATCTGGCCAAGGAAAAGGGCTACCACACACACTCGGAACTTGTCAACAGGGAGGTCAATATTCTGAACACCTACTGCAGAACTCCCGATGACCTGATCAAGAGGTACGATTTTCAGAGGGAGCTGAGCATGAGACTTGCAACGTGCAATTACAGGTGTCCGGGGGCTGATGCGATAAATGCGTTTGCATCGGTTCTGGAAGGTGAGGAGAGAAATCGGTTTCTTGTCCTGCTGAGAGAAATTCAGGAGAATGATTACGCATGCACATCTGCCCTCACGGATCCAAAGGGGAACAGGAGCAGAAGACCTTCAGAGCAGAGGGAGATGTATGTCAGGGTTGTTGAGGAACGAGATGACGGAATAATTGTTGAGGGTGCAAAAATACATCAGAGTGGTGCTTTTGCAGCCGATGTGAACTTTTTCCTGCCGGGACAGACCTTCAGGGAAGGCGAGGAAGAGTTTGCCGTAGCATTCGCCCTCAAACCGGAGGACAGGGGTGTGAAGTACATTCTTCAGAACACGGGGATGCAGGCCAAACAGAGGGACGGGGGAGAATTCGAGTATGGAAATCCGTATGGAGACAGGATTACATGCACTGTTGTCCTCGACAGGGTTTTTGTTCCTTGGGAGAGGGTTTTCATCTATAAGGACCTGAAAAAAGTCAGGGAGCTGCTCACTGCATTTGCAAACTCTCACAGGTGTGCTGGGGCAGCGTGCAAGGCGGGATTTGTGGACTCGATGACAGGTGCAGCGAGCCTCATGATTCGGGCAAATGGTCTCGAGAATGTCCAGGCTCTCAGATCAAAACTTGGTGAGATGTCGGCTGCTTCTGAAGGGGCATACGCAGTTGCTGTTGGCGCTGCGGTGAAGGGGGCTGAGAAAAATGGGGTCTGGCTGCCGGATGCGATCATGGCCAATGCCGGGAAGGTTATAGGTGTTGAGGGCTTTACAAAGGTTATGAGGCATCTTGCTGACATTGCAGGAGGGATTCCCGGAACTGCACCATCTGAATTCGATTTGAGGAGCGAAGAAATAGGCAGATATGTGGAGAAATATGTCAGAGGTGCGGAAGATTTCAGTGCGGAGGACAGGCTGAGGCTGATAAAGTTCATTGAATTCTGGCTTACAAGCTCTCATTACATAGGTGCATTGCATGGTGGAGGCAGCGTCTCGGCGTCGGTGATTTTTCTGCAGTACATGAGCGATTTCAGCTCAAAGGAGGATGCCGTGAGAAAAGCGATAAATCTAAAATCCTGACCTCAATTTTCTTTCTGTTGAGGGTGCTGGTTTCTGGTGGGGGTGTAGCGGGAAGCACATCGGCCATAAATATTGGGGAAAAAGCAGATGTAACGATTGTTGAGGCCAAATTAGCACCAGGCTTTCCTGTTAAGTGCGGTGGGCTGATAAGTGAGGACTGTTACAGAGCATACTCAGAATATGTGGATGTCAGAAAAGCCCTGCTGAACCACATTAAAGGAGCGTTCTTTTTCTCTCCCACGGGAAAACATCTTGAGCTTTACGGAAGCTCGGGAGCAGTGGTTATTGAACGGAAAATCTTTGATCAGCTTCTTTTGCGGGAGGCCTCAAACTTCTCCGAGGTGATTGTTAAATCAAAAGTCGATGCGGTCGGAGATGGAAAGGCGAGGATAATCACGCCGGAGGGTGAGAGATTCGTAGAATTCGATGTTGTGATTGGCGCCGATGGGGCTGAAAGCAGGGTTGCGAGAGATCTGGGCTTCAGAAGACCTGAATTCTTTGTGGCCAAGCAGTATCTCATGGAGTTTGAGGTTCTTGATGAAAACATGGTGGAGCTGTATTTTGGGAAAAGCTATTCTGATGGGTTTTTTGCGTATGCGATTCCTCTGGAAGGTGACCTGGCGAGGGTGGGCGTGGTTTCGAGAAGCAACCCTGAGGGGTATCTCAGGGCGCTACTGGAAAAACATCCTGACGTGTCTCGAAGAAGAAAGGGTGGCATTCTTGAGGTTAATGCCGGGGCGATTCCGGCAGGGCTGGCGGAGTTTGTTAGGGCTAATGCGGTTTTGATAGGCGACTCGGCAGGAATGGTGAAGCCGTACACGGGTGGGGGACTGTATTACCTGCTGAGAGCATCTGAAATTCTCGGGGAGGTCTTCCCTGATCTGCAGGCATTCAGGAAATCATATCTGGATGAGCTCGGGAAGGAGTACAGGACTGGGGAGAGCATTCAGAAACTTTACGGGATTCTTGACGATTCCGAGTATGATTTTCTCATTGAAATTGGAAGGGATGTTGATTTCTCGGCAATACACATGGATTCTCCGTCTTCTCTACTCCGGCTGATCCCTTCTGCCCTGAAGGTGATAAGGAGACCCACTCTGATCAAAAAAATAGCGGGTTCGTTCCTTTAGATTTCTGCTGTGCCAAATTCCCGTGGGAGAATGACTGATCTGTCAGACTCCGTTAAAAAAAGAAAATGTTTTAACCGCATTATTATCTATTAATTTCGGTGATATTATGGTGAAGGTTGGAGTTCTGAAAATGGGTGCAATTGGCACGGCTCTCCTTGTGGAGTATCTTCTTGACGAGAGAGCAGATAGGGGAGATATCGAGGTTAGGGTAGTTACAAGCGGTGCAAAAATGCAGCCTGAAGAGGCTGTTGTTGCTGAAAAACTCAGGGAATTTGACCCGGACGTTGTTATAGTAATATCTCCGAATGCGGCACTTCCCGGACCAAAGGCAGCGAGGGAAGCATTCGAAGGAAAACCCGTGATAGTCATCAGCGACGCACCTGCAAAGAAGGCGAAAGAGGAGTTTGAGGAGAAGGGCTTTGGCTATATTCTCATCAACGCTGATTCGATGATCGGTGCGAGAAGGGAGTTCCTTGATCCAACAGAAATGGCTCTGTTCAACTCTGACGTGGTGAAGGTTCTTGCGGCAACCGGAGCTTTCAGGATCGTCCAGGAGGAGCTTGACAGGGTTATTGAGGCGATCAAGAAGGGCGAGACTCCTGAGCTGCCAAAAATGGTGATCACCGCCCAGAAGGCAGTCAAAGCCGGAAACTTCCAGAACCCGTACGCCAAGGCCAAGGCCATGGCAGCGTACTTCATTGCCGAGAAGGTTGCAGACATCGATGTTAAGGGATGCTTCATCGAGAGAGACCCCGAGAAGTACATACCTCTCGTTGCATCCGCCCATGAGATGATGAGGGTTGCGGCTTTGCTTGCCGACCAGGCAAGAGAGATTGAGAAGTGCAACGATACGGTTTACAGAACACCACACTCAAAAGAGGGAGAAATACTTAAAAAGTTTGAACTCATGGGAAAACCTGAATGAGAAGGAGAGCAATTTTATTAGTATCTCTATTTATTTTTACAATTTTAGTTATTTCTGTGGTTGCATACCACATCAAGCTGATGGAGGGGGATGAGGTCTCGTTTGTTGATGCGATTTACTGGACCATAACCACGATGACGACCGTGGGTTATGGCGACATCGTGATGAAAACACCCACAGGGAAAATATTTTCGATCTTTGTTCAGATTTACGGAATCGCCTTCCTTTTCGGCATAGCTTTTCCCTACATAGTCGTGCCATGGGCCGAAAGGAAATTTCTTCTGAAACTCCCTGAAAAAGCTGAACTCGAGAGACATGTTGCGGTTTTCGGGTTTACCAAACTCACACCGTTCCTTGTGGAAGAGCTTGAAAAAATGGGGATTGACTACATTATCGTTGAGGATTCAAGAGAGAAGGCCATACAGGCCATAGAGAACGGCTACAGTGTGGTGCATTCACAGATGGATAATGTGGTCGAAACTGCAAACCTGGAGAAGGCAATGGCAATCGTCATAATGTGGGAGGAGGTGGAAAAAAGCATAGACGTGCTGATAACCGTAAAGGACATGAGCGTTCAGAAACTTGCGGTGGTTTCAGACCCACGTTACGCAAAATATCTCCATTACGCGGGGGTTGATAAGGTCATAACACCCAAGAGTGTTGCCGGAGTTCACATCGCCAACATTCTCACGGAGAAGCAGAGGGGAGTGCTGAATATAAGAAAAATTCTGGCAAACCACGGAATCACCGAAATAATGCTCCCAAAGAAATCCAGACTGGCTGGATCAACCGTCGAAACTCTTCAGAGCAGATACAATGTGAAAATAATAGCGGTTTGCAGAGAGGGGCGCCTCGTATTCAGGCCAGACAGGAACTACAGGATTGGTGAGGGGAGCATAATCCTTGCGTTTGGGGAAGACAGGGACCTTTACAGCCTGCTGAGGGATGCGTCATGAAGGTTCTCCTGATCGGTTTCGGAGACGTTGGAAGGGCTGTTGCCCGGATTCTGCTGTCGAGGAATATCGAGGTTACGGCTGTGGACGTATCTGAAACGAGAATGGATGGTGTGAACTTCATCAAGACAGATGCATTATCCGAGGAACTTTACGAATTTGTTGATCTCGACGAATATTCTGCGGCGATTATTGCTCTGCCAAATGATGTTGATGCTCTGCTCTGCATAATGATGATCAAAAAGAAAAAAGAGGACCTGCTGATTTTTGCGAGATGCAATAACCCCTCCTACAGGGAAAAGATGAGCATTGCCGGGGCAGATTATGTGGTAGATATATCCACGATCACGTCTCAGATGATCCTCTCGACGATTTTCAGGGAAGAGGCAGAGAAGAGGCTCCTCTATGAGAACATCCATGTGAGGACCTACACTGTTTCCGAGAACTCCCCTCTGGTGGGGAGGAGAGTGGAGGATTTTGACGACGTTTTGATACTGGGCATGGAGAAAGACGGAGCCGTCAGGCATGAGGGGGTTATTGAACCCGGATCGAAGATAGCGGTGGTCGGGGAGATTGAGGTTCTGAAGGCGTTTGAAGAAAGGTTTATGACTTAGACACTATTATCTTTCCTCCTTCAAGCCTTCCGATCTTTGCGTAACCCTCTATGACTATTCTGTTGGCCTTCACGAACCCAATAACGCTTCCTTCCCTTATTATGACCGAATCGCCTTTGACGAATTTACCCCTGCACTTTGGAAAAATCAGAACGTTCCCCTCAGCAACAATCTCGTTGAACTCGGTTTTTGGCCCGATAATCGCTTTTTCGCACAGTATTGATCCCCCAACAAAGTTCCTTCCGGCAAGTTTTACCTCACTGGCCTCTATATTGCCCCAGAAACTGGACAGGATTCCTGCAAAAACGGTTCCATCAAATCTGAGGTGCCTGTCAACTATCGAGTCCTTTCCCACTATCAGAGTTTTTCCATCCCTGCTGAGCCTGTATTTCTTCATTTTCTTACCCCCTGTCTCACGTCCACCGCCACTCCTCTCTGGAATTCCAGCATTTCAAAAGCAGAAAGAACGGCTTTCCCTGTGGCAAGCAGGATGTCGCTCTCATCGACCACGATAACCTCGTCGTTGGCCCTTATGGTGCTATCAACATCAACCACATGCTTTGCAAAGACGTTTTTGCCTGCTGCAATGAACTCTGCAACCCTGCTATCAACCACAACCCGCAGCTGCGGATAAGGGAGCAAGTCCTTCAACCTCCTTGCACCCTCTATGCTTATGGAGAGCCAGCCACTTTCGGGTTTGATTGTGGCTATTCTCCTGCCGTCATCCGTAATCTGCCTGATCTTCCCGGTTTTTCTGGATACTATGAACTGGCATGATTCCGGAAAAAGCGCCTTTCCGGCACCTCTCCCGAACTGATAATCTGCCAGGACCCTTACGGTCTTGAGGTATCTATCTTCCATATCTCCTCTCCCTCTTCTGGTATTCTCTCAGAATTCTCAAAAAGTCAATGTATCTTAAGTTTTTCCAGTCAACATCATAAAACATGTGCTCGCTGTATATGCTCTGCCATATCAGAAAATCGTCAAGCTCGAAATTGGCTCTGAGTATAAGGTCGGGTTCAGACTTCACTCTCAATCTTTTTTCGATCTCCCTTTCATCTATTGCGTCTGGCATGACCTTTCCTTTCAGGACATCTTCAGCAAGCTCCTTTGCAATCTGAACAAGCTCCCTCCTTCCACTGAGTGCGTTCAGAAATACCCTGACCCTGCCTTCACCGCTTTTTTCAAGAGTCGTGTTTTCTGTAACGATACACGCCCGGCAGGGGATTCTGTATGCCAGTTTTTTCAGGTCTTCAAAACTTGCGTTCCCGTTTATGGCGAACGTAATTTCCCGGACATCAAAGCTGTCACACCACCTGATAAAACTTCGGACACCGTTAAAACCTTCGTTTATTTCCCTGAATGAGGTGATGACCATAATGTGAGCTGGAACTTTTTTTCCCCTGACCTCTTTTTCGAGTTTTCTGATGTAGAGCCTGTAAATGAGTTCGATCATTTGGATACCTTTTTATTCAAACGCAAATAAAAATGTTCCCGATGGATATAGCACTGGCGCTCCTGGCATACCTGTATCCGAAACTGGATGTGGTGGGAATTACCGGACTGGCAATCGCACTTCTGATTTACCGGGCCTCGAAGATTCGCAAAATTGAACTCAGAGGTAACTTTGAAGAGGACTCTTTTTTCGCCATTCTGCTTTTCATGTTTCTGACCTTATCCGTTCACTTCAACCTCATACCTGCCTACACTGCTGTGCCTGCGATTTTTGTGTCATCACTGAGAGTTAGAATGCCCTACTACCTTTCAATCCCGGTTTACTTTGCAATGTCCACAGTCTTTCTGAGTTACTTCCCCAATCCCTGGAATTTTACCCTTATTTTGCTGATCTCTCTCACAGTTTCACTCGCCACAACCCTGATAATGCATGCTGCGGAGAACACCTCCTATTCGATCCCCCTGATACTCACGAATCTTTCTGTGCTGATAGCTTTTGAGATATACCGGATAGATGTCAGTGAAGTTGAGCTGATTACCGGATTTCTGCTCGCTTTCGTTCTCAGCATGATCGCCTACCGGGCCGGTGTTGCGGATGAGACAGGACTCATGGCAGCCACAATTACTGGGATGCTCATCATCGTCTCTGCAAGCCTGAAATTCTTTGTCATTCTCCTCCTCTTCTATGCTGTTGGGTCTGCAGCAACCAAATACCGGTACAAAGAAAAAGAACGTCTCGGAATAGGTGAACCAGCAGGTGGAGCGAGAGGATATGTGAATGTTTTTGCCAACAGCTTTCCGGCACTGTTTTTCTCCCTGAATTATGGCTACATGGACGAACGTGTGTTTGCCCTCGCATTTACCGCGAGCCTCGCAACTGCTCTTGGAGACACAATGGCCAGTGAAATAGGCAAGATGGCTGAAAGAGTGTACCTCATCACGACGTTTGAAAGAATAACACCGGGAGAAAGCGGCGGGGTCTCGGTTAGGGGTGAAATTGCTGCTCTCACAGGCGCCGCTCTGATCTCCCTTTCTGCCTCACTTCTCGGAATCCTCACTTTTCAGGAGGCCCTGATTTCCATGGTAGCGGGATTTGTCGGGGTTCATGTGGATAGCGTTCTCGGAGCAACCTTAGAGAAAAAAGGTATGTTGAACAATGCAGGTGTTAACCTTTTCGCCACACTCTCCGCAGGATTGCTGTGCCTGCTAACAGTGCTGTAACCGCAGCGGCGCCTTCAAATCCGGGCAGGCTGAATATTTTTTCTATCTGTCTTTCCACTATGGTTGGGACTTCTGGCGTTATTTTCATTTCTGGATGCCTGTAATTGACTTCAACGAGCTCAACGCTCTCCTTGCCGCCTATCGCCACCAGAGTCTTCGCTATTCTTTCCGAGAGCTTGTAGTAGTACAGCTTCCACACACCATCTGATGTCTCTCCAAACTCGTAATATGCATAGGGGAGCATTGGTATTGTGTATTTCTCGGCAATGCCTATTGCGTTTTCCACAGAACTTTTTGAGGTGTTTATTTTCTCGTTAAGGTCCTTATCGCTGTTTATGGCGAGAACCTCAATGGATATTGCGGATTTGACCATGCTGTCTATGGCTGCAAAAACCGTTCCGGCGTAGTAGCCGTTGTTGTACAGCTCTTCAGCGAGTTTTAAACTCTCGTCGGCTGAGCTATCGCCGTACAGGAGCGACTGCACTCCTCCTATTTCCCCGGCATAGACAAACAGGGATTCCGCCATGCTCAGGTAGAAATCAGCCCTCCTCTTGATCTCGTCGGGGTTCATCTGCGTATCCTCCTTGATTTCCGGCAGGAGAGACATCCAGACCTTCGCACTTTCCACTCTCTCCTTTGCAAGTGCGAGATTCACGATGGCGTCGTCCCAGTTGCTGGCAGTGGTCGCTTTTTCGAGGTAATTCTCAGCCTTTGCAAGTCTTTCCTGTGCTGCACCAACTATCTGGAATGATGCGAGACCCATTTCATAGGACTCAGCGACCCTCTTGGTGGATTCTATCTCGTCCCTGATGACCTTCTCCTCCACACTGAACGATGAATCGTCCTTTATCCTGGATCTGTATATCTCCTCCCTCATGAGTATCTTGGCAGTGAAGTAGGTGCTTGTTGATGAGTAGTAATAGCCCTCGCTGTAATACTCTTCACCCTTTTTGAGCCTCTCGTCAATGGATTTTTTAGTTTCAGAGTCTGCAACTTTTTCAAATTCCTTGTACAGGTCCATTGCGTCTTTTTTCATCCTTTCGGCGAGGATTTTCATCAGGTCAGCGTATTTCTCGGTTTCGAGCTTGCCCTCCTCGTGCTTCAGCTCCACCCCTGCGTAGTATTTCAGTGCCTCGGTGATGTTCTCTATCTCAACAACTTTAACACCAAGGCTCTGTCCATATTTTACAAGGTCCACGGTTTTTGTTTCCGTGTTGACAATTATGAACGGCCCTTTCTGGGCTTTTTCTGTTTCAAGGACCTTCTCGTATCTCTGACCCTTGGGGATAAGAAATATTTTGGCTCCGTTTTCTGCAGCAGCCTCCAGCTTGTATTTTATCCCTCCAACCGGACCTATGCTTCCGTCCGGGTATATCATTCCGGTCATGTAGACATCTTTTCTGAGGGTCAGGTTTTCGAGAGCGGCAATTGTGGCGATTGTCATCACGGCTCCTGCTGAGGGCCCGCCCACGATGGTGGACTTTGCTTCAATTGTGTAGAAAAAGTCATGTTTCAGAAAATCGTTTCCTGTCAGATCGCAGGCAGTCAGAGCGGCAAGCTGTGCGCTGCCCTGCATGTCTATCTCGGTAAATGGAGAAACCGACACAAAAACTCTCCCTGTTCCGGGGGTGACTATCACGGAGATGTCTATGGTCGCACCCTTGTTCTCACCACTTACGACTGCAACTGCCTTTATCTGCTTTTCAGTATAGTTTGCAAACTGTGCATTGGCGTACGGGGCTAACAGAATCAGAATGAGGAAAAAAGACAGAATATTTTTGACTTTCATGTTTATTAAGTAACAAGATATCGATTTAATAACTTTTTGACTCCCACGCTGTTTTGCTTTCTGACACAGTACCTTCACCTGCTGATTTCCACTTTGGATTTGTTTTGGGTTAAACGCTGCGTACCCGGCTGCATGCCTGAACAACCTTGGGTGTGGAGACTCCGGAAATTACTAAATATGATGTGCTGAATAACTGTAATATGAAGTCTCAAACAGCCCGGCAAACACGTTGCTGTTTGGGCTCTGAAAAATGAGGTGATGATGTGAACAAATCGTATCTGGTTTTTGTGTTCTCGCTGCTTGCCGGCGTTTTGGTTGTCGCCGTGTTAAGCGGATGTTCTGACCAGAACTCTGGTATAACCCCGTCTGACCGGGTGGGTGGGAATTTTGCAGGTGGCATAAAAGACATATCAAAAGTTGCGCCTGCCAACCTGACTGAAGGCGTTATTTCATACACAAACCTGAAGCAGATTAGAGAGGATGCAGGTATGCAGAAGGAATACGCCATGCTGGTTGAGGGACTCCGTGTTTTCAATTTGACATTCTCTGTAAATCCTGAGGACATCGATTCATACGTCCGGGGCATAGGCTGGGGAGCAATCACTGGAAGTTTCGACATCGAAGGTGTTCGAAACGCTCTGAACAATCTCGAATTCAGCCAGGGCGAGTACAGGGGCGTGGAATTCTGGACACCCCAGTCAAATGACAAGGGTGCAGTTGCAGTTGTGGGGAACATGCTGATTTTTGGAGAAAAGGATGTGATTATGGGGATAATCGATAACATGAAGGGAGCGAAATCATCCCTGTACGATGACAGCGAGTCTGTGAGGGCGGTGGTTGATGATTTGCCCGATGGCTTCATCATGCGTCTTGTCCCCACTGCAGGACTCTATTATGAGGGTGTGGAGGCAATTGGCGCCAGCGTGGTGAAGGACAATGCTGGCACTCTCAAGCTGATTGGAGTTTTCAGGTTCAACAGCTCAACATACGCCGAGAAGGTTGGGCCTGAGATCGAGACGAACTTCCAGAAGTCTCCGTATTACAGTGACGTGAGTGTCGTTCAGTCGGGAGATATGGTGAAGGTTGTTGCGGAAATTGATGCCGGAAACGCTACAGAATTCGTGGTGAGAATGGGGTACTGACCTTTTAATTTTTGTAATTCTGTAAATTCATATTTATTCTGGACATTTCGGCCGGGGTTTGCTGTGTCCTCTGGGCGTGGATGACCGCACCGGATGTACTGTCTTTTCCCGAAATTATTTCCCACTTCAACAAACCCCCATGTGAAACTTGACGAGAAAGCGATAAAATGGATTATCAGAGAGAAAGAGAAGGGTACACCGACAAAGGAGATAGCAGAGATCGAAAACATAACACCAAGAAGAGTAAATCAGATCTACAAGCAATACAAAGATACTGGAGAAATACCAAAGCCAAAGAAACCAGGTAGACCTAAAAAAGAACTATCAGAAGAAGAAATAGAAGCCATAAAAGAAGCCTATGAAGAGTACAGGTGTAATGCAGTAGTTCTCCAAACAATCTTAAAGGAAAGAGGTTACAGAATAAGCAAGAACAAAATACACGAAGTGTTGAGAATGAACGGCTATGCTAAGGAGGAGAAGAACAAGAAAAAGCGTAAAAAGTGGATAAGGTATGAGAGAAAGCACTCTATGGAATTATGGCATGCAGACTGGTTTTTCTATAACGGGAAGTGGATAATTGCTTATCTGGACGATGCTTCCCGTCTGATTACTGGTTACGGAGTATTTGATAAAGCAACATCTGAGAATGCCATAAAAGTGCTAAAAGAAGCCATGGATGATTATGGCAGGCCGGAATCAATCCTGACGGATAGAGGTACTCAGTTCTACGCATCTGCAGGGGAGAAGAAGGCTAAAGGAGTATCTAAATTTGAGAAATTCCTTGCAGAGAATGAAATTAAGCATATTGTGGGTAGGGTGAATCACCCACAAACGAATGGAAAGATAGAGAGGTTCTATGGAACGCTGGAAGCTAAAATCAAGTATTTCGATACAGTAGATGAATTCATGGAGTGGTACAATCACAAAAGACCCCACATGAGTCTCAACTTAGATGAACTGGAGACTCCCTATAAAGCATTTTTGAGAAAGTTGACTCCTGAGAGAATATTGAGTTATTCGTGGAGGTGGTTTGATGGTGGGAAATGATTTTAGGAAACTACAGTATCGGCTCATTTAAAAAAGTTAAAATAATCGATTAGAAAATCATTATTAATCATTGAATTAATGAGCATAAAGCTTTTTAAATTAAACAGGACAACCCATGGAACATGGAGATTCCTGAAAAATGCCAGGATTGCATGATATGCTACAGAAAGAAGAGGGATAGATGAATGGAACTGCTTGAGATAGCGGAATCATACGGGATTCTTATTTTCAGACGGAGGTTCGGGTCGAGATTCAGACCTCACTTATCTGTGAGAGTCAGGGAGCTTAACGTAGATTTTCATGTGGACAGCTCACCCGGCAGGGGGTACAACATCATAACTCATGCGCACACGGATCATTACGGTAACAGGAACATGAAAAATTTCAAGGCAATTGCATCTGTCGAGACATCCAGGATTCTGAATGCAACCGAGAATCAGCCTTTCAGGGGAATAGTTCATAATGTTGGCGAAAAGCTCAGTCTCTCCGGCGTCACCATTGAGACGTATCCCACACATCACATGCACGGCTCATCTGCCTATTATTTCAGAGAAAATAATCTGCTCATAACAGGTGATGTGAAGGACTACTCAAATCTACCCCGGTGTGATGTGCTCATCACCGAGGCCACTTACGGTCATCCGGTCCACGTCTTCAACGATGAACTTGACAGGGTTATTGAGGTGGCCGAACAGGGTTACGAGCTTGGAGTATACCCAATAGGAAAGGCTCAGAGGATTGCAAGTCTTCTCTCAAAAAATGGTATTGGCTTTCAGGCGTCAGAAAAAATTGAGAAAATCTGTAAGGTGCTCGGAATAGAGTTTGAGCCGGGAGATTCCAGGCTGGTCTCGCCGAAAGAGGTGAAAAACGGCTTTGTTCTGTCTGCTCAGAGGTTCTACAGGAGGAGAATCGTAGTTAGCGACCATGTCGATTATGAGGGAATCATTGATATGGTCAATCACTGCGATCCGGAATACGTGATCTTCTATCACGGCAATCCGACAAATCAGCTCATAGAGGAGCTTGAAAGCGATGGGAGAAAGGTTCTGACGCTCAGGGACATCAATGTTTCTCTGAGCTGAATCCCATTGCTTTAACTGTTATGTACAGAAACGGAGTATCCAGCAGAGCAATTATCAGTTTCAGGACATACTGCCCTGCAATGAGTTCCAGCACCGGAGCCACTCCGTAGAATGCTATGGTGATGAAGATTGCAGTATCGATAAACTGTGAAATTGCTGTTGAAACGTTGTTTCTTATCCAGAGATGCCTTCTGCCAGTTTTCTGCCGGATGTAGTGGAACACATACACGTCATTCGTCTGGCTTATCACAAATGCGATCAGAGATGCGAGAACGATCCTCGGTGCGAGATTGAAGACTGCGTTAAACGAGTCGATAAATTCAGGGGGCATGAACGGGGCGGGGCTCCACAGCAATACCACCGAGATTACAATGAGGTAGATTATGTTGGCGATGAAGCCAGTTGCCACAGCCTTACCTGCAACGCCCTTTCCGTAGATTTCACTCAGAAAGTCTGTCAGCAAGAAAGTGACGCTGTACACAATCACACCAGCGGGAGCAATAATCCCTCCAACGGAGATCAGCTTCACCGCCACGATGTTGGCGATCACACTTAAAACGGCATAGACACCTATTATAATTTCGACACCAATTTTCTTCGCCGAAATCATGACGATTGCTGTTGTCGCCAGCATCAGTGCAGCCCACACAACGAACTCGTGCATCAGCATTGGTTGCACGCTCGCAACGTTCTGATTAAATAATTAACTGACTCAGGGTATTATCTCGGTTGTGTTGTTGTATTTCGGGTAATTCAGGTCTTCAAGCTCGATTATGCCCCTCTCTGCAAGTGATAATGCCTTGTTCCTTATGAGTTCCATCTCCCTGATCAGGTGAATCGTAGCATCGCAGAGAAGTCTGAAACCTCTGTCACCCCACAGCCTCTCTCTGTTAGTGAAGAGACATCTGCCACCGCATACACTGTAGTATCTGCAGGAAGGACATGGCTCCACAGGTTCGACAGTTCTTGCAATTCCTGTGTATATGTCTCCGGCATGGTTCCAGCTCAGGTCTGCTGCTATGGGACAGGCGACGATTCTTCCGTCGGTTGTGATGGCGAAGCTCTCAGTCCCGCTTCCGCATGGTGGTTTAGGCGAATCATTGAAGATCAAGGCTTTGAGCACTCCCAGGAACGGTACGATTCCCGGAACCACTCCCTTTTCAAGCTCCCGCATGAAGAACTCCGACAGTCTGGAGATTCCGCTCTTGTAGGCCTCTAACCATCTGCTGAAATCATCCCATATTCCTTCGGCACTCCACACAGCGTCTATCTGCCAGTGAACATGAGTGAAAATGCCGAGATTCAGCAGGTGTATCACGTCTCTGTAAATGTCTGTTTTCTGCGATGCGACCATTCTCGCTATGAGCTCGCCATTGAAATATCCTGAAATTTTTCTGGCGTTTTCCAGCACCTTCGTGTAAACCCCACCTCTGTAGAAGTCTGTAACTTCCCTGACACCGTCCACTGAAACCAGGATCGTGGAAAATCTCTCGATGTACTCCTTTTCGAGTCTGTTCAGAAGAAGACCATTGGTCTGGATTATGAAGTGTCTGGCCTCAACCTCGTCCATCAGTTTTTTCATGAGACCCATTTCAAGCAGTGGTTCTCCACCATAGAAAGCAATTGAAGGGTCGTTCATGGAGTTCAGGAAGTCTATGAGGTCTTCCGGATCATAGGTTATCTTTCTGGGCATCACGTTTTCGTCTATGCTGCCACCACAGTAAATGCAGTTCAGGTTGCACCTGCCCGTTAACATCACTATGAAGAGCATCGATTAAATCACATTGCCCAGGATTTTTAAATTCCCCAGGTTGTAAACCCCGTCTTCTATGGCATACACCTCTATCTCTTCAGGTCTGAAACCGCCAAGTATGGGTGACAGGAAATTGCCCTCCAGAATGTTTGAACCTGTGAAAAACTTTGAGAAACTCGGCAGCACCCAGACCTCTCTTTCATCATTGCTGCAGCGAAGAAAACATGGAAAACTGTATGTCGCTCCGGAATGCCGTATTTTTATGGATGGGTGTTCATGACCCATTATGATTCTGCGGGCAGGCGAATCGTTGTGACCATGAACCACTGTGTATTCTCCAATCTGGGCATCATCTTCAAGAGCAATGCCGTATCCTGAAAGAATTGTCTGAAGGTAGTTGTCATGGTTGCCCCTGACGACTCTCAGGTCAACAACCTCTCTGAGGTTTTCGACAAACCTCCGCACATCAGCCCACTCTCCAGGAATGTTTCTGCCAAATTCGTTCTTGAGGTCTCCAGCTATAATCAGCTCTCTGAGCCTGTGTTCTTCGATGAGGCTGTAGATTTCTTGAAGAATTTCGTCAATCTGAATCGATGGGATCGCTACCCCTTTCTCCTCAAGAACTCCCTCGATTCCGAGATGCAGGTCAGCGATAATACCTGTCTTTCGGAAGATTATCGCCCTCCTTTCGGACAGCACCAGATTGTCGAGCTTGAGCACGGAATAACCGGTGCGGCAGGGTTAAAAAATATGTATGTGGATTAGAAATCTGCCATAACAGTATATCTGTAAAGCTCATCCTCGTGGTACTCCATTGCCCTTGCGATTACCTGCTCTATGTAGTTCATGTACTGAATGCGTGCAAGGTGATATAACTGTCTTGTCCGTACTGCGAAAGTAATAGCATCTTTCAAATAAGTATAAAATTTATATTTTTGGAACCATTTGATGAAATTGGATGCTTTTCTGGTGAGAAAATTAAGAAAAAGTTATATTCGCCGCACGTTTCTCTCAATGCTGAGGTGATGTGAAATGCCAGCAGTAGTTGATGCTGAACTGTGTACCGCATGCGGAACGTGCGTGGATGAGTGCCCTGTAGGCGCTATTGAGCTGAACGATGTTGCGGAGATAAATGCAGACCTCTGCACGGAATGCGGGACATGTGTTGATGCATGTCCGAATGGTGCAATAAGCCTTCAGTAATTTCTAAAACTTTTTTATTTTTTGCCACAAGTTTTTTAATTTAGTCCCTGTTAATTTGTGAAGAGGGGTTAACATG
Organism: Geoglobus acetivorans; assembly: GCF_000789255.1. NCBI lineage: Archaea > Methanobacteriati > Methanobacteriota > Archaeoglobi > Archaeoglobales > Archaeoglobaceae > Geoglobus > Geoglobus acetivorans. Next base: position 521,740 of record NZ_CP009552.1, read on the forward strand.
GGGTTGATGGCCAGTTTAAGACTGAAATTCAAAAGCATGTTCAAGTGGTTCTTCAAGAAGGACAAAATGAGGATAGGAATATACGGTCCACCAAATGCCGGTAAAACAACCCTGGCCAACAGGATTCTCAGGGACTGGACAGGCGATGTTATGGGCTCTGAGAGCAATGTTCCTCATGAGACAAGAAGGGCAAAGCTGAGGGAGGGTGTTAAGATAGAGGTTGATGGAAAGAGCCTGACACTTGACATCATAGACACTCCTGGAATCGCCACGAAAATTGATTTCCACGAGTTTCTGAAATACGGCATGAGTGAGGAAGAGGCAAGAAGGAGAGCTAAGGAGGCCACTGAGGGTGTCATAGAGGCCATTAAATGGCTTGATGACCTTGATGGGGTTCTGCTGGTTATGGATTCTGCCGAGGACCCCTACACCCAGGTCAATGTAACGATTGTCGGCAACATCGAGGCCAGAGGTCTGCCGTTACTTATCGTTGCCAACAAGATAGATCTGCCCAATGCTTCTCCCGCAAGGATCAAGGCAGCCTTCCCGCAGCACACCGTCGTTCCCATATCTGCTCTGAAGGGCCTGAATATCGACACACTGTATCGAGTAATGGCAGAAAAATTCGGGTGATGGATATGGAAGGTATTCAGCTCAGTCTCATCTCGAGAGAAAAGCTTGAAAAAATGGCTTCAATGGAAAAGCTGAGAATGATACTTGACAATGTTAAAGAGGGCAAAATCGTGGTTCTTGAATCCGGTCTGACTCCTGAAGAGGAGGCGAAGCTAATCGAAATGACCATGCTCGAAATCGATCACGAAAATTTTGTTGGCATAGAGGTTGAGAGCTACCCGCCAAAGGAATCCTTTTTCTCAAAGCTGCTGGGCAGGAAGCCTGGAAGACTGACACTGATAGGCCCGGCAAACAGGGTGAAGACCCTCTCGAAACAGGAGGACCTGATCACAGCACTGGTTCAGCTTGGTGATGGGTGATGCCCCACCGATGCACCGAATGCGGAAAGGAGTATCCTGATGGCGATACAAGAATCCTGCAGGGATGTGAGTGTGGCAATAACAAGTTTCTCTACATTCCGAAGTCAAAGGGCAGGGAAATTGAGGAGATTAAGGAACAGTTTGAGAGAATAGAGAGTGTGAGGATAATTGCCCCGGGGATGTATGAACTGAACATCGAGAAGCTGATGGAGGGCGGAGAGGTCATAATTGCTCTGCAGGAAGACGGCAAGTACGCAATCCACCTGCCCTCTCTTCTCAAGAAGAAAAAGAAGGACTAAGGTTTTTCTTCAATTTCTATACCTATTGCATTGAGAAACCTTTTTCTTATTGCCTGGGTAACAAGCTTTGCGAGAGTTTCCTTATCGCTGACATCTCCGAATATGCCAAGCGGTATTTTTCCACCCGCAGCATGTGCGTGTCCACCTGCACCGCCAACATCCTTGAATGCATTCTTGAGAACCTCCCCGATATTGATTCTGACATCGGCGTTCCTTGCCGAGAGATAAACGGCATCCTTCATGACTCCGAATACGAGAACCGTGTTTATCCCCTCAAGCCTGAGGAGGAAGTCTGCGGCCTGTGGTAGTGTGTCCCTGTCGTTTATGAATCCAGCAAAGGAAAGGAGGAATGAGGAGTATATCTCCCTGTTCTTTATGGCTGTTGCAAGAACGTCGAGCGTTTCAGTAGACAGGGCTGGACCCTCCATTTTTTCGAGCAGCTCCCTGTCAACAAAGGGATACAGATAAGCTGAAGCGAGAAAATCATTTGTCCTTGCGTTTTTTCTGAAGCCCTCGGTTTCTGACTCAATTCCGAAGAAAAGCGATGTGGCAAGGGTTTTGGTTGGAACGATCTTGAGGTCCTGAAGGTAAAGCGCAAGGATTGTTGCGGTGGCGCCAACGTCATTCCTCATGTCAACAAATTCTGCCTCAACGTTTTCGGCGGGGTGATGGTCGATTACTATTGCTATTTCAAGGTCCCCTGGAATGGAATTATTGATACCCGGTCCGGAGGAATCCACTATTGCGAACTTTGAATATGATGACAGGTCAGCCTCTCCGGCTCTGATCATGGGTATTCCCAGGAGATTTACCATCGCCTTGTTCTGCTGGTGCTGGATTTCTCCGTAGTAAAGTATGTCTGCCTCAATTCCAAAGTGCTTTGCGATCTCCCTCAGCGCCAGAGCCGAGGAGATTGAGTCCGGATCAGGGTTGTCGTGTGTGAATATTCCCAGTTTTCCGTCGGTCTCCTGTATCACCGACCTGAGTTTTTTGAGTTTTCTCAGGGACTCTGCCTTTTTAAGACCACCAACGAGTGTGCTTTTCATGCTCTCTATTGGGGTTATGACGAGGTCAACCCCCGCCTCTTCAAGCTCCTCTTTTGATTTTAAATTGGACGCTCTTGAAACTATCAGAACCTCCCCGTTTTCCTTCCTAACTCTTTCGGCAACAATCCTGTTGGTCTCGTCCTTGGATGTCAGGATTAAAACTCCGGTAACCTTTCTGAAATCTATTTTGTTCAGAACCTCATCACTCTCTATGTCGCCGACAATTGCATCGATCTCCTCATCCTTGAGGACCTCAACTTTTTCAGGATTCACATCAACTGCAAGAATTTTTTTTCCCGAGGATATCAGGTCTTTGACAATGGCTGTGCCAAGTGCACCGCACCCGAGAATTACATAGTCGTAATTACCATTTACTTCTTCAGGCATCGGAGTATGATTAACTCAGAGCTATTTAAAATTTCCCAGAACTGGGCCGGACATTTAAAAAGGGTCGGATTGTCCGGAACAGTCTCGCTTTTTTTGCATTCCTTTCCGGTTTCACAAAACTTATATACAACAATGCACATTATCATCATTAGGTGATTGATGATGGTGAAGATTATTCATGCCCAGACCGTCTTACCAGAGGATGTGCTTGAAGAGTTGAAAAGGAAGACTGGTGAGCTTGCAACGAAAGATGCCCTTGCAAAGGCTGTTGAACATTACCTGATGTGTCCGTACACGCACGAAGAGCCTATCGGGAAGAGGCTTGAGGAAGTCATCAAAAAGAAAAGAAAGTGAGACTCATTCCTTATTTTTAAAATCTCCGCGGGCTGAACTCCTTCAGATTGGGGTTATCTCCCTTGACTATCAGCCTTGCAAGTTCTCTTCCAAGTGCTGGGGCGACTATCATTCCTGTGTGCTTGCCCAGGCCATTCGCCTGAACGAATCCATCCACTTCGGTAAATCCAACCACCGGCAGACCGTCTTTACCCTCGTCGTACACTCCAGCCCACTGTCTCAGCATTGCAAGGCCTTTGAGCATCGGAATGAGCTGTGTTGCCCTTTTAGCATATCTCGCTGCAAACTCGAGGGTGCTATCGGTGCTGATCTCCTGCACCTCTCTGCCGGTTATCCCACCGACTATCTCTCCCCTCGCTGACTGGCTCAGGTAAACTCCGTATGTTATATCATAGATGTACGGGTCCAGATAGGGTTTGATGCTCTCGGTTACGCAAATCTCCTCTTTCAGGATTTTGTTCTCAAGCTTTACACCGGCCTTCTCACTTACCTTATTGCTCCATGCACCTGCAGCATTCACCACGACATCTGCTTTGTGGAACTCTCCTCCTGCTCTGACGCCCCTGACTCCACCCTCAATGACGATTTCATCCACAGCGGTCTGATCCTTTATCTCCACACCGTTTTCTCTGCAACCCCTGGCAAGGCCCCATATCACAGGCCAGGGAAATATAACGCCCGATTCACTGCAGTAGGATGCCAGAACTATTGAGTCCGGGTTGAAGTCAGGTACAAGCTCTTTAACTTCTGAAGGCTCAACTATCTTTGATTTAACTCCGAGCTCATTCTGAATTCTTACGTCCTTCTTAAGCTTTTCAGCATCCGCATCACTTGCTGCGACCTTTACATACCCGTCTTTTCTGAAAAGGAAGTTGAAATCCACTTCAGCTGGCAGCTTATCGTAAAGCTCAAGGCTTTTCAGAGCGAAGGGTATCAGTTCTTTCTTGTCAATCATCGGCGTGATTCCACCGGAATTCCTCCCGCTTGCACCGTAGAGAAGGTACTTCTGCTCGAAAACTGTAACCTCGGCACCAAGCTTGGAAAGGTAGTATGCAGTTGATAGTCCCATCACACCAGCGCCGATAATCGCCACCTTCATTCTGATTCACCACCTTCCGACAGGACGTACAGCGGGACAGGGTTCACGGGTGGCCTCTGAGTGGTTACACCGATCTCTTCAGGACTTTTTCCTGTTTTCTGTGAGAGTATCCTTATGATGTGCATGAGGCAGCCCTTACCCTGACAGGCTCCGGTGGTGGCACCGGTGTATCTCTTCAGGCTTTCGAGGTTATCATATCCTTCTTCAATGGCGTGAATAATTTCCTCCTCAGTCAGATCCTCACATCTGCAAACAATCTTTCTTTCCTTGACCATGTTTTTCACCTCTTTCTGACCGCTCTAACTTCATAAATAAGATCCTTATTCATTTCAATGGTTACAAGCTGTGTTCTGTCATTTCTTTCGGGATTCAGTGCCCAGGTAACCGTGCCTTCTCCAACTTCTTCGCCCTTTCTGTTGTACAGCTTCACTCTGTCACCCTTCTGCAGCCAGGGAAGGAACTCGTACTGAATTGTGACATACCCCTTGCCGTCCTTTATCTGAAGCATGAAAATGGCAAGTCCCGGACAGACTCTTATGCACGCCATGCATCCCGTGCATTTCTCATAATCGAGCTTTGGAGGATCGTTTATGTTGTCCATCTGAATTGCATCGAATCTGCATGATTCGTAGCAGGGTGAACACGGGATCGGCTGAACACATTCAATGTATGCAACAGGCTTACCGGATGTCAGTCTCTCTTCCGGGGGAAATGGTGGGAGATCCTCTCTTTCAAGATATCCTCTTTCGAGATAGTTGCTCATAACGACACCTCCTTTTCAAGGGTGCATTTTTCAAGTCCGTGACAGATTCTTTCACCGAACGGACCTGCTCTGAATGCTTCAATATCCTTCACCGCCTCTTCAAGCTCTTTCTTTACGTCCTCCCCTCCGTAACCAAGGGACATCGCAGCATGCAGGCCCGCAATCCTGCCCTCCATGATGGCAGCAGTGGCTTCCTCTATACCGGCAACATCTCCCGCAACGTAGATTCCCTCAACACTGGTTTCGTTGTATCTTGTTCTCAGGGGTACAAGCCCTCCAAGCTCTGGAACAAACTTCATCTGGGCCTTCACGTGATACAGAAGTTCGTGGGCCGGAGATAGGCCAACTGCGACACATATGAAGTCCACATCGAACTTCTTCTCTGTTCCCGGGACGGGTTGCCACCTGTCGTCGAGCTGTGCTACCACTGCACCCTCAACTTTCTTGTTTCCAACCGCCCTCACTATCGTGTGCCTGGTGTAAATCGGCACCCCAAGCCTTCTCACCTTTGCAGCATGGACAAAGTACCCTCCAACTCTCGGCATCGCCTCGACTATTGCCGCAACATCCACCCCTGCCTGAAGAAGCTGGTATGTGAGAATTAGACCGACGTTTCCGGAACCAATAATGAGGCCCCTTTCACCCGGTTTTATTCCGTAAACGTTCATGAGTGTCTGGACACCGCCAGCGCCATACACTCCGGGCAGATCATTGTTCTCGAAAATAAGCGTTCTTTCGTAAGCTCCCGTAGCTATAACGATTTTCTTTGCCTTTATTCTCAGCAGTTTTCTGTCCTTTTCCACAGCCGCAACTTCGTTACCATACACGCCGAAAACCTTGGTTTCCTTTCTGACCTCCACGTTGTCGTAGCTCAGCAACTCCTCTTCAAGAATCTTGGCAATCTTTATGCCTCTCGTCCCGGCTCTTTCCTTAGCGCTGCCGAAGAACCTGTGGGTCTGTTTAACAAGCTGGCCCCCTAAGAATGGATTCTCATCCATTACGATTACTCTGGCACCGTATTTTCCGGCATGAATGGCGGCACTCATTCCACCGGGACCACCGCCTATGACTGCCACATCTGTTTCGATTACTTCATACTCTGCGTCAACGTCCGGAACAGACTTGGGTGGGTTTCCAAAACCCGCAAGCTTTCTCATCTGCTTGGTTGCAAGCTCTCTGAGCTTGGCGGATCTGTTAAACTTCTTGTAATGGGACCCATGGGGAAATACTGTATCTATAATCTTGTCGAAAATTGCGAGAGCATCATTCTCGGCATCCGGAATGCTGTTCTGGGTTCTTATCTGCATGCCGTCCTTAACGTAAATCTTGCAGGTTCTGACGTTCGGCACGCCGTTAACTTCCATCATGCACTGGGAACATTTTCCGATAGCGCAGAAGAATCCCCTCGGCCTGTGAAATCTGAAGGATCTGCTGAAAACCCTTACACCGGCGGCGTAAAGAGCGGCAGCGACCGATTCACCTTCATATGCTTTTACCGGTTTTCCGTTGAAATAGATTGTAACCTCCTTTCCCCTCTTAAAATCAACAATCGGGTGGGATTCGAGCCTCATTGTTTCACCTCACGTAAAATTATGACTTTTCGAGAACTGTTCTATATTTAACCTTTCCGAAAAAAGGTTTTTAGAGTCTGATCAATTTTCCAGGAAAAATCATTTAGTTGACCGGGTACAGAGCCAGGTCACGCCTCGGTTTCAAAACAATCGGCTGAAAACCTGCGGTCATATTAACTACGGTAATATTGACTGAGATAATAATTCGATAGGTTTATATAATACAGATTTCACCTCTCAGCGTGAAAACAGTCGATGAAATCAATCAGAAAATTGTTGAGGGTTCTGCAAGCGTTGTAACAGCAATTGAAATGAAAGAGATCGTTCAGGAACTTGGGCCAGAAAAAGCTGCAAAGGAAGTAGATGTGGTAACCACGGGAACATTCGGGGCAATGTGTTCTTCCGGAGTTTTCTTCAATTTCGGACATTCAGACCCTCCGATAAAAATGCAGAAAGTCTGGCTGAACGACGTTGAAGCCTACACCGGTGTTGCCGCTGTTGATGCATACCTCGGAGTTACCCAGCTTTCAGAGACTCTCGGGATGGAATATGGCGGTGGCCACGTTATTGAGGATCTGCTTAGGGGTAAGGAAGTTGAGCTGAGAGCAACAGCTTACGGCACCGACTGCTATCCGAGAAAGGAAATTGTAACCGAGATAAGCCTTGAGGATGTTAACCAGGCAATCATGGTCAACCCGAGAAACGCCTATCAGAGATACAGGGCGGCCACAAACTCTTCGGAGAGGATTCTCAGGACTTACATGGGTACGCTGCTTCCTGATTTTGGTAACGTTACCTATGCCGGCGTTGGTGAGCTTTCCCCCATGAACAACGATCCGGAATACAGGACAATAGGTGTTGGCACGAGAATATTCCTCGGCGGTGCTAAGGGATACGTTACCGGCGAGGGGACGCAGCATGCACCTCCTTTCGGAACGCTTATGGTGCAGGGCAACCTGAAAGAGATGAGCGCCGAGTACATGAGGGCCGCCACATTTCCCGGCTATGGAACAACACTTTTTGTCGGCATGGGCATCCCGATACCGATCCTTGATGCGGATATGGCAAAAGCCACAGCAATACGTGATGAGGATATTGAAACCGTAATAATCGACTTTGGAGTTCCAAGAAGAGACAGACCTGTAATCAGAAAGGTAACCTACGCAGAGCTCAGGAGTGGAAAGGTTGAGATAAACGGGGAAGAAGTGAGGGTTTCGCCACTGTCAAGCTACCACATGGCGAGAAAGATTGCAGAAGAGCTGAAACTGATGATTGAAAAGGGAGAATTCCTGCTTTCATTGCCTGTGGAAAGGATACCGACAAAGGAAGTTTTCAAGCCAATGAGACAGAAAGAGATAAAGGTGGTCAAAAACGTGATGAGCACTCCCGCAATAACAGTGACTCCCGACACTTCAATAGCCGATGCCTCGAAAACACTCATTGAAAAGGGTATCAATCACCTTCCTGTCGTTGACTCATCCGGTAAGCTTGCGGGGATTGTTACAAGCTGGGATATCGCTAAAGCCGTTGCAGTGGGAAAATCGGGGCGTGTGGAGGAGATAATGACCAAGAAGGTAATCACGGCATCACCTGACGAGCCAGTGGAGGTTGCTGCCAGAAAAATGGAGTCGAAGAGAATTTCAGCACTGCCGGTGGTTGATGCCAGGGGCAGGGTCATAGGTATTGTCAGCAGCGAGGACCTCAGCAAGCTGCTTGCGAGGTGATTGTGATGATGCTCGAGTTAATCTATGATTCTGCGGCTGTAAAGGAGCCAGTACTTGTTCAGGTGGCTCTCGAAGAAAAGGTGCTGATGAACATCATTGAAGCTGAAGTTGGAGCAAGGGAGGGCAGGATAGTTATCGAGATTGATGATGCACTTGCTGAGAACATCATTTCGAGGTTTGAGGAACGGGGGGTTGAGGTTCGCAGACTTGTCAGAGGTATTGAAAAGAGCGACGCATGCGTCGATTGCGGAGCATGCATAAGTGTCTGCCCGGTCAATGTGTTTTACAAGGATTCGGATGAGAGAGTCATTGCAGAGTCAGAAAAATGCGTGAGATGCAGGATATGCATAGGCGTATGCCCGCTAAAGGCTCTGAGTCTTCCAGAATGAATTACAGGCGATATCGTTTCAGGTTCAAGCAGACCATTACAACGATACTGGCAAGGGACGACGAAACGTACAGAAAAGCAGTAACGGGTATGATGTATGCGAGAGAGAAAATTGAGGAATACATCGCTCTGAATCCCATTTTTTTAACGTCTCTCGAACCTCTCGAATGTCATGGGGACGTCGTGGAGAGGATGTGTGCCGCCTCGAGGATAGCGGGAGTTGGACCAATGGCGGCGGTTGCGGCGACAGTTGCCTGGTATGGTGTTGAACGGGCAAATTCTGACCTTATTGTGATAGACAATGGCGGAGACATAGTTATTAAAAATGACGAGAGCATCACTATTGGCATCTATGCGGGAAACAGGACGTCCGTGGGATTTGAGATTGAGGGTAACGGGAAACTGAAGTCAGTATGCACGTCAAGCGGTAAAATTGGGCCGTCGATAAGCTTTGGGTTTGCTGATGCTGCAACCATCTTTTCCGACAATCCTGCGTTGGCTGATGCCTTTGCAACCGCACTTGGAAACCGGATAAAGGAAGACCACGGGAAAGAGGAGATAACTGAAGTTCTTGAAGAATTCTGGGAACATGCAAAAAAATACGTGGATGGCGCTCTGGTAATAAAGGATAATGTCCTTGCATACGTTGGAGAAATTCCAGAACTGAAAACGGTAAAAATAGAACCCGATCTGATCACCAGGGGGTAATCAGATGTATTTCTGGAGAATTTCGACAAGCTCTTTTCTTCTGAATGGTTTTCCCAGAACCTCGTTGGCACCTGCATCCACAAGCTCTTCCTTTCTCTGTTCCGCGTAGGCCGTGAGTGCCACAATAATAACCTGAGAATCGATTTTTCTGATCTCCTTTATGGCCTCCACCCCGTTAACAACGGGCATCATCAAGTCCATTATGACAAAATCCGGCCTGAATACCTTGAATTTCTCAAGAGCCTCTCGCCCATCCCTTGCAGTTATTATTTTGAACCTACCGGAAAGCATTATTGTGAGAATCCCTCTGATGGCATTTTCGTCATCAACTACAAGCACCGACTTCATCCGTTCACCTTTTCAGTACGATTTTAATATTTCCTGTCCCTGATAAGTATTTTTGTTTTGCTGTTGAAATATCTTGTGCAGTTTGATATGGGTAAAATGTGTATGTTGAGGGAAAAACTTATAATCTGTTGTTAAGAAAACACGGATCAGTAACAACAATTAATTAAGGAGGTGGTTGGTTGCACATACCGGATGGGTTTCTGACACTGAACCTCGCACTGACGATGTGGGCGCTGACCATAGCCGTGCTGGGGTATTCAATCAAGAAGGTGAGGGAAAATGGAGTGAACACAGCTATGCTTGGAGTGATTTCAGCAGGAATTTTTGCGGCCCAGATGCTAAACTGGCCAATTCCCGGTGGAACCTCGGCACACTTTGTGGGAGGTGCGCTGGCCGGAATTCTTCTTGGGCCGTATGCGGGAAGCATAGCAATGGCCTCGGTTCTGATAATTCAGGCTCTGATTTACGGAGACGGCGGTCTGATTGCACTTGGAGCAAATCTCTGGAATATGGCGGTCGTTAATGTTTTTGTGGGCTACTACCTGTACAGACTTCTGTCGAACACCAACAGAAATCTTGCTGCATTCGTGGCCGGATGGCTCGGCATAACTCTGGCCGCAGCTTTTGCCGGAATCGAACTCGGTCTGTCGTCGGATTTTAAGTACAACATCTTCATCACGACATCTGCCATGGGGTTGTGGCACGGCGTTCTGGGCATAATTGAGGGAATAATCACAGCAGGGATAGTCTCATACGTGCATTCAAGCAGATCAGACCTTGGAACTGAGACGAAGGTCAGCAAGAAGGCGTTGACGGTCATTGCGTTGATGATACTCGTATCGCCAGTGTTTGCATATCTCGCCGAGCTTGTGAACTATTCGGAACCCCTCGAAAATGTTGCACATCAGCTCGGAATTGAGGAGAACCAGGAATACAGCGGCATCCTTCCGGACTACACTGTGCCGGGACTGAATGATTACCTCGGAACACTGATTTCGGGGCTGGTCGGAGTGAGTATATTTATATCTCTGGCGATGATGAGAAGACATGCATCTGCTGATTGAGAAAACACTCAAGCATGCAGCAGAATACTTTCAAAATTTTTTCATACATGAATACACAAGGAAGAGCTACCTTCACGAAGTCCATCCTGCTGTAAAGCTTGCCGGGACTGCCGTATTAATCCTCCTCTCGATAACAACCTTTGATCCGAAAAAGCTGATGCTTACAATAGTCGCCATAATGCTGCTTGCATTTAACACCGGACTTAGCCTAAAGGAGCTGGTAAAGAGGAGTTATCTCTTCACAGTGTTCTCGTTTGTAATCGTACTTCCTGTATCGATCAGCGAACAGGATTTCCACTATGCCGTAATTTTTCCGCTGAGGGTGTTCTCCGCAATCCTTGCAATTCAGATGCTGATCATGACAACAAAGCTGAACGAAATCGTTTATGCAATGAAGAGGCTGAAGCTTCCTGACATGCTTTCCGACACGATCTGGCTGACGTACAGATACACCACGGTGATGTTCAGAGATTTGCTGAACATAATGCTTGCAAGGGAGGCGAGGAGACTGACGAAGAGCAACCACTCAGAAGTGCTGAAAAGAGGGGGAGAGATGCTCGGACTGTACTTCCTGAGGAGTTTTGAAAAAGCCGAAAAGATAGAAATGGCCATGAGAGTGAGGGGAAAACATGTGTCATTTACAAAAAGATATGATCCGGGTTACTTCTACCTTGCGTATCTTGCCGGGGTGAGTGCATGGTGGCTGATGCTGTGATTGAAGCGAGGGATGTATCCTACACATATCCGGACGGGACCCTGGGATTCAACAGACTCTCTCTGACTATAAAAAGGGGAGAGAGAGTGGCAGTGCTCGGTCCGAACGGGTGTGGGAAGTCAACGCTGCTGATGGTCCTTTCAGGTTTGCTGAAGCCGGACACGGGAAAGGTCCTCTTTGAGGGCAGAGACATATTTGAGGAGATGGAGACCCTCAGAAGAAAAATCGGATTTGTGTTCCAGGATCCCGATATTTTCCTTTTCAATCCTTCGGTCAGCGACGAGCTGAGCTATGCACTCTATCAGCTTGAACTTGATGAGGACGAGATAAGAAAAAGAATCGATGAGTTTGCGGGTATCTTTGATCTCGAAAAGATTATGGAAAAACCTCCTTTCAGACTGAGTGGTGGAGAGAAAAAGAGGGTGGAGATAGCGAGCGTTCTGATATACCGGCCTGAAATTCTTTTCCTGGATGAACCGACAGCCAACGTCGATGGGAAGACGAGGAGGAAAATGATAGAGATTCTTAAAAATTATGAAGGCACAATGATATTTTCAACCCACGAAATCGATCTCGTAGAAAGACTTGCAGAAAGAGTTGTGATAATGGATCTGGGAAAGAAGATAGTTTACGATGGCACAAGGGATATTCTCGGAGATTCAGTCTTTCTGGAGGAAATAGGGATACTCTGACTTCATGAATTCTCTGAGGAACGATGTTGCAAAACACCCCTTGGGCAGGAAAAACTCGAATATCAGTTTTGATTCACTGATGTCTATTTTCAGGTTCTCAAAGTCGAACGGGATCTCTGCAACCCTGTATGCGCCTCTGGATGAAAATTCCGGGTATTCGCCCCTGAAGTCTTCAAGCCTCACACCCTCGCTTTCGAGCAATTCTGCAAGTTTCTCCCCATGCCACCCCTCAGGCCGGGTTTCATACCCTGGAAGGGGAAGTGATAGGAAGGCGAACCCATTCTGCAGCAGGAAACTCACCCTCCTGATGTTGAACTCAGTAACCCTCGAAAACTCCTCTCTGTTCAGAACGAATCCATTCTCATTTTTCCGGTAATCTGCCCAGTCTCCGGTCTCCACCTCTCTAAGGCTTCCGAACTCTTCGATTCTGCTGGAAAGGAGATGGTTGAAGAGGTAGGACTGGTATGCGTGAACGAACATGAGCTTGAGGTTTTTCGGCAGGGATAGCAGTGCTTTAAGTTCACTGCCTGTTTCAATCAGCTTTTGGAGAAGTGATCGTTCATATACGAGGAATTTCGGCATCTCTCTGATTCCCACAGTTGGATCTCTTTCATTCCAGAGAGTCTCTCTTATTTTTCTCAGATCGTCCTCCTCAAGCTCTGATGGTTTCGCCACATAGGTCCAGAAAGCCTCCTCGTAATCCCTTTTGATGATGTGCCTTCCGACCTCGTGAGTGATGAGTCTCATGGTTCCGAATCTCTGAAGGCCAAAGAAGTTCGGAATTCCCTTGCTCTGCAGCTCTTCTTTTATTTCTTCTATGCTGCTGGTGCTGTCCACATCGTCGATAACTATTCTGAACTCGTTTCCCGTAAGGTCCCCAAGTTTTACGGGCCTGTCAGAATATCCAACGATTTCCACATCTGCATCTTTTATTTTCAGGCCCGATAGCCTTTCTACAATTTTTTCATCGGGTTTTGAGATGGAAAAATACTGCACGGTAAGGGCCTTTTTGTCCTTGGTTCCGGCGAATTCTATCCTCCTCCTGCTTATGTGAAGAATGTTGGACAGCACTCTCGCAAAATTCAGGGTATCCCAGTTTTTCTTCCTGACCTTTATGATCAGGTATCTGCCGTTCTCCCTGGTTTTTATGTTTACAATTTCCCTTACCTCAAAATTCTCTTCCCGCTCCTTTATCTTTCCTCCAGTGCCGGGAAGAGAAGTGATGTAACCCCTGATGCCTGCCAGTTCTTCAATCCTCTCCAAAGAAAGCGTCGAGCGTGACATGTTTCACTCCTTCCTTTTTCTTCCCCTGTTTTTTAACATCTTCGTCAACCTTGTCCGTTTCCTTTGTTTCTGTCTCGTCAATTTCGGTTTTGCTTTCACCTTCATCCTGCAAACTCCTCAGATCGTATTTTTCGTCCTGCCCTCCAAATCCGGAAAGGAAGGTCTCGTCTTCAACCCTGTGGAGTCTGTGTTCGACAACAAACCGATGTATTTCCTCTGCTTTCTTTCCATCTGTCATGAATTCCAGCTCCTCTTTCGAGAAATCGTAAAATGCCGCAATGTATGCACATCTCTCAACATCGAGTGTTTTGAGGAGGGCTTTGAGGAACGGATACACTTCAACGGCCTTCCTGGCGGACATGTGTGAGTACTTCCCTATCTTTTTCAAAATCTTTCTGTACGTCTCTCTTTTGGACTTGGTGTATGCAAGCTTCTTGAAAATTGATGGCGGGCGGTAGCGGGTGAACCCCCTTTTCGCCTCAGGCTTAACGTTCTGCACACCCGTGGTCATGAGGTATGTTGCGTATTTCCAGAGCCTGTAGAACTGTCTCCTTCTGACCCTGCCGAGAAATACGTCAGCATGGGCCAGAACTCTGTACCCCCTGTACAGCTGCTCGTCCTCATATTCGAGGGGCATGTTCTCCTCAACCCATACTATCAGGTCTTCTGGGCTCTGGTCCAGAAGCATCGCATCTCCGTGTGCGGGGAGTTTTGTCTTGAAAATCTTCTGGAGAACCTTGAACACATCGGTTTCCTGGGTTCTTTTTGCGATGACCACGTCTTCAGGTCTCAGCACCTTTTTATCCTCTGCAATTGCCTGAAGGTCGTTTACCGCAGCTCTAAGGTCTCCTCCAGCATTTTCGGCAATAAGTGTCAAAACCTCCCTGTCGCATTTCACACCTTCCTGCTCGCAGATCCTTTCCAGAATTTTAGCAATCTGGTTTTTGTTCAGCCTCCTGAAGTTGATCATGACAACGTTTTTTCTCAGATCCTGTGACAGTGCGTAGGGATCGTTTGCGATGAGTATTATCGGCTGGGGAGGGGTTTTCCTGATAATTCTCAGCAGTGCGGATTCGCCACCAAAATCCTCCTTCCTGTGTATGTTGTCGACCTCATCCAGGATGATGAGCTTTAATTTACCTCTTTTTGAGCTAAGAAACTCGCCCTCGTCGCTGATGGTTTCATTAAACGCACTCTCTCCGACAATTCTCGAGATGATGTTCCAGCTCCTCTGATCACTTGCATTCAGTTCCACGGCTTCCCATCCCATCGTATTTGCAAGGGCCAGCGCCAAGGATGTCTTTCCGACTCCAGGTGGTCCTGCAAGGAGGAGAGGTTTCTGTTTTACTCCTTCTTTCCACCTTTCAGCCCAGGTGAGAACGTTTTTAATCACGGTTTTGTCTGCAACAACGTCTTCGATGGTTTTAGGTCTGTATTTCTCAACCCACAACATTCATTCAAAATAGCTGCGGGGGATATAATAAGGGTTTGGTCTTTCCGTAAAAACTCCGGAAAATTTATATGATATTTGAGCAATTGTTCAAATATGGAAAAGAAAGCTCCCGTATGTGAGGGTGGAAAAACCGGAGAATACCTGGACAGGGTGGTTTCGTCCCTCCCGTCGGATGACATGGTGGTTGAACTTGCTGAATTCCTTGAAGCTTTCGCTGATTCCACGAGAATTAAGATTCTGATTGCTCTTTCAAAACACGAACTGTGCACGTGTGACCTGTCTGCCATAACTGGACTTTCAGTTTCGGCAGTTTCTCACCAGCTGAGGGTTTTGAGGGATAAAAAACTCGTGAAGTATCGCAGAGGGGGGAGGAACGTGTATTACAGCTTGGATGATGAGCATGTTGCGGACATTCTGAGAATAGCCATAGAGCATGTTGCAGAGGGCATGGAGGTGAGTCCTTGAAGAAATACAGGCTCAAGAATCTGGACTGCGCAAGCTGTGCTGCCAAGATCGAAGAGGAGCTGAAAAAAGAGGGATTCGATTACGTGATGGTGAACTTTGCCACGAAAGAAATGACAGTGGATGGTGATGGGGAGAAGGCAAAGGAGATCGTCAAAAGGGTCGAGCCGGACATCGAAATTGTGGATGTTGGCGAGCACCAGCACGATGATGGTGAAAATGCTCTGAACCGGCTCTACTTCATAGTCCCGTCTCTCGTGCTTTTCGGTATCGGAATCGTGCTCAGGTATTACTACAATCTGGACAACAACTTTGTTTTCGGAATATTCGTGGTCAGCTACCTGCTGGTTGGCTGGAAGATCCTCAGAAATGCCGCTGTCAACTCTATCCGGGGTAACGTTTTTGACGAGAACTTTCTCATAGCCATAGCCACCCTCGGAGCATTTGCCATCAGGGAGTACCCCGAGGCTGTTGGCGTGATGCTGTTCTATGTGGTCGGTGAATTCTTCCAGGACCTTGCAGTGAACAGGTCGAGACGTTCCATAAAGTCCCTGCTCGCCCTGAAGGCAGAATATGCTAACCTGGTTAAAGGCGCTGGAGTAATCCAGGTAAAGCCTGAGGACCTCAGGGCGGGGGATGTGATTCTCATAAAACCCGGGGAGAGAGTGCCTGTTGACGGCGTTGTCCTGGAAGGCGAATCAACAGTGGACACGTCAGCACTGACTGGAGAGAGTATTCCGAGGGGTGTAAAGGCCGGGGACGAAATTCTTTCAGGGATGCTGAATCTCAGCGGTGTTCTCAAGGTAAGGGTTACCAAAGAGCTTCGAGAATCCACGATATCGAGGGTTCTGGAGCTTGTTGAAAACGCATCAGCCAGGAAGGCAAAGACTGAAAAGTTCATCACAAGATTTGCCAGGTATTACACCCCGGCGGTTGTGGGACTTGCGGTGCTTATAGCCGTAATCCCGCCGCTCGTCTTCGGGGAACCATTTTCCAAATGGATCTACAGGGCTCTTGTTTTGCTTGTGATCTCGTGCCCCTGTGCTCTCGTCCTGTCCATACCTCTCGGATACTTTGGAGGCATTGGCAGAGCTGCCAAGGACGGAATACTTGTCAAGGGTTCAAACTTCCTGGATGCCCTGAGCAGATCCACGATAGTCGCCTTCGACAAAACCGGAACACTGACCAAGGGTGTGTTCAGGGTTACGAGAATTGAGACCAGAAACGGATTTACGGAGGAGGAGATTATCCGGTTTGCAGCTCTTGCGGAGGCACATTCGAATCATCCAATTGCAAGGGCAATAATTGAAGCGTTCGGTAAAGAGATCAATGAAGCTGAGATAGTGGAATATGAGGAGATTGCAGGGCATGGTGTGAGAGCAAGAATTGACGGCACTGAGGTGATGGTTGGAAATGACAGACTTCTCCACAGGTTCAGCGTTGAACACGACACATGCCGGGTTGACGGGACCGTTGCACACGTGATTGTAAACGGGACCTATGCAGGATATCTGGTCATCTCGGACGAGGTAAAGGAAGATGCGGCACATGCTGTCCGGGAACTCAAACAGCTGGGAGTCAGAAGTGTGGTGATGGTTACCGGGGACAGCAAGGAAGTTGCGGCTGAAGTTGCCAGAGAGATAGGTCTGGACGGGTATTATGCAGAACTTCTGCCGGAGGACAAGGTGAAGGTGATTGAAGAGCTTGAGAAACAGAAGGCACCTGATGACAGGATTGTTTTCGTCGGTGATGGCATAAACGATGCGCCAGTGCTTGCGAGAGCCGATGTGGGTGTTGCGATGGGAGCACTGGGCAGTGATGCTGCCATAGAAACGGCTGACGTCGTCATAATGGACGATAAGCCGTCGAAACTTCCCAGAGGCATCCGAATCGCAAGGAAGACAAGGAAGATAGTATGGCAGAACATTGTTCTCGCTCTCGGCGTGAAGCTGGCATTCATCGGTCTGGGAATTGCCGGGAGTGCAACGATGTGGGAGGCGGTGTTTGCGGACGTTGGCGTAGCCCTCATAGCGGTCCTGAACGCGATGAGAATTCTGAGGTGATGGGATGCCGTGCCTCCGGCGTCCCTTTGTTTTTTCCCAACATCCCGGACGGGGTGAAAAAGAATGAGCTGGCTTTTTGTGATTCTCCTTGTTCTCTGGCTGGTGCTGGATGGGTATGTGTTTTCCGAGATAAAGAAAATTTACGGGAAGGGAGAAACTCTGCCCACCAATCTCTCCATCGCAGTGTGGGCATCATACATACTTCACTTCGTTCTGATACTGTGGGCCTCTTTAGAGGGGCTCTGGACAGTGCCCATTAACGCAGCGGCTGCCCTGGCTGGGGGTTTTGTGGTCACCGCCACAGGGTTCACAGTTTTGCTCCTCGGTGTGAGGGAGTTCCGCTCATTTAAGAGGGTGTCCGGACTGGACACATCAAGGCTCGTCACCACCGGCATATACCGCTACAGCAGGAACCCCCAGAATCTGGGGATGTTCCTGATATTCCTGGGAGTATCGCTTGCGGGCAGATCCCTCCTCGCGCTTCTGCTCACGGCGGCGTTTGCCATCGGGTTCCATAAATACGTGGTGGAGCTTGAGGAGCCATACCTTGAGCGCGTGTTTGGAGAGGAGTACAGGAGGTATAAGGAGAGAACCCCGAGGTATTTTGGACCTCCGAAAGCTGGAAACAACTCATAAATATCTCCTGAAGTGGAGAAAACAATGCTATGCGAGTTCTTAGGTAAATTTTTTCATTCATTTTTCATTATGTTTTTTGCATCTGTTTGCATTAACTGCGTTAATTTTATAAGTTTACAATAGTTGTAACAAACATGCCCTATGAATTTGATTACTCAGAATTCAAAAGAAAGAAGCTTGAGGATAAGGACGAGGCATATGACTACTACTGCAAGTGTGATTATGAGGGAATCTTGGAGCTTTACACAGATGAAGAGCTTAGAGAGCATTCGAACTTCCTGAAAGTTCTTGGAAACCCTCTGAGGCTTCAGATACTGAAGATTTTATCACATGTCGACATGTGTGTCTGTGCAATTTCGGAAATTCTCGGCCAGCAGCAAACGCTCGTCAGCCATCACCTGAGCAAGCTGAAGTCCGCAAGGATAGTTGAGGAAAGGCAGAACGGGAAGTACAGAATATACTCAATCAAGGACAAAAGAGTAAAACAGATACTCGCAGTGCTTGCTGATGGAAGCTAACGAATACTTCTGCCCCAGATGCAGACGGCTCAAAAGCAGATGTGTATGTGCCAGAAAGAGTACAAGACAGCGAAATCTTGAGATATTTGATGAAATCTGCAGGGATGATGAATTAAAACCCCTTTTTAACACTGACTGTGAGGTAGTTCTTTTCAGAAGATTTTCCGGGAATCATCGCCCAGATGTGGAACTGGACAGACTCGATATTTCAGAAAATCTGAAAAAAGCTCTTCAACTCAGGGGAATTGAGAAACTTTTCAGATTTCAGTACGAAGCAATTGGAAGGATACTGGCTGGCGGGGATGTGATAATCACTGCCCCCACCGGAACCGGAAAAACAGAGGCGTTTCTGATCCCGCTCATTGAAAGAATTGCCAGCGATGGTGGCAAGGCCATGGTGATTTACCCGACCAAGGCACTCATCAGGGATCAGCTCGGGAAGGCGAGATACTATGCGGAATCGATGAATCTCAGCGTTGCAGATTTCCACGGAGACTCGGACAGGGTGAGCAGGAGGCTTGTTTTGAGCGGCGATGCAGATGTAATCCTGACCAATCCGGACATGATTGACTACCATATGAGAAACACCCCCTCATTCCGGAGGTTTGTCGAGCGTGTCAGAATTATTGTTTTCGACGAACTGCACAGCTATTCTGGCTATTTCGGGTCCAACATATACTGGCTTGTGAGAAGAATAGAGCGGTTCTGCAAGCCCCAGATAATTGCAAGTTCGGCAACCATAGACAATCCCGGTGAGTTCGGAAAAATCCTTTTCGAGAGAGATTTCGAGGTAGTTTCTGAGAACGTGAGAACCGGTGAGCTGAATTTCATAATGTTTTACGGCAACTTTTACAGAACTGTTGTGGAGATTCTGAGGAGGCTGAAGGACAGGAAGGTGCTTATATTTGGCAACAGCTATAAAAGTGTTGAGACTCTCGCATGGATTCTTGAAAGAGAGGGGCTGAGGGCATACGTTCACAAATCTGGGTTGCCTGCTGACCTGAAAAAGAGAATAGAAATGGACTTCAGAAACGGCAGGATAAAGGTTCTGGTGTCAACCTCGACGCTCGAGCTCGGGATAGATATCGGTGATGTTGATGTTGTGATCAGCGAACCCGTCCCCTTTTCGAACTTCCTGCAGAGAATCGGGAGGGCCGGTAGAGGGAGGAAAGGTACAGGAATACTGATACTCAGGGAAGAGGATACGATATCCAACTACTACAGAAAAAATCCTGAGGAATATTTCAGGGAAAAGGCACTGTGTTATGCTGAACGGGACAACGAGCTGGTTAAGGAACATCACATACTTTCAATGGCTATGGAAATGCCCCTCACGAGGGATGAAATCGATGATCCGATTGTTGACAGAATGGTGGAAAGCGGGTTGCTCATCGATGGGGGCGGTTTTCTTTTCTCAGGCGGTGTGAAACGTGACTTCAGTCTCAGGGGTGCTGGAAAGTCTGTGAAGATATACCATGGAGAGAGATTCATTGGAGAACGAGTTCTTCCCGTTGCCGTTAAGGAGCTTCACCCTGGTGGTGTCTTCATACACAACATGAGGAAATACCGGGTTCTCGAGCTGAATCTGGAAAAACTTGAGGCGCATGTGGAGGAGTTTGGCGATGTGCTAATCACGACTCCCCTGTATTCAGCCACCCCTCGACTCATACGGGTTCTCGAGAGCATTTCTGAGCCAATCGATGCTCATTACTGTGATCTTGAGGTTACGATATTCGTAACCGGCTACATTTTGAAGAATCCATACGACGATAGCAAAAAGACCGTCAGGTACCTTGAGAAACCGGTTAGCTATTCCTTCAGAACAAAAGGTTTCCTCTTTGCTGCACCATTCCCGGAAAAAATGGATTATGAGGACTATTATGCGGGCTCTTTTCACGCACTTGAGCATGTGCTTATAGATGCAAGTGATGCAATAACAGGCGGAGGAAGCAGCAATCTCGGCGGGGTCTCCACACCGGATGGTTTTATTTTTGTCTATGATGCGAGCGAAGGTGGTAATGGTGTGAGCAAGCTGCTGTTTTCGAGACTTGAGAGGGCACTGGAGATCTCCCTCAACGTACTTGAAAACTGTGAATGTGGCAGGGAGGATGGATGTCCGAAATGCACGTACAGCTATCAGTGCGGCAACAATAACCAGCCGCTTAACAGGTTCGGAGCCATAGACGCAATCAGAAAAGTTTTTTCTGGAGTTAAGAGAAAGCCTGACATTTCTGTTTTTGAGGAAGTCAGGGACTTTGTTTACTACCCCTGAATCGAAAAATTAAAAATAGAGAGTTTACTGCTCCTCTTCTTCGGGTCCGAAAGCGGACTCGTACACAAGCTCAATCACGTCCATCACTGCCATCCTGTCGTCCAGTTTCTCCATTTTAACCCCGTCTTCGAGCATTATCATGCAGAACGGGCATGCGACGGCGAGAACATCTGCTCCCGTGTCCCCTGCCTCTCTTGCCCTTATGTTGTTGGGCCTGTCATCTCCCGGATACTCTCTTACGAGGTTTCCACCTCCTCCACCGCAGCAGAATGCTCTGTCTCTGTTCCTTTCCATTTCGACAAGTTCAATTCCCGGAATTGCCTTCAGAATCTCCCTTGGCAGTTCATACATGCCGTTGTATCTTCCGAGGTAGCAAGGGTCGTGGAACGTAACCCGTCTGTTCACTGGATGCTTCAGCTTAAGCCTGCCATCCTTTATGGCATCGTATATTATTTCGAGAATGAACTTCGCCTCCACGTTTTCATATTCGTTCCTGAATGTGTTGTAGCAGTGCGGTGATGTGGCAAAGAGTTTCTCAACACCGTATTTCTCAAATGCTGCCACATTCTCTTCCTTTAGCACCTGGAAAAGACCCTCCTCACCGACTCTCCTCACGTCGTTTCCACAGCAACCCTCTTCCCTTCCGAGTATGGCGTAGCTGACCCCTATCTCGTTGAGTATCCTCACAAGTTTCTTCGCAACAATCTTGTTCCTGTTGTCGAAGGCGTGTCCGCAGCCAACCCACCAGAGCCACTCGAACTCAGAATCCTTGGTCCTCGGAACATCGAGGTCCTTGGCCCATGCGTCTCTCTTGTATTTCGCCTCTCCCCACGGGTTCTTCTGCTTCTGGACGTTTGTCAGGAAATCTCTGATGTCGGGCGGTGCCTCTCCGCTTTCTACAATGCCTCTCCTCATCTCGCCGATAATTTCCATCTGCTCGATGTAAATCGGACACATCTCCATGCAGGCCCTGCATGTTGTGCACGCCCATACCGCCTCCATGTCGAGAACATTATCGAGAAGCAGAACATCTTCTTTCTTGGGCCTGCCGAGCATGTCGAAGTTTTCGTTTAGCGTCTTTCTGAGATTCTGCATCAGGAACATTGGGGAGAGTGTGGTGCCGGAGTTAGAGGCAGGACACATGTCCTGACATCTCCCGCACCTCATGCATGCCAGGCTTGAGAGGATGTCTCTCCACTGCAGGTCCCCTGGCTCTATTGCCCCCAAGTATTCCTCGTCTTCAACAGTTCTTGCGGCAGCGCCCCTTTCACTTCTGGTCAGAATGTTGAGCGGTGCAGCAATAACGTGTGCGAGCTTTGTATACGGTATGAGGGCTATGAAGAGCAGGGCGAGCAGTGAGTGCACACTCCAGAGCGTTCTGTACAGTCCCAGGTCATAGGGAAGGAGCTTTGCTATTGCCTCTCCAATAATTGCAGTGTAGGCAGGTGTACCGCTTGCAATTCTTATGGCCTCAACAGCAAATCCCAGAACTGTTATCGTGAGCAGGAGCAGAAGTACAGCACCATCATCCTTTGCGTAGGGCCAGGCCTTTGAAAATCTGCTCGGTTTTGTGGAATATCTGTTCACAACGGCTATGATCAACCCGAGCAGGAGAGCAAGACCTGCAAGGTCCATCAGCGCTTCGTGAATGAGGTAGAACGTCCCCCTGAAGAATGACGAGTTGATATCTGCTGCTACGGTCAGAATGAGCGTCCCGATTGTGAGCACTATGAAACCCCAAAGTATCAGGATGTGCATCAGACCCATCTGGGATTCTCTGAAGTACAGTCTGACAAACAGGAATCCGTCTCTTATTGTGTACCAGATCCTTTTTCCGAGATTGTCGAGTCTGTCCTCATCGTTTCTGGCGATTTTGAGTATCCTGTACCATCTGTATACTCCTGCCAGGAAGATCAGCGTTGCAATCAGAAACAGTGCATAATGGACGTAATAAGGCAGTGATTTCCCGATTCCCCAGAGCAGTTCTCTTGTTGGAGCCTCCAAAACAATCACCTCCAGCCGATTCACCAAACCAGAAATTTACTGAATGGTGTTTGAACAAATATTAATAATTTTCTCTTTAAATCTGGTTTGGAGGCAGGAAAAGGGAATATTTTTAAAAAAGGCAGAATTTGTAAGGATTTTTAATAAAAAATTATTCCTCAACAAGAACAGCGTTTATAACGCCATCCTGGCCGGGTCTGCTGGTGATTACTGCTTTGCCCACTGATGTCTCTATTACCGCTCCCTTTGTAAGCACGTTCCTTCTGGCGAAGTGTATGTGGGCCTTGTTTTCCAGAACCCTCTTTATCTCTGCCTTGACGACCTTTTTCTCTGCGGGGATGTAAACATTTGCGTATCTGTCCTTGTATATTCTTATCTTGCAGTTACCTCCTCTGACCCTTATCTTCTTGATCTTCCTCTCTCCGATCAGCGCTTCAACATATTCTCTTCCAAGCTCATACTTCCTCTTTTTCCTGAACCTCTTGTACAGCTTTCCCGTGTATTTCCTCTTACTTCTACCCTGAAAGATCACAGTGACACCTCCTGATGCTCTGGATAGGCAGGTCTATTTAAATATTTTATCCTTGCCCCGTCTATCAGCCATATTTCCTCACAAACAGTTCTGGAGAGGTCAGGGGCGTTATCTGATACTGCATCAGAACGCCTATCATGTCTCCTCTGAGGATCTCACCATCGAATGGTGATATTATTATGGCCGAATCGACAACTCTGTCCTCTTCGACGAACCTCTGGGCTTCAAGCTCCACGTCTATGGTTATTCCGTAGGCATGCCCTCTTCCACCCATTGGTTGAATGACTGAACCGGCCGGAATATCTATCTTTTCGAGCAGAATTCTCTCTGGTCTGTTGGCCCGAATGGTCTTGGTTTCTGCACTTATAATGGGTTTCAGGTATCCTATGCTGCTTCTCCTGAACAGGAACGGTGTGTGTTCGAATTCAATTCTTTTAAGGCCATTGTTCTCCCTGACGACCACATTTCCCCTGACCTTCTCGTTCAGGAAGGGGACGATCTTATCGAACATCTCGCCTATGGACACAGTGTACAGGTTCAGGACACCGATGACGTCTCCCTTTCTGATTTCGCCCCCTTCTGCCGGAAGGAAGTACACTCCGGTAATGAGCTTTCTCTCCTCAATCCTTCTGGGTCTGCCAGGAGAGTAAACGTCGATTATCGTTCCCAGGGGATGGCGGTGGCCGTACAGTGGCACCGGGATTGTGTTTCTCGGTATCTCGACCGGTCTTATCTTTATCATCCTGCCGTTGCCGGGTTCAAGCGAGACGTCTTCGTCAGCGACGAGCATTCTCCATTCTCCGATGTGCCATCTTGAATACCAGGGTTCCTCGATGATGATTCTCTTCCTGTAAACGAGATCTCCCTCTTTGTACACAACACTACCCTGAATTTTTTCGAGCTTTGGTCTGGTTTCGGGTGGTTTCAGATACTCAATTTTTTCCATGCTTCCGACATTGATGGGATAAACCTTTATGACTCCTATAATGTCTCCCGGCTCGATTTCTCCGTAGTCTATCCCATAAAAATAGGCATATCTGATTTTTCTGACTTCCTCAATTTTTCTGATTTCATCTGTGAGAACATCAATGGTTGTTCCGTAAGCATGTCTGAAGATCGACAGTGGTGCGATTGTGCTTTTCTGAGGAAGCTCTATTTCTCTAATCCTGATGACCTCGAGCCTGTCCTTTCTCACGATTTTTGATTCATCTGCAATGATCGTTTTCCAGTAAGCATGACCTGCGCTTTTAAAAATGGCGTTTTTGAAAGAGATTTCCTTTCGCCCTATTTCTCTGCTTTCGGGATTTTTCAGAGTGGCAACTGCGGCTCTCATGAGAATTTCTTAACAATTAAACATTAAAAATTTTTCGATAAGGGGTCCGGTAAAAGTTAATAAAGTGTGGCAGCCTGAGATATCCCGGCAATGATGAAAGGGCCCCGCTGAATGGTGATGAGGGTCTTGAGTGCTGAGCCGTAATGAACCATAATTAACTATTTATCCGGATGGAAAAAGTTTTTAATTTGCCCGATCAGAGAATTATCATGGTCAAATCGAACCAGATAAGGCTTATGATTGGAATTTCGCTGATAGGTTTTTCCATCCTCGTGGTTTTTGCGTTCAACCAGGGCATAAGCCCGTATCTGACCGTCAGCGAGGTTGTCAGCAGAGGTACTGCTGAGAACGTGCAGGTAAATGGAACGATTGTCCAGTACTCGCTTGTGGAATACGACAACGGAACAAAAACGTTCAAACTGACAGATGGAAAGAGTGAGATTCTGGTTGTATATAATGGCTCTCTCCAGTACTTCCCGGGTGAAGATGTTATTCAGGCGGTTGTAAAGGGCGATTACAGGAATGGTGTCTTTTACGCTGAGGACGTGCTGATGAAATGTCCGAGCAAGTATGAGGTGGAGGACAGCAAACTGAAGAGGTGATGGGTCTGGATCCCGGCTACCTCTTACTTATTCTTGCCTTTTTTGCCAGTCTTTACTCGACTTATGCATTCCTTCTTGCCGTAAGATCAAGGGGGAAAAAAGCTGCCATAACCGCGAGAAAAGGCGAGCAGGCGACATACCTGTATTCCCTCATCATCGTTGTTGCCTATCTGCTTTTAACGTATTATTTCCTGGTAAGGGATTTCGACGTTCAGTATGTTTATTACTACTCTGACAGTCATCTGAATCTTGCCTATACAATAAGTGCAGTGTGGGCGGGCAGGGAAGGTTCTCTCCTCCTCTGGGCATTTTTCCTGTCTATTCTTAATGTCGTGTTCCTGAGGGTTGAGAAAAAAGATGCTCTCTCTGCACTGGCCCTTTCAATTTCCTCTGCAACCGTATCATTTTTCGTTCTTGTGATGCTGACATTCTCCAACCCATTCCAGAGGTTCGGTGTCAATCCGGGTGAAGGTTACGGATTGAATCCGCTACTGAGAACTCCTGAAATGGCGCTCCATCCACCCACAGTATTTCTCGGCTATGCCGCAGCGACAATACCCTTTGCCCTCGCCATTGGCTCAATCTACCTCAAACAGGATGGATGGCACCTGAGAGCAAGATTGTGGGCTTTGGTATCCTGGATATTCCTTTCAGTTGGAATCTTTCTTGGTGCGTGGTGGGCCTACAAGACCCTCGGATGGGGCGGATTCTGGGCATGGGATCCGGTTGAAAATGCATCTCTGTTACCTTGGTTAACGATTACCGCCCTTCTTCATGGAATAATGAGAAACAGGAGCTTCAAAAGCTGGAATTACTGGCTGGCGTATGTTTCCTTCGCCCTCGTAATATTTGCCACGTTCATCACGAGGAGCGGAATCATCGAGAGTGTGCATGCGTTTGGTGAGAATCCTGAGGGCTGGCTTTACCTGATCCTGATAGCAATTGCGGGGATGCTGTCTGCATACCTGTTCTCCGCGAGAAAGGATGTTTTTCACTCAGAACAGTATTCGACATTTTCAAGAGATTTTGCGATTTTTCTGAACATGCTCATACTAATTCTATCCACCGCCACAGTACTCATCGGGACCGTGGCTCCAACCCTTGTTTCAGGAATTTCTGTCGGGAGAGAGTACTACGACAGGGTTGAAACACCCCTTGCAATTCTGCTGACAGTTCTCCTCGGTGCGTGCATTTCCATAGGCTGGCGTGCTGACAGAGAGAATACGCTCAGGCTGCTCAGGATTTCGGTTCCTGCCGGAGCAATCATGTTTGCCCTGACTCAGATACTTGCAGGCATGTTTTATGTGTCTCTCGCTGCAGGTATAGGCGTATTTTCTCTCACAAATCACCTCATGACCTTCAGGCCCTCAGACCTCAGGAATGCAAGAAAGGCCGGGGGCTACATCGTCCACATCGGAATCATACTCATCGCCATCGGAGTTGCTGGAGCCTGGATGTATGATGAGGTACATCAGAATGTGAGGGTGGGAATCAAGGATAAAACAAAAATCGACACGAGGTTTGGAGACATCACCCTTGAAATCACGGATGCCAGGCAGATCGACCACCACGACAGGTCTGAGGTCGTGATAACGCTGAACGTGTATGAAAACGGTGTTTTAAAGGGAACGGTGACCCCAACAATCACCCAGTACAACCTTCTCAGACAGGACAGGGTGATATATTCAGTGTCGATACTCTCTGACCCGTTCAAGGATATATACATTGCTATTGGAAGTATCTCCATGGACTCTGCGTTTTTTGAGGTTCATGTAGTCCCGCTCGTATCTCTGGTCTGGCTGGGTTCAATCCTTGTTATAGCCGGAGGGGTGGTTTCGGCGGTGATGAATCCGCCGAGGAAAGAATGACAAATTATTTAGGAAATTTTTTATATATTTTTATATCCAATCTCCGGCAAAAATTATATTAACGCCCCGTTCGTGCTTCAGAACATGGTAAGGGACGATCTGCTGATGATTCCGGGACCGGTCAAACTTCACGAAAGGATAATAAAGGCGATGTCCAGCCAGATGATAAGTCACAGAAGCCGGGATTTTGAAGAGGTTTTTGAATACTGCAAGAATGCAATAAAACCTCTTTTCGGAACCTCAGGCGATATTGCGATCATCAGCGGTAGCGGAACTGCTGGAATGGAAGCCGCTGTTGCTTCGTTTTCAAAGGTTAAAAAAATCACCGTTGTGGATAATGGAAAGTTTGGAGAGAGGTTTGCAAAGATTGGTGCAAGATATACAGAAGTGGATCACCTCAGATTTGAGTGGGGAAGCAGTGTTGACCTCGGAAAGGTTGAAGAGAGCCTCGCGAACGGAAGTGAGGCCATAGCCTTTGTCCACAACGAAACATCAACCGGAATACTCAATCCCGCAAGAGAGATAGCCAAAATCGCCAGAAAATACGATGCCCTTGTTATTATGGATGGGATTACGAGTGTTGGTGGAGACGAGGTCCGAATGGACGAGTGGGGCATTGACGTTGCAGTGGTTGGATCACAGAAGTGCATAGGGGCACCACCGGGTCTTGCGGCGGTTGCAATAAACGAGAGGGCGTGGGATTTCTACAGCGAATCCGTGCCCTACTATCTCGACCTCAGAGCCTATGTCAAAAAGGCTGAGAGCAATCAGACACCCTACACCCCAGCTGTGCCTCTGTTTCTCGCCTTTGCCGAGGCTCTCAGAATAATCGAAGAAGAGGGAATCGAAAACAGGATCGAAAGACACAGAAAATTTGCAAGGGCAACCAGGGTCTGGGCTGAAAATGCCGGACTCGAACTTTTCCCTGCTCTGAACGAACACTCCAGCTACTCAAACACCGTAACGGCCATAAAAATGCCCGACGGTATTGCGGACAGGGATCTCAGAGGGACTCTGAGAGAGGAGTACGGAATAACCATCTCTGGTGGACAGGAGCATCTGAAGGGCAGGATATTCAGAATCGGTCACATGGGCAATGTTACCAAAAGGGATTTGGTCGCCACGCTCTCCGCTATAGAAGATATACTATTGAGAAAGAATGCGGTAAAGCCAGCATTACATGCTGCGATGGAGGAGCTTGGATGAAGATAGGAATAGTGGACACAACGTTCTCCAGAATAGATATGGGCAGTATAGCCATTGACGAGCTTAAAAATTACGCTGGTGTGAAGTACATACGCAGAACAGTTCCAGGAATAAAGGACCTTCCGGTAGAGGCGAAAAGGCTGATTGAGGAGGAGAAATGCGACATAGTCATAACCCTTGGCTGGGTTGGTAGAGCTGAAAAAGACGCTCTGAGCTACATTGCCCTTTCTGTAGGAAAGATTATTGCTGAGCTGATGACGAACACACACATAATCGATGTTACAGTCCATGAAGATGAGGCGGAGGACGAGAAAACTCTACTGAGGGTGGCTGAAAACAGAGTCAGGGAACATGTAAGGAATGCTATCGACTTGGTGAGGAATCCAGAAAGGCTCGTGAAGCAGGCAGGGACAGGTCAGAGGCAGGGTTACGAGGATGTTGGACCAATTCTGAAGTGAATCCGGGCTGAACGTTTTTTACATCTCCATTCCAATTATTTTAGTGCAATGAATGATTGCACAATCTGCGGGAAACCGGGATTTTCCCGAACTGTCTCAGCATCCCCAGATGTGCGAAAAGTCATGGTGAGGTTCCTGTCACATCCTGAGGTGTTCCAGGTATACTGTGGCCGTCTCGGGAGTCTTCCCCTTCATTTTGTAGTGATACTCTGCATACGTGAGTGGTTCTCCATCCTTAAGAATTTCAGCCTCAACGACCTCACCGAAAAACAGGGTGTGGGTCCTGACTTCCATTATGTCTCTGACCTCTGCCTCAATGTATGCTATGCTGTGATCTCTCACAACCGGGGCTCCGGTTTTTCCCCAGAAGAAATCAACATCTTCGAATTTGTTTGAATCTCTTCCTGTACGGAACCCGAACTTTCCTATGAATTTCAGAGGTGTATTCCTGTCAAGAACCGATACAGAGAACACTCCGGATTCTTTCACGCACTCGTTTGTGAGGTTTTTATTGTTCAGGCATACTGCAACCATCACAGGTTCGGAAGTTACCTGAAAGACTGTATTGGCTATCTGACCGTTTGGCACACCGTCTTTATGGCTTGAAACGATATAAAGCCCGTAGCTGATTCTGTATAATGCTTCCGGATTCATAAAAATAAATAGTTCTGAAACTATTAAAAATTAATCAATCAGTATGGCAGAGAGTCGATAAACGTCAGCCTCTTGGATATGGGCGGGTGCGTTGAGAGGAATTCCTCAACGGGTGAGACCTTGGTTTTCTTCAGCATCTCAATGTCCCTCATTGACACGTATGGGCTAGCAACCGCATTTGTGAATGCGTAGATGAACAGTGCCTTGAAACTGCTGTCCCTGATTTCATCGAGTGCCCTCGGGATTCTGTGGTAGTATGCATGTATCTTTGCGAGAGATGCCTGCATGGGCAATTTTCCGGCAACCCTGACTCCTTCCGTGTCGGCATAGTACTCTCTCAGCCTGCTGAACGCCAGAACGAGGATCTGAACGACGAAGCTTGCCACAACCGCAGCAATGCCTATAAGTGCTGAACCCCTGTTCCTGTCATCCCTCAATCCTGTATGCACGAGAGCGTATCCGAGGTAAAAGATCACGGAGGGCAGGAGTCCGAAGAGGAGCATCACTGCTGAATCTCTGTGTCTGTGGTGTCCTATTTCATGCCCTATTACTGCCATGAGTTCCTCCCTTTCGAGCATGCCTGCAAGTGCATCAGACACTGCCACGAATTTCCCTGTAAGGAAATTTCCGTAGGCAAATGCGTTGGGAGGTGACTTGACGATCATGGCCTTGTACTTTCTCTTATCACCAAGTCTCATCGCTATCTCATCGACGAGTGCCTGAAGTTCTGGACTGGGTTTTGCCCCGTACATCGTGTTAATTATGTAAGGAGAGATGAGGTACATTGCGAGATTTGCCAGCACTATGAATGCTATCAGCCCGTAAAATCCGATATAAATGCCTGAGTATACGAGAACGTAGTATATGACGGAGCCACTAACTGCGAGAATGAGTACTGCCACCAGCAGCATGGATGTGTAAAGAGAGAACCTTCCCGCAAGCCTTCCTGCGAGTTTCGGGGCTATGAATGCCGCCATGAGGAACATTATCATGTAGCCCACGGTCGCCAGTATCAGGTACACCGGATCAAATATCAGGAACATGTGTATAGATGGTTGTAATGAGTTTAAAATCCTTATCCCTGAGAAATCCGCCTTTTGAGTGGAGTTTCATAGCATTTTTAAGTTAAGAGAACCGGTGCAGTATGTTATGTGGGTTGCCGGTATTGATGTCGGTCTGAGAAAATCAGTATCGGCAGTCATTGATGGAAGGAAAGCAGTGGTTTTTGACGATTACAGGAAACTGCTCGATATTGATGTGTCTGCAGTTGGTATAGATGCGCCGCTCTCGTTTCCAGAAAAAGGTGGTTTCAGAGAGTGCGAAAGGAAGCTTCTGAAGATGGGTATACGCCTTTTTCCCTCAGGCGCAGGGTTTTTAAGGAGGGTTGGCGAAAAAGGAATGGAAATTGCTGAGGAGTTCAGAAGAAAAGGCGTTGAGGTTTACGAGGTTTATCCATACGCAACACGCACGATCCTCGACATCGCACCTGAAGCAAACAAAAGGTCCAAAGACGGACTGGATGTGATAAAAAAGCGTCTGCATAACTTTTTGATATTCGATACGGAAATTGCAGATCACAATCAGGTTGATGCGTTAATCTCTGCTCTGGCTGTGAAACTGTATTTGGATGGCAGGGGAAGAATCGTGGACGGCATCGATGGGGCGATCCTGATTCCAGAAGTTAAAAAATAAAAGCAGAATTTAAATGTCAAAGCTCAGGTTGTTAAGCTCCTGAGTCGCATTCTCAAGCTCCTGGAGTTCTGTAAGCTCTTTCAGCACGTCGTCTATTGATGTCTCAACATTGCTGACGTTCGTGGCAGAGGGTGTCGCAGTTTCCACTGGAGTGGTGGTTTTTTTCACAGTCTCCTCAACGCCCTTCTGATTGCATCCGAAGATGGCTATTACAGCAATTGCCGATAGTATGATCAGCAGCTTTGCATTCATTTTAATCACCTCATGAGCTTTCATTTAAAGCCGTGCTGTTCTGCCTGAGTTCTCTAATGTTCTCAGCATACTCTTTGAACACATCCCTAAGTTCCATCATAGAGTCTCTGAATTCTTCAATTGCCTCGTGATAAAGCTCCTTACCTTCTTTAAGCTCCTCTATGGCCATTTCATAATTGTCTGAATTTATTGCGTTATCGAAGTGCTGGAGTGCAAGAGTTATGCTATCCTTTGCCTCTGAAAGGGCTTCGAGATACTCCAGATAGGCCTCTTCGATCTCTGTGGTATCTGCCCCAATCTCTTCAAGCTTTGTTATTTTATCTTCTATTATCCATGTCCTGTTTTCAGCCTTCTCAATAACCTCAAGGAACTTGAGTGCCACGACCTTTGAGGTGACTGCGTTAATTTTCACCCTCTGGAGCGACCACTCTTCTCTGAACGCAAGGACATTATCTCTGAATTCCTGCGGGGTTGTCGAGTTGTTGAAAACCAGCTCCCATCCGTAAAGGGTCTCTTTTATTGCCTCAATGTCCCCAAGAAGTTCGGCCGTTGCATTATCGCTCAGATTCATTGCTATCACTCTGTTTTCAAGCTCATCGAGATGGGCTATTGCAAATCCAACACCGTTCACCACAAACCCCTTTGCGGTGTTGAATACCTCAGGGTCCTCGAGACCTCTGTGCTTCATTCTTTCGTATCTCTCCTTCTCCTCCATGTATTTCATTCTGTGTTCTTCCTTGACTTCCCTGACATGTTCCATTCTCTCTTTCATTCTCTCTCTGTATTCCTTAATTTCCTCCATTCTTTCTTTCCATCTTTCTCTCATCTCGTGCCTTTTTTCGGTTAGATCATCGTCGTGGTCGTCATCATCGTGACCCGTTCCCATTGCCGGACCCATGCCCATACCCATGCCATAGGTTTCATTCATTGTTGAGTTCATGCTGTCGTTTGCATACGGATGCTCGTCATCGTCTTCCATCATGCCATGTGCCATGACGAATGCGGGCATCAGTGCAACAATAAGCACCGCACCTATTGCGATATACCACCTCATACCAATCACCATACTAATGTTACGTGTCAAAAAATATATCGATTGTTTCAGGTACCACAGATGAAAAGGCACCGGATATTTTATCAGTCTTTACAAACCTTTACGGTACTTTAGATCGCTTAAATGGACGTGTAAAATAGAAATGATGTCAAAATACACTCATTCGTCTTTTTTCGGTCTGAACTTTCCTCCGAACCCCTTGCCTATGAAGTAAATTTCCGAACTCCTCTTTCTCGATGCCGGTGGTGAGTGAAGTTTTTTGAATCTGAAATGTTTTTTAAACTCTGCAAAGAGCTTCGGGGTCTCCTCGCCCTGAAACATCTTGACGACAAAGTTTCCACCCGGTTTGAGGAACTTCTTGGCAATTGTGAATGCCGCCTCGACAAGCTCAACGGATCTGTAATGGTCTATGTCCCAGTGTCCTGTGATCTTGGGTGATGCGTCGCTGATAACAACGTCAAATCTGTCCCTGATTTCCCTGATTTTTTCCCATGTTTCTTCGGACGTCATGTCACCCTGAATGAATGTAACCCCCTCAATATCTTTCATTGGGCTGAGGTCAATGGCAACTACACTGGCCCCAAGTTCAGCGGCAACCTGGCTCCAGCCTCCCGGGGATGCTCCGAGATCAAGAACCCAGTAGCCGGGTTTTATTAACCCAAATTTTGCATTCATCTGTTTGAGCTTGTATGCAGCCCTGCTCCTGTAGCCCTCCTTTTTTGCTCTCCAGTAATAGTGATCCTGCCGGTCTTCAACCCTTCTTGGCTTCATAGGTCATCACGTAAACTCTCCTTTTTCTCGGCCCATCAAACTCAACAAAAAGTATTCTCTGCCAAGTACCGAGCAAAAGCTCACCACGCACAACTGGAATTGTTACGGAGTTTCCGAGAATGCTTGCCTTGATGTGTGCATCTGCGTTGCTGTCTATCCTGTCATGCGAGTATCCTGCCATGTAAGGCACAAGCTCGGAGAGCTTTTTTATAAAATCATCAAGCAGACCCCTTTCCGCCTCATTCACGATGACTGCTGTGGTTGTGTGGGGTGTGTAGATGACAGCAAATCCATTTTCAAGCTGAACAACCTTTTTCACGTCATCCGTAATGTCGATGATTACCTCCCTTTTCTGAGTGGTGATATCGATTATCATGGTACCCTCACCAGTATTTCCTTCAGGTCTTCATCGAGCCTGAAGCTTCCAAACTCAACAGTGTCGGTATCTTTACGGCCAAGGATTTTAATTTTCCTCTCTTCGAAGTCGATGTCCTTCAGAATTCCAGGGGAAAGGTATCTGTTTCCCCTGAAAAGTCCCAGGAACAGGCCCCTGAGGTCGGACGGCTTTACAATGTTTACCTCAGCAACACCATACAGCTCTCTCAGCATCGATATCGCCTCCCTGCCGGCATCGAAGTTTTCAGAGTAAATGTTCAGAAAATCGAAGCCTTTCTCAGCATATACAACATCTCCAAATGAACTCAGGAGATCATCTTCCATTCTGTATCCCCGAAGCATGGAGGTATTCCTCGTTTTGACATCGTCTATGCAAACTTCGACCTCCTCAAGCTCGCTTAGCCAGTGTTCGTACCTCCTCCCTCTGATTGACGCTCTCAGATTTCTGTCCCTCTTCTTAACAACAAAACTTTCGAGTGTAATAGTTTCATAACCCTCCAGATAGTATGGTGGTTGGCCAAAACAGGCAACAACGTCAGGTTCGAACGCCTCTATTTTGGACAGCTTGTACTCCCTTGCCCTCCACCCCTTGACCCACCCTGTGGTATCGACGACCGCCCTGCCTTTCACCCTCTTGACAAGGTGTGTGAACGCTCTCAGACACCTCGACTCAAAACCGGAAGGTGAAATCACACCCGCAAAGGCTATCTCAGAAATCTCAAGCTGCTGGAGGGAATATACGTCAGATTTTTTCACGCCCATCCCCATTGCACCGGGATGTGCAATGTCGTTCTGTCCCACATCGGCATCTATTGCGGTTTCGACACCCATCGTGTTCATCACGTATGCTGCAAAGCTACTCTTTCCTGAGTCCGATTCTCCGAAAAGGAATATTCTGCCGTAATCTTTATCTGAAAACCTTCTCCAGCTTTCCGGTATCGTGCTGCCGCTGACTGCAACGTAGTCTCCGGTAATTTTTACCTCTGCATCTTCCGGAAAGTATAGTGGAAGGATTTTTCCTCTCTCTACATGGGCTTCCCTGAATTTCCCACCGAAGATGTGGGCAGAGGAACTGCTTTCGAATCTTCCCGGTCCAAATAAAAGAATGGTGGTGTTGCCCTCAACTCTCATTTCCAGATGTTTCGACTGGTTTTATGAACACTGCTCTCATTTCCGGTTTTGCTTCGAGAATTCTGGTGAAGTTTGTATCGTGCATGAATGCTATGTTGAGGTCTCCATACCTGGTCACATTGTAGTATTCTGTGACGTTGCTCTGAACGAAAAAGATGTTTTGCTTGAAGTTTATTGCCACGACCTTGTCGTATCCGCCTGAATCGTTCAGGGCAATGCCTTCGAAGTAAAAATCAGCCACCTCGCCCTCGGAACCGTTCATTCTTATGCTCCTGTTGGCAAGGTCTCCAAACAGCACCAGAGCGAATTTGTAATTCAAATCTGGAATTTTCTCGATGTATGCAGTGTAATTGTCCTCAACTTTCGTAACACCTGAAATCCTGTCGATGTACTTGTAAACCGCATCGGATGTACCCACAGCAACTGGATTCACATTTTCAGCCATCGCATATCCCTTAACGAGCTTGACGGTAACGCCCATGTATTCATCCTTGCTCTCATGCCTGAAGAATACCTTGTAGTTTCCGGAATCGAGGAGATAAACGTACGGATTGTTTCCTGGCAGAGTCTGGGGATACTCCACATAGTACATTGAATTGAGAGAGACGAGGCCAATGTAATTGTATCTGAACAGCGGATCATAGGACACAAGACTCTTGTAATAAGCATCCACCAGCTGTACAAGTCCCGGATCTGTCAGATTGAAGTTCAGATATATCACTCTCGATGAATCCGAAACAAGGTCCAGTATCTCCTTAAATCCACTTACCTCATACTTGATTTCTCTTTCGGGTAGGGTTTTTGAGCCTTTGAAAGCATACACCAGTACAGAGCCGAGCATGATAAGTGCGAGCATCAGAGCAAGCAGTTTTGCACCTCTCGTCTCAAGCGGTTTAGCCATGCCCAAACAATCAAGAAATTGTTTTTAAAATTTTGTCTGCTGTTTTCGGGAAGGGGTGTGCAAAATTCTGAATTGAGTAGTGTGTGGACATTCGGTTATGCTGTGGCCTGTGCCGGTTAACAGGTTAACAAAAGATATATTAGTTTGCAAATTAAACAATCAATCATGAATGAGGCCTATAACTACCAGCTTTTGATAAAGCATATTCTGGAGAGTGGGGTGAACTATGCGCCGAAGCAGGAGATAGTTTACAGGGACAAGGTGCGATACAGCTACACGGAATTTTACGAGAGAGTCCACAGACTTGCCAGCGCACTTGAAGAGCTTGGAGTTAAAAAAGGCACCAAGGTGGCGGTTCTTGACTGGGACAGCCATCGCTATCTTGAATGCTACTTCGCGATTCCGATGATGGGTGCGGTTCTGCACACTGTCAACGTGAGGCTGAGTCCTGAAGATATCCTTTACACGATGCAGCACGCAGACGACGAGGTTGTTCTCGTCTTCAGGGACTTCGTCCCCCTGATGGAGAAGCTCAAGGATAAGCTGCCAAACGTGAAAAACTACGTGATAATGACCGATGATGCCATGCCAGAAAACACTCTCACCGACATTGAGTATGAGGAAATGCTGAAGAATGCAAGCAGCGATTACGATTTCCCCGATTTTGACGAGAACACCATGGCCACCCTCAGCTACACAACCGGCACGACAGGGAGACCAAAGGGGGTGTGGTTCACCCACAGGAAGCTTGTCCTGCACACCCTTTCTGGAAGTGTGGCACTTGCCGCTTATAGATCTCCTCTGAGGCTTGTGCTGGAAAAAGAAGTATACATGCCCCTCACACCAATGTTTCACGTTCATGCATGGGGAGTGCCATACATGATGTTCCTCCTCGGGCACAAGCACGTGTATCCAGGCAGGTATGAACCTGAAATGATTGTAAAACTCGTACTCTCAGAGGGTGTCACAATTACGCACTGCGTCCCAACCATACTTCAGATGATCGTTGACAATATCCCCGAAGGATTGAAGTTCAACGGGTGGAAGATTCTGATTGGAGGAGCGAAACTCCCTGAGGGTCTTGCAATTAAAGCGAGGGAGAAGGGCATCATAACAATGTCGGCCTACGGCATGTCTGAAACCTGTCCTGCCTTAACCGGAGCGTTTCTGAAGCCCCACCTGCTTGACCTGTCTGAAGAGGAGAAAACAAAGATTTCCGTGAAAACCGGAATACCCTTCCCGCTTGTGTACGTCAGGGTTGTCGATGAGGACATGGCTGATGTGCCTGCCGACGGAAAAACGATGGGTGAGGTTGTTACAAGGGCGCCGTGGCTTACGGACACCTACCTCAAAGACGAGGAGAAAACGAAAGAACTGTGGAGGGGTGGCTGGCTTCACACCGGAGATATAGCGGTGGTGGATGAGGAAGGATACATAACAATCGTTGACAGGCTCAAGGACGTGGTTAAAAGCGGTGGGGAGTGGATCTCTACTCTGACACTCGAGAACATTCTCAGCCTGCATCCGAAGGTCAGAGAGGCGGCGGTGATTGGTATTCCGGATGAGAAATGGGGTGAGAGGCCGCTCGCAATTGTCGTTCCTGCTGAAGGCGTAAGCGAGGAGGAGATCAGGCAATATCTCATGGAATACGTCGAGAAGGGGACGATAACAAAGTGGGCCGTTCCTGACAGGGTTGTGTTCATGAATGAACTGCCAAAAACGAGTGTTGGCAAGATAGACAAGAAGGTCCTCAGAAAACAGTTTTCAGAAGGGTTGCAGTGAAACGCTCCCCAGCTTTTTATTTTTGATTAATTTTTTATTAAAATTAAATAGGAGGTAGAAAAAATTACTCCTTAACAAGCTCAATTTCGATGGTTGAAACGTTGACGATCCTTCCCTGCTCGCTCTCAAGCTCCTCTGTGTCAATTCTGATGTCGCTGACCTTCACGTTGGGCATAAACCTGTTCTTGACAATCTCTGCAACATCGACAGCCCTGCTGATTGCCTTTCCTCTTGCCTTTATCACAACCTTGCTTGCGCCCTCATTGAGCTGCGTAAGGGTTGCGAGAACGTAGTTCATTACCGGCTTTGAACCCACAAACACTACTGCTTCCTCTGCCATGGCTATCACCTGGCCTGCTAAAAAGGACTCGATATTTAAACCTTATTAAATGCCGGGAGTTCCGATACCCAACTTTCACTTTTGCAATTACAAAATGTAAATTTCATTGATAAAAAAAGAATATTTATATTTTTGCATTTCAAGAGTGATTGTAATTGTGAGGTGGTGAGCTGTGAGTTGGAAAAAGTTAAGGAAAAACGAAAAGGGATTTACAGGGCTCGAAGCAGCAATTGTTCTGATAGCTTTTGTTACAGTGGCTGCAGTGTTCAGCTACGTTATGCTTGGAGCCGGTTTCTATACGACCCAGAAAGGAAAGCAGAGCGTTGACACTGGAGTTAAACAGGCCTCTTCAAGCATGGAGCTTGATGGCCAGTATATCTACCTTGTAGCAAATACAACAGGCTCGAGCGGAGATGTCAAGGAAATCTACTATTATGTTACACTGTCTGCTGGAGCAACCGCTATCGACCTCAACAATACTGTTGTTGCACTCAGATATCAGAACTACTACCTCCAGCTGCCCTATGATGCGACAACCAAATACTGGACATACCAGGGCATAGTGGATGTGGACGGAGGTACGCCAGACAACCTGCTTGAGAAGAACGAGAAGTACAAGATAACGATAAACATTACGGCCTTGCAGAATGCTGGCATGGTTACCAACCTGCCTACGACAAACGACTACGTGACCATCGAAATGAAGCCACCAATAGGTGCGCCGCTCATAGTTAACAAGCAGATTCCGCCAAGCCTGACGAGTCTTACATGGGTGTGAGGTGATAAGAATGAAGGGTAGGTTTGTTAAGGACATAAAGGGTTTTACGGGTCTTGAGGCTGCAATAACTCTGATAGCGTTCATAACAGTTGCGGCAGTGTTCAGCTACGTACTGCTTGGAGCCGGTTTCTTCTCGACCCAGAAGGGTCAGGAGGTCGTCCACACGGGTGTTCAGCAGGTATCATCAAGTATGGAGATAGTTGGATCGGTCATAGGGTACGGCAACACCACAAGTAATGAGCTTAAAGGAACTGTGTTCACAATCCAGCTTACTGCTGGAGGTCAGCCAATCGACCTGAGCAAGACAGTCATAACGATTGTCAACCCCAAGGACGGACAGAGTGTGGAACTCAAGTATAACGCCAGCACAACATCTTCACAGGATGCTGCGACCGCAAGTCAGTACGGTGTATACTGGGTCACAACCGTTAACACCGGCGGGGCTGACAGCTACCTTGAGGAATTTGAGAAGGCCGAGATATACATCGACCTTGAAGCTGCTGGATTTACTCTCAATCCAAACGAAGTGTTCCTGATTGAAATCAAGCCACCAATGGGTGCGACATATCCGCTCGAGCTTAAAGTGCCACCATCCATCGATCCGACAATGGTCCTGCTGCAGTAACTGACTCAAAGCTTTTATTTTTTATTTTTGGGTTTCTTCTAAAGAGGTGATAGAGAATGCAGGAAGGGATAGACGAAAGTGTGGTAGACGACATCCTGAAAACTGCTGAAGCAGACACTCCCGAAGGAAAGCTTGAGAAGCT
Organism: Geoglobus acetivorans; assembly: GCF_000789255.1. NCBI lineage: Archaea > Methanobacteriati > Methanobacteriota > Archaeoglobi > Archaeoglobales > Archaeoglobaceae > Geoglobus > Geoglobus acetivorans. The sequence continues at coordinate 561,099 of NZ_CP009552.1, forward strand.
GGAAAAAGAGGTGGACTTGATAAAAGGTTCGATCAAAAAGCTGCTTATTGACATAAGGGAGACATTGAACAACATAGAAAATCCGTTTCAAAACCTTCAGAGTCTTGCTGAAGGTTTAGGATATGCTGCATCTCAGGCCCCACCCCCTCAGCAGATACAGATAATACCTGGAAAACCTCTTGAAGAACAGATGGAAGAGGAAACACAAGAGGCCCAAGAAACGCCTGCTGAAGAAGAAGCTGAGGTTCCTGCTGAGCCTGTGGGAGGTGTTAATGGAGATATGAGAGGGGTTAAACCTTTCCACGATAATATCACGTCTCAAGATAAAGTAGAATCAGAAGAAAAATCAAATGGAGGTGAATCTATTGGGATGGAGGTAATTCAGCCTGAGTTTGGGGCATTAGACGATATGGGCAAGGATATGCTTTTTGCTGATAAGAAGCTTTTAAAGTATGATATTGAAGTGCTCTTTGAAATAATGGGCTGGGTAAGGGGCATGCTTGAAAAATATAGCATCGAATCTCTCAAGCTCATGCTGGGGATCTTTGAATCCGCAGGATATATAAAAGAGGAGACGGCAGAGTTCGTGTCACAGATTGCTGATCTGATAGTCATGAACGATAACTTCGAAGAGATTGTCTTCGAGCTGTACAGGCTTTACAAGATTCTGTACCCTGAGGACAGAACAATTGATTCCAAAGTGCTTAGCCTGATACTGGATAGAAAAATAGTGATGTAAATATGTCAAACGGGGAGGTAACCTATGAGGGAGGTGATAGAAACATACATCCTTGTAATTGCGACGGTTGTGGCTGTATCTTCCGTTAGCCTGGCAATGCTTCCAACTGTAAACGATTTAGCACATTCTTATGTTTCTTTAAGCAACAATTTAAACGATAAAGTCAAAACCGACTTTGAAATTATATTTTCCTCAGCAAATGATACGCAGGTAACAATATGGGCTAAAAACACAGGAGATGTCTCTCTGTCTCTGGATGTTATAAACATGAGTGATGTATTCATAACATCCAGCACAGATAACTACCACTATTCTTTCAACTCACCTGAAGTGCAGACGAGCATTGTCAATGGAGATGGAGATTCTTACTGGGACAAAGGCGAGACACTGATGGTTTCAATAAATACCACCCTCCCTCAAAACGAATACTCTGTGGTAATGATACTGTATAACGGAGTAAAGGCGAGTGATGTTTTCTCGAGGTGATGTAAATGGGGTTCCATACCATTATTGCCACATTGATAATCACCGTGTTTCTAATATCCCTTGCGTACACCCTTATAGCTGGAAACACCAGCCTGGCAGATACGACTCTTGAGGGCTATAAGGGGGGCGTTAAATCTGAAATTGATAAACTCAGAACGGATATAACGTTGATAAATGTTTCTTATGACCCGGTTTTGGGGGTACTGACGACTTACGTGAAAAATACAGGTGCGGAAAAGTTTTCCAATTTCAATAAATTCGACATGTTCATCTATGGTACAACAACAAGCGGAGCCACGATTACAAAGTATTTGACCGCAAATTACACGATAGTCAACGAACTGATCAACCCGAACATATTCGACCCCGGTGAAATTGCTTCCGCAAATGCGACTGTATTGCTTGATAACGGCACGTATGTATTGCAAGTATGCACTCCAAATGCGATCTGCAATGTTCTGGATTTTGTTGTTGGTTGATTGGGGGTGGTGATGGATGGACATATTCGAAGATGAAGAAAACAAGAATATTTTGACCAGTGGAAACACTGAAATAGATAAAAGGCTGGGTGGTGGAATTCCCTTAGGTTCATTGACATTAATCGAAGGCGAGAACGATACAGGTAAGAGTGTTTTATGCCAGCAATTCGCTTACGGGGGACTCCTCAACGGACTGGAAATTGCATACTATACAACAGAGAACACCATAAAAAGCCTGCTGAGACAGATGGAATCACTCAGTCTCGACATATCTGACTTCTACGCGTTTGGATATGTCAGAATATTTCCTGTCCATATCGAAGGTATTGACTGGAGTACTGAACAGATGAGAAGGATTCTAAACCTGGTCGCCAACCATATGAAGGTCATAAAAGAAAATGTGATTATAGTGGATTCATTAACGATGTTCACAACATATTCGACTGAAGATGACGTGCTCGAATTCCTTACCCGACTGAAAAACCTTGCAGACAACGGTAAAACGATATTGATCACATTACACCAGCATGCTTTTAAAGAAGATACTCTCGTCAGAATCAGATCAGCATGTGACTGTCATCTGTTCCTTCGAAAGGAGCAGGTTGGTGAGAGGTATGTAAGCGTCCTTGAAGTTGCAAAAATAAGAGGGGCCAAGAAGACCACAGGAAATATTGTAAGCTTTGAGGTCCATCCTGGATTCGGCCTTAAGATCATACCTGTGTCTGAGGCGAGAACATAAGAATGATATATCGAGAAAACGTTGTGTATTGGATGCGAATATGACAGACAGTAAACTTGAATTCAGTTACAAGCCCAGGGAGCTTAAACAGGGTGTTGTGGCTAATTTCCCGTTTAAGCCCAAGCAACTCGAAGATACACATAGCCACGAGAATCTTCAGAGCTGTGGAATCTACAGATTGCTGCCTGAAAGGATGAAAAGAGAGGTGGAGAAAAATCTCCACCTGCTTGAATATATTCACATTCTCCCGATAGACAAGATTGGAATACCGAGATTTGCCCCAAAGCTCGACAGGAAAAAGCACGGAGACATGGATAATCCAAATCTTATCTACCCCGCTGACGAGCAGATATATATTCATATTTATCCGGATAAGAATGATGTCAGGAATTACTACATTCCAATAGAGCCGACACTGCTAACTGGTGTTGAAGACCTGCTGAAACAGGTAGAACTGAAGCTTGTTGATTACATAACTGACATCGAATTTGATCCTGAAGACGAGGCTGTAAAAACCAGAATTCTGAAAGATGCTCTTAAAGAGATATGTGAAATCGTCGATAAAAGTGAGCTTGCTGAAAAAGGTATTGCGAACGATGTTCAGGGCAAATTGAGTCTCGCACCATCTCCAAAAATAAAATTTGGCTTCTTGTCCAGACTATTCAGCAAAAATGGGTCATCCAAAATCGACAAGATTTATGTAACTGAACAGCAATACAAGGCGCTGGAATATGCACTAATAAGGGATAAAATAGGTCTCGGTGTTCTTGAACCATATATTCGAGATAAATACATAGAGGATATTTCATGCAGCGGTCTCGGTCCAATATTTATTGAACACAAGATCTTCAAAGGGTTGAAAAGCGTAATTGAATTTAGAGAAGAAGAGACGCTCAACAAATTTATAATAAAGCTTGCTGAAAGGATTGGCAAACCAGTCACTTACAAAGACCCCATAGTCGATGCTACCCTGCCAGATGGAAGCAGAATTAACATAGTGTACGGCAACGATATTAGCAAAAACGGAAGTAATTTTACAATAAGAAAGTTCAATGAAACACCATTTAGCGTCTTACAGCTAATAGAATTTGGTTCTCTCGACTATATGATTGCAGGATATCTTTGGCTTCTGATAAGTGAAGGTATGAGTGGATTTATCTGCGGAGAAACTGCAAGTGGTAAAACCACATTACTCAATGCGATAACAGCATTTATTAGGCCTGATGCTAAAGTTGTCACCATTGAGGACACTCCTGAGCTGCAGGTACCCCACAGAAACTGGACGAGAGAAGTCACCAGAGGCAGTACGAGAGGTGGTACACTTGGCGAAGGGAGTGGCTCAGATGTTACAATGTTCGATTTGCTCAAAGCGGCATTAAGGCAGAGGCCCAATTACATACTCGTCGGAGAGATCAGAGGTGTTGAGGGCAACATTGCATTTCAGGCCATGCAGACGGGTCATCCTGTCATGTCCACGTTTCATGCTGCCACTGTGGAAAAGCTCATCCAGAGACTTACAACCGAGCCCATAAGCGTTCCAAAAACGTTTATCGATAACCTAAACTTCGTAGTTATTCAGAGTGCCGTGAGAAGACCTGATGGAAAACTCGTAAGAAGGGTGTTGAGCGTAAGCGAGATAATTGGGTACAACCCACAAAAAGGTGGAGTATCATTTATCGAAGTTTTTCAGTGGGATCCTGTAACAGACACTCATGTTTTTACCGGATTTGGTAGCTCGTATCTTTTGGAGCAGAAGATAGCCACTCGACTCGGCATTCCACCTAATAAGAAGAAAGTGATTTACCAAGAAGTCGAAAAAAGAGCAAAAATACTGAAAAAATTGCACCAGGAAGGCGTAGTGGACTTCTACGAGTTCTTTAGAACACTGTCGAAGATACAGAAAAGCGGTCTGCTGAACATAAAGGTGTGAGGTGGATACGTATGGAATTCAAGACATCTAAGATATTCAAAACCAAAAAAAGTTTCAGACAGAAGGAAATAAACATACCTCTGTTTGCAAACATAGCCAGGAAACTAAAAGAAATGAGTGAAGAGAAGCTAATGGATAACGATCTACTTTTCACACTCACATACATGGCATCACTATCAACTGCAAACCTGAGCAGAGATAAAATATTTGAACTCGTTGCCGAAAAAAAGGAATACAGTCCCAGCAAGTACTTCAAACAAATTCGCGATTTGACTCAAAACTGGCATTATGACTATGCAACGGCATGTGAGCTTATAGCAGAGAAAGTAAAGCATAAAAGGTTGAAAGAGCTTCTTAACAGATTTTCAAATGCCATAGCGTCTGGAGAACCTGATGAAGAATTTATAGAGCGAGAATGGAGAACTTTCAAGACCGTGAGAAAGGACGAGTATCAGAGGAGTCTTGAAAGCCTGAGAAAGTGGACCGATGCATATGTGTCTATCCTTGTCTCCACCACATTGATTTCGGTGGTTATCCTGCTTTCCATCGTAATCTACAGCGTTAGCGATCCCCTATCAATGATACTCACAGCGATATTCTCAAGCCTTGCATTTTCGCTTTTTGGAGTTTTTATGCTGTATAAGGCGACGCCAAAAGACGCAAAGACACACAATATGCCAATAAAATCAAAGGAACAAACGACAATCTCAAGGCTACAAGTACTGCTTTTACCAATTTTTCTCGCGGCGTTACTTGTTTTTTCGATCTTACCTGCCGTATTTAATCCCGAAATGGAAATACTGGGCATTGATGCAAAAGGAATTGGTCTTATAATTTCAGGTTTCGTTTTGTTACCACTGGGAATAATTGGTTACAGGGATGACAAGAAAATCAGTAAAAGGGATGAAGCGTTCACCAGCGTAATCCGAGGCCTTGGTGCAACAATTTCCGGTGCTGGAGTCGGAATGGCCGAAGCCCTGTCAAGGCTGGACAAAAAGAATCTGGGTGAACTGAAAGACCTCGTCATGCCATTGCATAAGAGATTGAGTCTCGGACTGGATCCAAAGATAAGCTGGGACAAATTTACCGGCGAGAGTGGAAGCTATCTAATAAGCAAACTTACACCAATATTCATTGATGCAACGGATATGGGTGGTGATGCGAATTTAGTCGGAGAGATTGTGGGTTCTTCAAACCTGGAGATGGTCCTCTTAAGACTTAAAAGAGACCTGATCTCTAACGGTTTTATAAACTTGGTAATCCCGCTGCACGTTTCGATGGTTGGTTTGATACTTTTTATCACAAAAATACTTGAGAAATTCACGAGTCTGATTTCAAAAATGTTTGAGTCTCAACTCTCTACTTTTGGAAGTGCCTCGGATATTATGAGCAAGACTGGACTGGCAGGTATGAACTTTGGACTTTTCAGTGCTGTGCCAGTTGGCCTTTTTGAGATGTATGCACTCTTTGTCAGCCTAATTCTGATTCTCTCAAACGCTCTGTCAATGAAAATTGTAAAGGGAAGTGCTAATTACATGATGTACTTCTACATCAGCATTTTGATGATACTTTCGGGCATAATATTCATATTTGTGCCAATAGGCGTAGATTGGGCGTTTTCATTCCCCTCGTTAGCGGAGGCGGGTTAAAATGGCCAGAATGGTAGTACTGGGAGGTGGATGAGTATGTGGGAAATAATTGTTGGAGTCGTATTCGCAGTTGTGGCTATTGCTGTGCCACAGCTACTGTCCAAAAATAATCTGAGCCTTAGGCTACCAAATATAAAAATAAAGAAAAACGTGGACGAAGAGATCAAAAAAATTGACCAGGTGCTGGAGAAAGTTGCTTCAGAAGGCATAAAGAAGGGTGCTGAATCAAATCCTGGCAGTACAGACGACGCAAGCCCAATTGACGAACTCGGCGTGAAAAATGTAGAAGTGCAGGAAAATCTGCTCGAAGAAATGGATACTGCGAGTCAGATAAACACACCTGAAGCAGTTTCTGAGGAAACTGAAGATCTCCCTGGATTGCCAGAGCTTGGACAGCTGGATGACTTGTCTATGGAAGATGTTGAGGAGGAGATTTCCATTGTTCCTCTTGAAGAGACTGACGAAGAAGACTATGATGAAGATGAGGGTGAAACGAAAATAGAATTCGATGAAGAGGATGATCTGATCTCCAGCCTTGCGAAAGAAGTTCAGGTAGAGGAAGAGGAGGAGATAGACCTGCTCAGAGACCTCAAAGGGAAAAAATTTGCTGCTGAGGAGCTTGAATCTGAATTGAATGAAATATTGACGAAATTAAAGTCCCTGCAGGGAGTGTCATGATGGATAGCAACTCTGCAAGAATTAGTGAACTGCTTTTCAAAGCGTTTGAAATAGCAATCAATGTATGGTTTCTTAAAGATAGAAAGGATATTTTCAAATACTTTACAAGTAAAATTTCTGAACTCGACATCTGCACGGCCGTTATAATTCTGGATGGTTCAGAAAAGTATACTATGTTAAAAGAGGATGTGAGCACATGCAGATATTTAAACTTCCAGCCAAAGTTCGTCAACATTGTTCCGTGTAGCAGGTGCAATGGGAACACAATGCATGATTTTTTGTTCACAATGCCCCTTTCCGAAGATACGTCGATATACATATTTATAAAAGAGGACGAAAACTTCGAAGAGGCTGTTCAAGTTTTCAGTGATCTCACGAATTTTTTGATCAAGGTTGTCGAATCAATTGAAGCAAGAGAAAAGCTGGAAGGCGCTTTAAATCAGTTAAATGCCAATCTGGAGTATTTCCAGTATCTTGCAGACAGGTTGAGGAATGCTCTTGCCGTCATTCTTGGCGTTGCTGAACTTGAAGACGAGATAGAATATAAACAGGCCATACGTTTTATCAAGGAGAGCAGTCTAAAAATGAAAAAAGTTCTTGACGAAATGCATGAATATGAATCAAAAACTAAAAAGAATTTTGATGAAATTCTATCTTCTTTTGAGGATTAAAAGTACAAGCGAAGCGGTTAGAAGAGCAGAGTAGAAGTTTATAACCGGATCAAATTTATCATATAGGCTCAACCACCGATAAGTGAGCATTACTGAGGAGAATACAGCTATCGCTGAGAAACTTATGTCTGTCGGGCTTATTTTTTGCGCATCCATTACTTTAGTTAAACATAAAATCAGATATATAATTTACTTTCCACACTGTGCTTACATTTTTGCAATTGCATTTTTGAAATTTCACAATACCACTTTCGGATTTTGGATTCGCTTTCTCAAAGCAATCTTTATTATTATCTTAAGAAGTTAATTTGCCTGAGGTGGTGAGCGTGGATGATTTAGAAAAACTCCTCTCTGTTCTAAATGACGAAGAGACAGTTTCAAGACTCAGGTCAATTATAGAATCTGGAACATTTGCCAAAAGGGAGAACGACTGCAACAAAGAGAAAACAGAAATTAAAAAACTAAAAAATGAACTTTCTGAGAAAAACAAAGAAATAGAGTCTCTAAAGAAGCAGCTCACGAGTAAAAAAGATGGCTCAGCCGTATTGATAAGGGCGATTTTCAAAAATCTTCCAGGAATAGTGATTTTTGTAGACAGGGATGGTAGAATCGCTTATGCTAACGATAATGCTGCCAGACTTGCAGGGTATGAGACTGGAGAACAGTTAATCGGAAAAAAACCGTCTGATTTTGCAGTGATCCATCCAGATTACGAGGACGTGGGCAGGGAGATGATCAATAGAATAAAAAGCGGAGAATCAGTCGAAATTGGAGCAAAAATCATAGCCAAGAATGGGTTTGAGTTTTTTGCAGAAATAAAAGCATACCCCGTGTACATCGACGGTAACTACGTTGGCTACGTTGAGTCATTTTACGATATTACTGAACTCAAACAAAAAGAAAATGAGCTTAATGAAAGGAGAGAGTTCGTTAAAAGAGTCTTTTTCAATCTACCTCAGCCCATCTATGCAGTATTCGTAGATTCGGATGGTAAAATCAGATATGTGAATAACGAGCTTGTCAGACTGGCAGGATACAATGACGCGAATGATATAACCGGGAAAAATATAAGTGAAGTAATCATATCAAAAACGGAGGGTAACCTTGTCGAGCGTGTATTGAGAACGGGTAGACCTGTCGTCGGATTCGAGGACGAAATAATGGTGGGTAATACAAATTTTCCGGCAGTGATCTCATGTGTGCCTGTTTTTGGTCAGGAGAATAAACTCGATGGTGTGCTTTATACGTTTATCGATGTCACCGAGACAAAGGAGAAGGAAGAAGAAATTAAAGAGATTCTCGACAGTATCCCTGTCGCTGCGTTCATGGTCGATAAAGACCACAAGCTGAGATACTGGAACAAGGCAGCGGAGAAGCTCACAGGTGTTAAGGCTGAAGAAATCGTTGGTACAGATAAACAGTGGATGCCATTTTACAAGGAGAAGCGCCCCATTCTCGCAGATCTGATTATAGACAATCCCAAGGATGCTGAGAAACACTACGACATTGTTAACAGGTCCGACATAGCAGATGAGGCCTACGTTGTTGAGACGTGGATTGATGTTAAAAACGGAGAGAGACGTTACGTAAAGGCCACTGCAGCACCTATCTATGATATAAACGGTAATCTTACCGCAGTTGTAGAAACTGTTGAAGATTTGACTGAAATTAAACAAACATTGTCCTTCATAGAGCAGTTTGTGAAAAACATACCCTATCCAGCGTATCTTCTGTTTGTGGATGAAGATGGTATCATAAGATACTGTAATGACGAGGTGGCAAAGCTTGCAGGATTCGAAAAAGCCGATGAACTTATTGGAAAACACCCCAGCGAGGTCTTCCACACTGTCGGTGGAAAGACTGTGGCAGACAGAGTAATTGAGACGAAAGAACCTGTAATAAACCTTAGAGCAACCACAAGAGCTGTCAACGGAGAAGAGATACCCGTACTGGTTTCATGCGTTCCAATGTACATTGACGGTAAATTCGTCGGAGCGATAGATGTTTTCATGGATGTTTCAGAGGTTAAACAGAAAGAGGAGGAAGTAAAAACAATACTCAATGCAGTTGCCACCCCGGTCATAAAGGTGGATCGGGACTTTACAATTACTGCTGCCAACAATGCCACTGAGAAAGTTCTTGGGATAAAGTTGGATGACATTATAGGTAAGAAATGTTACGAGCTTTTCAGAACAGATGACTGTAATACCGAAAAGTGTGCGGTCCATAGAGCGATGGTCACCGGGGAGTCAGTAACCGAAGAGACAATTGCAAGATATAATGGAAACGAAACTCCCATAATGTACACCGGATCACCCATAAGAAACGAAAAGGGAGAGATAATTGGAGCTGTAGAATATGTTGTTGACCTGAGTGAAATTAAACAGAAAGAAAAGGAAATCGAGGATATGCTCAAATACGTTAGGTCAAACCTTGAAAAACTTAGCTATGGAATCAAGGAACTTCAATCAGGAAATCTCGATGTGAGACTTGAAAAAGAGAAGGATGATGAGTTTGGTGATGTTGTTGACACATTCAATACTCTTGCCGAAAAGATGGAAAATATAGTTGTGAAACTTGTATACGGTATGAAAAACGTCAACGAGAAGCTTAACGAGACTGACGAAGCGCTCACCCAGATGAATTCAGGAATGGAACAGATCAGCTCTGCCTCTCAGCAGATTGCAACCGGAAGTGAAAATCTATCAAGACTCGCAAACGAATCGATGGTGCATCTAAAGGAATCAGAAAAAATGTTCAAGGATCTCACAGAAAAAGCTGTAGAATTCACACATACTTCCAAGGTCGCATCGGAAAATGCACAGAAAGCAGCGGAGGTTGGTGAAAAGGCACTGAGTGCAATCGAGCAGATTGTTGCTGAAGTGGATGTTGCAGCCAGTGTTGTGCAGGCTCTTGAGGAAGCAGTCATTAAAATAGGAAAGGTTACAGAGAAAATCAAGACGATTGCAGATCAGACCAACCTTCTCGCATTAAATGCAGCTATCGAGGCAGCAAGAGCTGGAGAACACGGCAGGGGATTTGCAGTTGTTGCAGATGAAGTCAGAAAACTAGCTGAAGAGAGCCGGAAGAGCACTGAAGAGATAAATGAGATTGTCTCAAAAGTCCAGGAGGAAACCAAGAAAGTTATCAATGCAACAAACGCTGTGAAAGAAGCGAGTATGGAAGGCAGTGCCAACATTACTGAAGCATTAAATAAAGCGAGAGATATAGGCAATTCTGTGATTGAAATCAGTAAAATGCTTGAAACAGTGGCAGATGCTGCTCAGAAGGGGCTGGAAAAGATAGAGCAGGTAGCTAAGAACTTTGAGGAAGTCGCATCAACGGCTGAAGAAAACGCTGCAAGCAGCGAAGAGACTTCAGCAGCGATTGAGGAGCAGACTGCAGCAATCCAGCAGATCAACCTTGCTATGGCAAAGATAAAAGACATTGCTAATGAAACGTTGAATACGATGATTGAAACATTTAAGTCAAGCAAGGTTGCTCAATCCAATAACCTGTTAGATGAGAAATAGTATCCACTGCACCTAAATTTTTTTATGGGTGATTAGGATGCAGGAAGTTATAAGAAGCAACGATAATGTTCAAGTAATAGTGTTCACACTCGGAGAAGAGAGATACGGAGTAGATATCTCGCAAGTCAGGGAGATAATCAAACCTTCAGAGATTACGAGGATTCCAAACGCCCCCGATTTTGTAGAAGGAGTGATAAACTTGCGAGGGCAGATTACAACAATAATCAATCTCAGAAAGCGTTTTAACATGGAACCAAAACCAATAGACAACAATACAAGAATTATAGTCGTGGAATACGATAATGCAGTAATTGGCATGATGGTCGACAATGTAACTGAAGTCAAGTACCTTCCAGTCTCGGAAATTGAGGAGCTTCCCCAAGTCATTACTTCCCGGAGTGAAGCAAGATTTCTAAAAGGCGTTGGAAAGCTACCGGATGGTCTCTTAATACTGATTGACCTGAATAAAGTTCTGAGCGATGAAGAATATGAAAAATTGAAGTGACTATGCCGGAAAAAGTTCTACTCAAAACGCCTGTGGAACTGTATGAAAACGGATGGATTCAAAAGGAGGCCATACTATATAATGACGCTATAATGGTTGGTGGATTGAATATCCTATTCAAGGAGATAAAAGATGTTGAATTAACCAGTTACAACGGCAAGACTGCTATAAGGCTACAGACGAATAATGGCGAGTTTTTTTTAAATTTCGGAAGTAAACAAGGCCAGATTTTTAGATTTCTCACATTCAACTTAAAGGCGGATCGTTTTGCAGTATATTTTATTTCGCCCGCTATTCGTGGTGGAGTAATCGTGAGCGATGCAAGGTGGGAAAAAGGATACCTTGCCATCACTGAAAATGCAATATGGTTCCTATCGCCCAACAAACAGATAAGAATTCCGTGGGATAATCTGGGGTCGGTGGGCAAAGAACTTAAGACAGTAAATAAAAAGCAACGTGCAGTGTTAAAGGTAACCCATGTAGAGAAAAATGAAGTAATTACGAGTTATGTCTTGTGTCCTGAAACTACGCTGGAGCTACTTGACCAATATATAAACCAGTTACTGGACAGGCAAAAACCAAGAGAGAAGCTCTCGGAGATAGAAGAACAGATACTCACAATGGTTTATTCGGGTGTGGATTCAGCAGGTATAGAGTCAATATTGGGGATACCTACGGAAGAACTGAACAGATATTATGACCGCCTAATAGAATTAGGATTAGCCAAAGTTGTTAAAATACGGAAAGAAATAGAATTGACCCCCAAAGGGGTAAATCTCGTAAATGATGCTATGAAAAAAGTGGTGGGGTGATCTAAATGCCGAAAGTTTTGATAGTGGACGACGCAGCATTTATGAGAAAACTGCTGAGAAATATACTGTTTACAGGGGGATTTGACATAGCTGGTGAGGCCGAGAATGGAAAACAGGCTGTGGAGATGTATAAACAGCTGAGACCTGACGTAGTAACAATGGATATTGTTATGCCAGAAATGAACGGGATCGAGGCACTCAAGGAGATAAAAAGGATGGACCCAAGCGCTAAAATTGTCATGTGTACTGCAGTTGGACAGGAACAGATGGTCAAAACAGCAATTAAACTCGGTGCTAAGGGTTATATCGTAAAGCCTTTCCAGGCTCCGAAAGTTATTGAGGAACTCAAAAGAGTGGCAGGAATATGAAAGTTTTAGTAGTCGATGATTCGGCACTGATACGGAGATCTGTTTCCGAACTATTGTCCAGAGAAAACATCGATGCAGTCACAGCCAAAAATGGTCTTGAGGCTGTTGAAAAAACGCTCCAGTTAAAACCGGATATCATAGTTTTGGACATCAACATGCCTGTTATGGATGGTTTAACTGCTCTAAAACTCATAATGGAAAAGAAACCTACCCCCGTAATAATGTTTAGCTCATACACCAAAGAAGGCGCCAAAGAAACAATAGAAGCCCTTAAACTGGGTGCAACGGATTTTGTACCCAAACCGGATGGAGTGGCGATAGACATATCGGAGGTGAAAGACGAACTTCTGGCCAAGATACGCGCAATTATGAAGACTCCACCCAATTTGATAAGACTTCAAAAGCTTAAGAAAATTAGAGAAGGTCCAGTTAAGGGGACCTGGAAGGAGAAAAACAGGGACGTGGCGGTTCTTATCGGGTCATCAACGGGTGGACCCAGTGCCCTTGAAATGGTTATCCCTAGGTTGCCAGACGATTTACCAGCTCCAGTATTCGTTGTCCAGCACATGCCACCGCAATTTACAAGACAGCTTGCAGACAGGCTGAACAATATATCTGACATAAATGTCAAAGAGGCTGAAAATAACGAACGGGTGAAAGATGGAGTGGTGTACATTGCCCCTGGTGGGTATCACATGGGAGTAAAAAAGATAATGAACGTTACCAGAATAAAAATAATCGACGGCATGTTAGTAAATGCCGTAAAACCCTCAGTAGATGTGACTGCTGAATATCTGGCAGAGGTTTATGGTGGAGACACTGTTGGTGTAATACTGACAGGAATGGGTGAAGATGGGGCAAGAGGGCTGAAAAAAATCAGAGAGCTCGGTGGGTACACTATCGCCAGCAGTGAGGATACGTGTGTTGTTTTTGGGATGCCAAAAGCGGCAATTGAGATTGGTGCAATAAATGTCGTGAAACCGGTTTACGAGATTGCCGAGGAGATTGTTAGACGTCTTGAGGTGATGATTTGTGGATGAAATGGAACAGTTCAAGGAGGAATTCATACAGGAGACGAGAGAATACATAGATGCCATGAATCAGCAATTCATTGATCTTGAAAAAGGAGACCTTCAGGCGGTAAATGAGATTTTCAGGCTTGCCCATACAATTAAAGGCATGGCAGGTTTTATGGGTTATAAAAGAGTTGAAGAGCTATGTCATAAGCTTGAAAACGTAATGGGAGCAGTAAGAGATGGTAAAATTCAGATAACCAGCGATATTGTGGATGTTCTTCTATCCGCTATTGATTTGCTCGAAGTCCTTGTCGATAAAATAGAAGAGGAGGGTAATGACCACCAGGATATATCACAGGTGATTACTGAACTCCAGAGAATACTTAAAGAGGACGTGAAAATTGAAACCGGAGGACGCCAGAAAACTGAAAGAATACACGAAGACGAAGCCAATATCCGCATAAACATAACCTTAGCAGAAGACTGTGTCATGAAGTCTGTAAGGGCTCTTCTGATTATTGAATCTCTTAAGGAGATAGGAGAAATTGTCGGAACAGTTCCTGACGAAGATATGATGGACAGTGAGAGATTTGATGGCCGATTTACAGTACTGATGAAGGCGGATAGATTACACGATATAAATGAGGTCCTCTCGAAAATCGGAGAAATTGAAAAATTCGAGGTTGAAGAGATTGTATCTCAAAACTCCAAACTCGAGTCGAAAGAGCAAGTAGATGCCCCAAATAGAAAAGAAAAGAGCGATTCATCAGTTCAAACAAAAGCAGACATTGCCCCACATCCGAAAAAAGAAAAGAAAATTGAATTTATACGGGTAAGTATTTCCCAGCTGGACACTATCATGAACTTGGTTGGTGAACTGGTAATAAACAAGGGAAGATTGCTGCAGATATCCTCTGATTACGATATCCCTGAGCTCAAGGAGGCAGTTTCTATTATGGACAAAATAATTTCGAACCTGCAGGACGAAGTTATGGAAATGAGGATGGAAAAAGTGGAGAGAGTTTTCAGTAAATTCCCAAGAATGGTGAGAGACCTTGCTAAAAAACTTGGTAAAAAAGTGGAACTTATCATGGAGGGGCTTGATACGGAACTCGACAGAACAGTCCTTGATCAGATTAATGATCCTCTAATACACATAGTCAGAAATTGCGTAGATCACGGCATTGAGTATCCCGATGAAAGAAAAGCATCTGGAAAGAGTGAAGTTGGAAAAATACGGCTTTCAGCTTGGAGAGATAAGAACTACATAATCATTGAAATTGAAGACGATGGTAAGGGACTGGATACAGAAAAGATTAAGAAAAAGGCTATTGAGAAGGGTCTGATTTCACCTGATGAAGCAGAAAGGATGAATGAAGATGACATAAAAATGCTGATATTCATGCCTGGCTTTTCTACAAAGGAGAAAGCAAGTGAGATCTCCGGAAGAGGGGTTGGCATGGACGTTGTGAAAACCACTGTAGAAAAACTTGGAGGATCAGTAAAACTATTCTCTGAAAAAGGCAAAGGCACAAAAATCCGAATACAGCTTCCGCCTACAGTTGCCATTATAAAATCGCTCCTCATACGGGTTGGAAACGAGACATACGCGATTCCAATATCAAACGTGGTTGAAGCAATATATGTAACGAGCGATTCCGTCAAAAATATTCATGGCTCGGAGTTTCTACTGGTAAGGGGAAAACTCGTTCCAGTATTTAGACTGAGGGATCTTTTCAAGATAAATGGTTCAAAATCTGAAAAAGAAGTTGGCATCATTGTAGAAAAAGAAAATGAGAAATATGTTTTGATTGCAGATGCTATAACAGATCAGCAGGAAATAGTAATTAAGCCGCTCTATGGTCATTTAGCCAAGATTAAAGGTTTCAATGGAGTCACGATACTGGGCGATGGAAAAGTAGTCCCAATTCTTGATGTTTCAACACTGATTGGGGGGTGAAAATGTGTCCAAGTTCGAAAACCTAACAAATGAAGAACTTGACATTTTAAGAGAGATGGGTAATATCGGAGTTGGGAACGCATCTACAGCCTTAGCCACGATGCTTGGCAGACCGATAAACATAACGGTGCCAGAGGTATATTTGCTGAAATTTTCAAATTTGGATAAAGTCATAAAACCAGATGAGATAGTGGTTGGAACTGTTGTGGGGCTTAGCACCATAGATAATGATAATTCTGGATTTCTATACATGATATTTCCCCAGGATTCTCCAAACAAGCTCGCCGAACTGTTGATAGGTGACTCAAGTGATGAAAGCATGGTCGAATCAACAATAATGGAAATCTCGAATATTCTTGCATCCCATTTCTGTGATGGGATTGCAAACATGCTCGATACTGTATTGATCCCCACTCCACCCAGCTATGCCAAAGATTACTCTGTTGCGGTCATTGACGCACTCCTCGCACAGATTGCCGATAGAACTGACAACCTTATAATTTTCGAAACCGACCTGGTAGATCAAGATAATGCAGTAGACATTCTCTTAATGCTGATACCAACTGAAAAATTCTTTGAATATATAATGCAGCTATTAGAGATGGTAAAATGATCCACGAACACTTAATAGGCATAGGTGAGTTCAGAGTCGTAAAAGGACTGGCAGTACTTAAAACCATAGGGTTAGGCTCCTGTATCGGTCTTGCACTTTATGACCCATACAACAAGGTTGGCGGTCTTGCACATGTCATGCTTCCGAATTCCAAGAATGGTACCGTCAAAAGTGCAAAGTATGCAGATCATGCCGTGGAAATGATGCTCAGCGCAATGAAGAGGCTCGGTAGTAAGGAGAGCAATATTGTCGCAAAACTTGCCGGGGGAGCACAGATATTCAAACACATGAACATGAATTTGCTTAAAATTGGCGAAAGAAATGTTGATGCAATAAAAAACATCTTGGAGAGTCAGGGAATAAAAATCGTTTCAGAAGACGTTGGAGGAGAAGTTGGAAGATCAGTTTACTTCTATACAGATAGTGGGAAAATGCTCGTTAGATACAGCAACGGTGTAGAACTATGGATATAGCATTCAAGATGCTTATAAGCTACGTATCAAAACAATCGGGCATAGACTTAAACCAGTACAGAGAAAGTTACTTAAAAAGGCGTATTGAGCTGAGAATGAAAGCTACGGGAAACAAAACATTTGAAGAATATCTCAGTTTTCTCAGAAAAAACGGTAAAAAAGAGATCGAAGAGCTGATAAATACAATTGCCATAAATGTAACAGAATTTATGCGAGATGTAACCCCATTCAAGTTTTTCATGGAGAGGATATTGCCAGATATTGCTAACAGAAAACACAAGGTTAAAAGCAACATGCTACGTTTTTGGAGTGCGGGATGCTCGAATGGTGAGGAGCCATACAGCATTGCAATATGCATCTACGAATCTCTCGGCAGCGACTGGTTGTTTACGATATATGCAACAGATATTGATTTGGACTCGTTAGAAAAGGCAAAAGAAGGATATTATGACGCATCACAATTGAAAAATCTGAATAAAACCCTCCTTTACAAATATTTTGAAAAAGAAGACGATGGATATCGAGTGAAAAGTTTTCTGAAGAGACATATCCGGTTCAAAAGACATGACCTGACCACTGACACTCCTGTATCTAAATATCTTGACGGAATTTTTTGCAGAAATGTGATCATATATTTCAACGATTCGCAAAAATCCAAGATATTCAATGATTTCTACAATGCTCTCGTAAACAGAGGTTACTTGATCATAGGTAAAAGTGAGACTTTACCTTCGGAGTTCAATGACAAATTTAAATGTATCAACCTAAAGGACAAAGTATATCAGAAGACATAATACCCTTGAAGGACAATACTTCTGGAATATAAAAAATATCAGTAAATTCCTTTGTTGTTGAAAAAAGGACCATATTTCTTATCTGAGTTTAATATGTGGTTTGTCAACCAACTTTTTAAAAAGCTGAGGACTTCCATTGTTAACGTCAGCTGTCCATCTTCATACTTTTTCTTAAACTCACCAACTTTGGATACAAACTGTTCATGTTCTGCCTTGTGCTTAATGTATCCCGGATAGTTATATTGTTCCATAAGTTTTTCTTCCGTTGAAAAATGAGTTATTGTGTATTCAACCATATCATTCAGCAATTCGCCCATAATTTCTTTCCCCTTTCCTTCAAGCATTGCATCATGCAGTCTATTTATCATGGAAACAAGCTTCTTATGCTGCTCATCAATCTCCTTAATGTTAACACTAAAACTTTCATTCCATGAAATCAACGCCATGCTCATTACCCCCTTTACTATACTATTCTGGTTCAAGTTCGTGGTCTTAAATTTTACTTTCAGACCTGAAAGTAAATTTAAGTAACTAAGGTATTACGTAACTTGCACGCAATTCAAGTTCTGAACAGCAAACTTATGGCGACCACAACTAAAAGAACCATAAGAACTATCATGATAAACACTTTTGCCATACTTTTCAAAATATGGTTCGTTTCTTTTAAAGATGCAGGCATATTGGCATCCTCTTCTGAAAGAATCTGATGATACATAATAAAAACAATACCGATTACAATGAGGGAGATAATGCCCAATGTAGCCATACTTTTCATATTCTATCAGAATTAATCACAACACCATACTTAAACTTTGCTCGTGAATGAAGGCAGATACAATATACAAAAAATCATTACCAAACGAATTTGCGATGTTGCGGTTAGGCAGCCTACCAAAATTTGTTAAAAAGATCGGTTCAATTTTCAATTAAAGCTGCTAACCTCTTTAAGTCCTCCAAGATTTCAATAGCACCAATTCCTACATCGGTAAGGAAATAATAATCGCCTTCCTTATCGACCATGTTCAGAGATTTCAATTCTTTCAGATGCCTACCAAGAACACCAGGATTCAAACGTGTTTCGAACATTATTTGTGAGAATTTCTTCTCCCCCCGTTTTAGACAGAATAGTATTTCTGGAACCCCTCTTTTTGAAATCGTTTTCAGAATTCCTTTGAAAATTTCAAGTTCTTTACTCTCAAACTGGCTTATCACCATCAGTTCCTGAGGCGAGATCATCGCACCGACACCCCACATCCTCATCATTATTGTTAGCTTGATATAGCATAGGAAATCCTGGTATATTTACTTTTCGAAACAAATCGAGAGATGTCTTTTCCCGAAATTATTTCCCACTTCAACAAACCCCCATGTGAAACTTGACGAGAAAGCGATAAAATGGATTATCAGAGAGAAAGGGAAGGGTACACCGACAAAGGAGATAGCAGAGATCGAAAACATAACACCAAGAAGAGTAAATCAGATCTACAAGCAATACAAAGATACTGGAGAAATACCAAAGCCAAAGAAACCAGGTAGACCTAAAAAAGAACTATCAGAAGAAGAAATAGAAGCCATAAAAGAAGCCTATGAAGAGTACAGGTGTAATGCAGTAGTTCTCCAAACAATCTTAAAGGAAAGAGGTTACAGAATAAGCAAGAACAAAATACACGAAGTGTTGAGAATGAACGGCTATGCTAAGGAGGAGAAGAACAAGAAAAAGCGTAAAAAGTGGATAAGGTATGAGAGAAAGCACTCTATGGAATTATGGCATGCAGACTGGTTTTTCTATAACGGGAAGTGGATAATTGCTTATCTGGACGATGCTTCCCGTCTGATTACTGGTTACGGAGTATTTGATAAAGCAACATCTGAGAATGCCATAAAAGTGCTAAAAGAAGCCATGGATGATTATGGCAGGCCGGAATCAATCCTGACGGATAGAGGTACTCAGTTCTACGCATCTGCAGGGGAGAAGAAGGCTAAAGGAGTATCTAAATTTGAGAAATTCCTTGCAGAGAATGAAATTAAGCATATTGTGGGTAGGGTGAATCACCCACAAACGAATGGAAAGATAGAGAGGTTCTATGGAACGCTGGAAGCTAAAATCAAGTATTTCGATACAGTAGATGAATTCATGGAGTGGTACAATCACAAAAGACCCCACATGAGTCTCAACTTAGATGAACTGGAGACTCCCTATAAAGCATTTTTGAGAAAGTTGACTCCTGAGAGAATATTGAGTTATTCGTGGAGGTGGTTTGATGGTGGGAAATGATTTTAGGAAACTACAAAACAAATCGAGAGATAATATATGCTCAAATGTAGATTACTTGAACAGAAAGATACGAAAACAAGATTCAAAGCACCAGATTAATTATCTCATAGTAGATATAAAATAATTAAAGACTAAAATATAGCCAACAAAAAACAGTTTGGTTAAAGCAACTGTATATATAAACACTTTAGGGGGTGCCAATAAAACTTATCGGTGGCGGCGGCATCGTTGATAAAACGACTATTCCGGCACCCCCAATTTAAATTTATGGTCGGGAGTAATAGATAAACTTTTTGGTGATTTTTCGAAAGATGGTGGGTTTGCGGAAATCCTGGACGCCTGACAGACAGTATTTATAAGTTTTAGTCATGATATGTTCTGCACGGAGCCGAATCATCATGAGATAAAGTAATATATCCTGTATTCATCCCACGTTCATGAAACTCAGAGTTGCCCATACGCCAGATGCAGATGATGCGTTCATGTTCTATGCGATGATGGAGGGTAAGATTCCACTCGATTTCGAGGTCGAACACATTATCGAGGACATAGAGAGTCTGAACAGACGGGCGTTTCAGGAGAACATAGAGGTTACTGCTCTTTCTGTCCACGCTTACGCATACCTGAGCGACAGATACAGAATTCTATCAGCCGGTGCGAGTGTTGGAGATGGGTATGGTCCGATTGTAGTTGCAAGGGACAGCATTGAGCTTGAAGGGAGAAGGATAGCAATTCCGGGCAAATACACCTCGGCGAGCCTTTATCTGAAGCTGGCTGTAAGCGATTACGAGCCGGTCGAAATGAGATTCGACAGGATAATCGATGCTGTAAAGTCCGGGGAGGTTGATGCAGGCCTGCTGATACACGAGGGACAGATCACCTATGAGAGACATGGCCTCGAGAAGGTGCTTGACCTGTGGGAGTGGTGGAAGGAGAAGACGTCTCTTCCAATGCCACTTGGCGTAAACGTCATCTCGAGGAGGGTTCCTGAAGGGCTGCAGAAAAAATTCCTCAGGGCGATGCAGGAGAGCATAGAGTATGCCCTCAAAAATCCTGACGAGGCCACGGACTACGCCATGAAGTACTCAAGGGGGATGGACTTCGAGACCACAAAGAAGTTTGCGATGATGTATGTGAACGAGTACACATACAAGATGCCAGAAAGCGTTGTCAGGGCCATTGAGACCCTTTTCGACATGGCTGAAGAGAGAGGGATTCTGAAAAAACCACCCCTCGATATCCTCTTTTAACCTTTATTTCAGATCCCTGCCGCTGAATACCGGGCCATCTGCACAGACCCTCAATCCGTTTTCGATGACACACGAACCGCATACACCAATTCCGCATTTCATGTATCTCTCAAGGGAGATTTCGGCTTTGTGAAGACTATCACCATCATCCAGAATTTTAACCACGGCGTCAATCATCCCCTCCGGGCCACACACGTAAATTCTCTCATACCTTTCAAAATCCTCCCCTGCCAGTGCGTCGGTTACAGTGCCCTTTTCTCCGAGAGACCCGTCCTCAGTGAGGATAACGGAATCATCGAACCTGTCCGGGAATATCATGTCTTCAGCGGTTTTTCCACCGTATATCACTCTGATTTTTGCATCGCATGTTCTGAGATAATCATACAGGTACAGCATCGGGGCAATCCCTATCCCTCCGGCTACGATCAGGGCCCTCTTCGAGGGCGTAAACGGTCTGCCAAACGGACCCCTTACACCCACAAGCTCACCACCGCTGAACTTCACAAGTTTCCGTGTCGTCTCACCGACGGCCTTGACAGTAACACTGCTGCTGGAGGAAAGGCTAAGGGGTATCTCCTCCATATCAAAAACGTTCAGCATTATGAACTGCCCCGGATACGAGTTTAGCGGTGAAGAGAAGTAAAGCGTTGCCACCCTGTCGGAGTGATGAACAACCTTTCGGATTCTGAGCGTGAACATAGCCAGAGGTTATGTTTCAAATTTATAAAGGCATCGTAAGTATTATCTTCCAGCAACCTGAAATGTGATTCAATGCTCAAACCAACGATTGCATCTGCGTTCAGATCAAAGGGCAAGAAAAAAATGGACAGGAAGGAACTGACATACACGCTCTCATTTGATCTCAAGTATTTCTCGCATGAAACAAGCAAAAAGGTCGTTGATCTTGCAGAGAAAAAGGGATTGCTCAGTGAAGAGGACGGTCTGCTGACACCATCTTTCAGCTTCGAGGACATCGACGTACCTCCGGGGTTCAAACCAGATGTGAACAGAATCTTCAGGAGTGAGGATGTGTTTGAGAGGCTGCTGGACGAGATATCACTCAAGCTCGGCAAGGAACGGGCTGATGTGATCAGGGAAATAAACACGAGGCAGATGGAGCTTGGAAATATTCTCGACGGTGAAGTCGTTGCAATACTCTACGCTCTGGAAAATGGAATTGATGTGAGAAACTATATAGGTGAAGTGGAGGAAGAGATATTCAAGAAATGAAAATCTCTGAAAGCGGAGCGATAAAACTGGGGAAAACGCTTGTCATTGCGGACATACATCTGGGAATTCTTGGTTTTCCTGACTACAGCATCAGGGACAGAATACTTGAAGTTGTTCACTCCAGCAAAGCCGAGAGACTTGTGATAAACGGCGATTTCAAGCACAGTCTCGGGAAATACGAGCTCAAACACGTGGAAAAAATAATAGGCGAAATCGAAGAACACGTTTCGGAATTATTGCTTCTCAGAGGAAACCACGATGGCCTGCTTCATGAGATTCACGAGGTCCACGATTTTGTGGAGGTTGGGAACGCCACAATCGCACATGGACACAAGGAGTTTGAAGAGATGCGGGATGCAGGAATATTAATTCTCGCACATTCACACCCTGCTGTGCTCATCAAGGACTACATCTCCGGACACAAGGAAAGAGCCTGGCTCTTCGGTGAATTAGGGGGCAGGAGGATTATTGTAATGCCGGCCTTCAATGAACTGTGCAGCTCGACTGCAGTGAATGTTGAGAAACCCGCCGGTTTTATTTTTGGTTACGTGAGAGAATTTGAGGCTTTCACAATCAACGGGTTTTACTTCGGGAGAGTGATAGTTTAGCCAGTCTTTCAAGCAACGACCTTTTTTCAAAGTCAGAGAGTTCCGCCTGTCTTACTGCCTCCTCCATGAACTCAATAACGTCGTCATAATCTCTTCTGTTAACCGGAAATGGCACTCCATCCTTACCACCGAGGGCGAAGCTGAACTTTGCCGGGTCTTTTTTGCTGTATTCTGCGTCGTAAACAAGCTCAGCTATGAGTGCAAGTGCCCTGATCGCACCCTTTCCAACGCCCCTTACCAGCAACAGGTCCTCAAACCTGTCGGGCTGGAGGCTGTATGCCTTTTCGAGAGCCTTCCAGTCCACTCTCTTTGGGACAAGCGATTCCCGGTATTTGACCATTGAGAGCACCTTCGAAAAATCAAACCGGTATGTTCCGTCATTGACGATGTCAAGGATTGTTTTTCTCGCTTCCCCACTATTTTCGGCGGTCAGATCCATCACGCTGTTTTCGAACCTCTGGGTAATTATTCCGGAATGCGGTTCAACAATGCTGATATCTTTAAGGTGGTATCTCCGCGCCATTCTCAGGCTCTCGTTCATTCCCTGCTGGATGACAACGAAATGCTTTCTGGTGAAGACAATGGTATG
Organism: Geoglobus acetivorans; assembly: GCF_000789255.1. NCBI lineage: Archaea > Methanobacteriati > Methanobacteriota > Archaeoglobi > Archaeoglobales > Archaeoglobaceae > Geoglobus > Geoglobus acetivorans. The sequence continues at coordinate 584,496 of NZ_CP009552.1, forward strand.
GTGGTACAGGTCGTAGCCATCCTGAAGAGCGGCACTGTCAAGCTTTGCTGAAAGCCTGCTTGCCCTTATAAGCTCGACCCTTTTTCTCTCACCAATTCCAAGCTCGCTGGCGAACTTTTCTATCTCTTCGACGGTTTTCAGGGCATTGCCACCCTTTCCACCTGCGATCCTCAAATCGAATTCATCTGTGTTGAGAACGCTCTTCAGAACACCGGTCAGGACAGTGGTTGAACCGGAGGAATTCCAGTCAAAGCCAAGCACGTTTGAAAAACTCTGGAAGAATATTGGATCGGAAAGCCTGTTGATGACCTCCTTTTCACCATATTCCTGAATTATTAACGTTAAAATTGGCCTTGCAAGCTTTTTCATTCTGTTCAGCAGCCAGTACGGGGCCTTCCCGTAGTGAAGTGGAAGATATATGCTGTTCACGAATTATGTTTTAAAAAAAGAGATAAAAAAGTTATTCATTGAAATACCTTTCAAGTATGCCCTTCAGAGCCATTGCGTGCCTGTGTTCGTCTCTTGACGCTTCATCCCAGATGTCGTGCACCTCGTCAAGCCCATTTTCCTTGGCCTCAAGAGCGACCTTTCTCTTGTGAACGTTCGCCTTCATCTCTCCATTCAGCATGTACTCCAGACTCTCCTTCAGAGTTTCCTTTATTTTTCCATTGAGTTCAGCAAATCTGCTTGCGTGATAAGCCTCATCCATTGCTATTCTCTGGAGTATGGCTGCGATTTCAGGATATCCCTCTCTCTCGGCCTGTCTGGCCATGGCGAGATAAAGTCCAACCTCCATGCACTCTCCCATGAATTCCCTCTCAACGAACTCCTCAAAATCGGTTCCCTTTGCAATTCCAATTTTGTTCTTATTTTCACCAAACTCTACCATGTTTTGTACTATATCGGTTCGATATTTAAACGTTTCGATTGAGTTAAACAACTAACTGAATTGCCATGCTATACAATTGAGTAACAGAAAGTGTATAGATTGTTCCTGAAATTTAAAAAATGGAATTCACCCACACGAGAATAACGCTAAAAACTCCCAGGAGCTTCATGGACGAAACCAGCACAATTGCAACGAGGAGTCTGTGGACCCATACGGCAGCACCCTTTTTTGAAGCAAATTTCACCCCGAGATACGCCCCCAACATGCTCCCCAGTGCGAGAATTGCTCCTACCGTCCACACCACCTGACCATTAAGCATGAAGACTGCAAGAGCGGGCAATGTGAGGAGCAGAGTTACAAAAACCTTGATGGCATTTGCCCTGAGAATGTCCATACCGGAAATGAGAACAAGTGAGGATATGAGGAATATCCCGACTCCCGCCTGAATAAAACCCCCGTAAACACCGGTCAGGAAATACACCACCGGTTCGAGAAATGCAACTCTGTGTCTCTTTTTTCCACCCTCGACCCATCTCTTGGGGTTCAGGAGCATTATGACAAGCATCAGAACCATTATTGCCCCAATCACTCTCCTCATCAGCTCTTCGTTTAGATCCACTGCAATCTGAGCTCCGAGAACTGCCCCAACCATGGCAGGAACTGCGAAGCGAACAGAGGACTTTGGGTCAAGAAAACCGTGGGATTGAAAACCCCTCATACCGACAAGGCTCTGGAGAAGTATTGCAACCCTGTTTGTTCCATTGGCAACATTTGCGGGAAGTCCTAAGAAAATCAGCAGTGGAAGAGTTATGAGCGAACCGCTACCTGCAAGTGTGTTTATGAACCCAGACAGGATTCCCGCCAGAATTGTGAGGATGTAAAAATACCATTCCAGAGTACCACCCATGTTCAAATCATTCAGCACAGGTTTTTAGTTTTTTGAGCATCGCAACTGATAAATTCACCCAATTTCTATAAAGAACATGCATGAAACAATCGATTCCAGACACATGAACGCTCTTGACTTAAACTGTGAATTTTTCGGGCTTTCGAGACTTCAGCTGATGGAAAATGCGGGAAAAGGTGTTGCCGAGGAAATCCTCAGCAGATTCGATCAGGGCAGGGTCGTTATTTTTGCCGGGACGGGAAACAACGGAGGAGATGCTTTTGTCGCTGCAAGGTTTCTTAAAGGATTTGACGTTGAAATCGTTCTGGCAGGAGAGGTGAAAAGCGAACTTGCCAGAAGAAATCTGTCCATTCTCGAAAAGGCGGGCCTGCCCGTTCACAGGTGGGGTAGCTATGAGTTCGGGGGTGGTGACATAATCGTAGACGCCCTCCTTGGAACAGGTATCAGGGGTAAGCTGAGAGAGCCATACAGGACGATTATTGAGAGAATAAACGAATCTGATGGATTCAAAGTTTCTGTGGATGTTCCAAGCGGACTTGATGCAGATACCGGAGAATACGAGACGGCAGTTAGGGCAGACCTCACCGTAACATTCCACAGAGCCAAACCCGGGCTTTTCAGGGCGGGTGAACTTGCGGGAGAGATCGTGGTTAAAGACATTGGAATTCCAGAACTTTTTGAGAAGCTTTCGGGCCCTGGAGATTTCAAACTGGCTTACAGGCGATTTGAGGATGCTCACAAGGGCATGCACGGCAGAGTTCTCGTTGTCGGCGGTTCCCCGTACATAGGTGCTCCGGTTCTCTCTGCCCTTGCAGCCCTGAAGGCCGGGGCAGACATCGTAACACTCGCCGTTCCTGAAAGCATATATCCTCTGGCTGGCTCATTCTCTCCGGAGCTTATCGTGAAGTCAATTCCCGGAGATGAACTGACTGCAGAAAACGTTTCGGAGATTCTCAGGCTGGCTGAAAAGCATGATGTTGTTGTTTTCGGCATGGGGACGGTCGATAAAGGAGATGTTGCAGAGGAGATATCAAAGAGGGTTGAAAAAATGGTGATTGACGCCGGAGGGCTGACGTCCAGCATTAACTGCAGTGCGATTCTGACGCCCCATGCTGGAGAGTTCAGAAGGGTGTTCGGGAAGGAGGCCAGCGAGATTAACGTCATAGGAGCTGCAGAAAAAAGTGGCACATGCATAATCCTCAAGGGTAAGAGGGACATAATATCTGACGGAGAGAGAATAAAATACAACGATACCGGAAATGCCGGTATGACTGTGGGAGGTACAGGCGATGTGCTTGCAGGGATTGCCGGAGCGCTTTTTGCGGTAAACGACGATGCCTTCACCGCTGCATGTGCCTCAGCTTTTATTGCAGGCTATGCCGGTGATCTGTGCTTTGAGGAAAAGGGCTACAATTTCACGGCCCTCGACGTTATTGAAAAACTGCCCCATGCCGTAAAAAAGATAATGGAACTAAAATAGTGGCTCAAGGTCTTCTTCATCGAACAGAGAAATTGTCTTTTCTATTCTTACCTTTTCTGCCTCCTCAACCTCTTCCCTGGCCTCTGCTGCAAGTTTCTGGAGCTGTTTGACTCTCGGTATTTCGGTTACGTTTGCAAGAACCACCAGTGCGGCAACATGCTTCGTCCTCCTCGTCGGGTAATCACCCGCTCTGACCTCCACTCCGGCAATCTGTTCTTCAAGCCAGAGTTTGGCCTTCTCAAGTCCCTTTCTGTCCAGGTACTCTGGCGGACCGGCCACAAGCACCAATGCCCTTTCTGCGCTCGAGATGTTGCACGGTATTGTCAATCTTCCAAGGGCAGCCTTTCTGACAAGCGTGGCGATTTTTGTCGATTTGTCCTCTTCGGCCGTAACCAGTTCTGTCTCCTTCTTCTTGAAAAGTCCGAATAATCCTGTTTTTTTCTTCTCCTGCACTGGCAGTGTTGCATAGCCTATCGAGGATATTCCTCCACCCCTGAGTGTGTTGATAACCTCGGAGCTGTCGACAACCATTTCACCAACGAGATTTTCCTCCACAGGCTCTCCTGCCCTGGCAAGAATGGCAAGCCTTCTGACGATTTCTTCATTTATCTTTGCGTAGCTTTCCTTGAGACTCAGACCCTCAAACTTCCAGGCACCATTATCAACAAGAATCAGGTTATCAACATATTTCAGAAGGGTGATCATGCTCCTTGCAGCGTTGAGTGAGTAAAGCTTTCCTTCCTCAGGCGCAGGAAGCACGCCAACACAGTATACTGGCTCGGAATACATTTCGGACAGATATTTGGCGAGAACCGGGCTGCCACCACTGCCAGTTCCGCCACCAAGTCCGGCTATGATGAGGAAAGCGTCAACTTCATGCGTCCCCATCTCATCAATCGCATTGAGAATGGTCTCAATTTCCTCCTGAGCCACTTTTGCACCGAGTTTGTTGTCTGTCCCGACACCGTGACCCTTTACGGTCGTCTGTCCGATAAGAATTCTGTTTTTCGGGGGAATGTGCTTCAACCCCATCAGGTCTGTTCGTGCAGTATTTACTGCAAGAGCTTTAAGTGTGTTCGTACCCCTGAGCTTCTCGTTTTCCATGAACAGATCAAGTATTTTTCCACCGGCCTGACCAAATCCTATTGCGAAGAACCTCATGTTTAATGCACCTTCTTATCTTTTTTCTTTTCTTTAAAGACTCCCCACTGAAATATAATCTTTTTCTACTGCCCCGCCACCCTGCAGCCGTTAAGTACATTTTGTAAAATACATGTCAAAAATTGCATTCTCTTCAATATTTATTTTCCGGTATCTATTATAATTTCATCAAAAATTATATATACTAATAATGACAAATTGTATACTGTACAAGAGGGGATGAATATGTCAGGAGAGTTGTTTGTGTATGTTCTGTTCGCTGGAGGCTTAATTTCTGCAGGAATACTCGTTGTTGTGTCAGTGGGTGGAATAATAAAGGCAGTTTCCACCATGCTCGGTGGAAAGAAAGAATCGGCTAAAGCTTACACGACCTCAGGGGTCTGAATGAAATTCCCGTGATCTCATATCTCTTTCACAACTTTTTTTGGGAACTCTCAGTGAGTTGAGGAGGGTCTCCTCAAACGTCTGTTTTTCTGTCCTGAACAGCAATCCGGTTGCCACCCCATCACTGACCAGTTTTAATGCCTCATCAAAACTTTCTGCCGGTTCAGCGACGTAAACGTTTTCTCTGTAGTAATCCCAGGTGTTGTTGAACGTGATGCAAGGCTGGAGAATCTCAACAAAAGCGAATCCCCTGTGTTTTATCGCATCATACATCAGATCCGATAGCTGGCTGACATTTCCGGCAAACCCCCTGGCAATGAAGGTTGCTCCCGACACAAGGGCTATAAGTGCCGGGTTTATTGGCCATTCTGGATTTCCGGCTGGAGTTGTTCTCGTTTTCTTCCCTCTGGGCGTTGTCGCTGTGAACTGACCCGTTGTCAGTCCGAAAACCTGATTGTTGTGGAGGAACAGAGCAACATCGGTGTTCCTTTTGGCAGCATGTATGAAATGCTCCATCCCCTCGTTCAGGGCATCACCGTCTCCGGAAAATCCGGAAACCAGGAGTTCAGGATTCGCAAGCTTTATGCCAGTCATAAGCGGTAGCACTCTTCCGTGAATTGTGTGAAATGTGGGTATATCGAGATAATCCGGCATTCTGCCATGACAGCCTATCCCGGCAACAGAGACAATCCTGCCCCTTTTTACACCCTCACTCTCAAGCCTTTCAATAACCCTTCTGAAAGCCTTGAGGATTCCAAAATTGCCGCATCCCGGGCACCATTCTATCTTGCTCTTCATACCCATCACCCCAGAAGTTCCCTGAGTTCATCGGGTGTGAACGGCCTCCCATCCCACTTGTTCACCCTTTTAACCTCAACACCGTGCATCTCAAGAAGTTTCGCAAGCTGTCCTGTGTAGTTCTGTTCCACCACGACAGCGTGAGCAAGACCGGGTTTAATGAACGGTCTGAGGTATCTCGGTACCGCCACTCTGTACCCCAGTTCCTCAGCAACCTCGTAAACTGGACCAAATGTAGATCCCCATGTTACAATCGTGTCTTTACCCTTTAAAAAGAACTTCCAGGCCCTGTCACGTATGTCTTCCCTGAGAAGGTTTTCTTTTAGCATTCTTTTCTCATGCATCTGCGTTCTAACCGACGCATCGTCGGTGGTAATACCAAACTCGTCGTGTTCGTTGGAGTTTGCCTTCACAATGGCAGGCGGTACTGCGTATTTCGAGATACCGCTTTCGGTTACTTCATACCGCATGTATTCGCCTTCACTGCTCTTCACAATTTCAATCTCTTCGATCAGATTGGTCCTCTCGATTTCAGCAGTTTTGTAGCTCTCAACAAGGTTTTTATCGGTGAGCAGAATGGCCGGAATCTGGTACTTCCATGCAATGTTCATAAGCTCTGCAGACAGGTAAAAAGCCTCCTCCACACTGTAGGGACATGCCACAGCCATCGGAAACTCTCCGTGTGCCGGGTGCATCGCAAAATAAAGGTCTTCCTGACCGTGATATGTCGCCATGCCGGTGGATGGAGAGGTTCTCTGTGCCTCGATCACAAGCAGTGGAATCTCTGCCATCCCGGCGAGGCTTATTGACTCGGCCATGAGTGCAAAACCCCCACCACTCGTTCCGGTTGCACTTCTTTTTCCAGCATAAGCACTTCCTATCGCCATACCCACCGCAGCAATCTCGCTTTCAGGCTGATACGCCACGATTTCCCTCTTTTTTATGAGATAGTGCAAAATTGGAGATGCCGGTGTCATCGGGTAGGCATAGAAATGGGTCAAACCTGCAGAAATCAACCCCTCTGCTATTGCCACAGCACCGGACACGAGCTTCTTTCTCCTGCCTATTTTTTCGAGCCTCATTTTTGGGTCATATCTGCTTCTGTAATACTCATACGCAGCCTTTGCTATGGTGATGTCGTCCTTGGCCCTTGCTCCAAACCTGTCTGAGAATATTCTCTCCAGAATATCGAATTCGATGTCGAGGTATGCTGCGAGGGCACCGAGCGATGCCGCATTCCTGAAAATATTGGGCTCCTGTTCTTCTTTGATGATTTCGGTCATGGGAATGCCAATGCCCCCGCATTTGAACTTGGTATCGTAGATCAGGTCTCCCCTGAGATAGGGCCTGTACAGTTCATACGCATAATCTTCGAGGCAGATCATCAGATCAAAGTATTTTCTGTGGGAGTTTATCTCTCTGTCCGACATCCTCACAATGCTGGCGTTATGCCCACCCCGAATTATGGACTGGTATTCCTGATACACAAAAACGCTGTAACCAAAATGGGCGAAGAGCTCTGCCGCAAGCTCTCCTGCTTCTTTAACACCATCACCTGCAGCACCAACTATGCAAACGTTCAAATCCATCGATTTAAAAAGAATTTAAACCCCAATAAAAACTTATTGGTTTTATCTGCCCGATTACCTGTCCTGTTCGGTGAGCACTGTTTCCACAATTCTTTTACCCGCTACAACCTCATCAACGCTGTGAATCACACCCCCGAGACTCTCAATCGTTTTCTTAATTTCATCAAAATCCATGTCATCGCCCACTATTGTGATCTTGACGTTCTCTGTATTCTGGTCTATCTCATAGAGGCTGAGGTTGACTCCGTCAACGAACTCAAGCTCACTGAGTATCTTTGCAAGGAGCAGATTGCTGGGTTCATGGGGTTTTAAAACATCCAGGACAAGCCTTCTTATTCCTGCCACGGAAAAATTATTATCCCGACATTATTTAACCCTTGTGTATGATTGACCTTCATATCCATTCAACCTTCAGCGATGGTGAGCTGATACCTTCGGAAATATCCAGAAGGCTTTCAGCAATGAATTACGAGGCTTTTGCAATCACCGACCATGTTGATTTCTCGAACATGGATCATGTCCTATCTTCACTTCTGAAGCTTAGGGATTTTATGGAGGATTATGAGATCACGATGATTCCCGGAGTTGAGCTGACACACATCCCGCCCAGACTCATTGGCAGGGCGGCCAGAATGGCCCGCAAGCTTGGTGCGGAGATCGTCATTGTGCATGGTGAAACGATTGCAGAACCGGTAAAGGAAGGCACAAATCTCAGTGCAGTTAATGAGGAAATCGATATTCTTGCCCATCCAGGGCTGGTAGATGAGAGAACATGCGAGATTGCCTCGGACAACGGAATTTATTTTGAGATTACTTCGAGGAGAGGACACAGCCTCACAAATGGTCATGTGGCAAAAATGGCGCAGATGTACGGGGTCAAACTCGTACTGAACACCGATTCCCACTCCCCGTTCGATTTCATAACAGGAGAGCAGGCGGTGAAGATTCTCAGAGGTGCGGGAATAGAAGATGCTGAAGGAGTTTTCAGAAACTCCTCAGATATTGTGCGCCTCAAGAAGTGAGATTATTTCTCTGTTTTTTGTAACATAGTTTCTTATCATGTTGACAGTCATGTAATCGACAAGCTGAAGGAGCTTTTCCTTCGCATCACAGCTCGGGAAGGTTTTGAGTGCGTCCTTGCTCATCCCGGTGAATTTCCGGATCAGTTCCAGCACCTCGTCCACTGCATTTCTGAAGCCAACCCTCGCCTCAAGTATAACCGGAAGTGTCATGGATTCAAACTCACTCTTCTTCTCCTCAAATATTTCCAGAAATTCGAGCAGGTCATCAACAAGCTGATAGGCAATTCCAAGATTCAGCCCATACTGAAATAGCCTATCAGCCCCTTCAGAATCGCCTGAAACGAATTTATATGCATTTCTTGCTGAAAAAGCGAAAAGAGATGCAGTTTTTGACTCAATACACCTGAAATAATCATCTCTGCTGAAATCATCAGTGAGGCTGTAAACGTCGAGAATCTCTCCCTCGCTCATCACCATACCGGTTCTTGCGAAATTCCTGACAATTTCATGACCGTACCGTGATGTAAGCTCAACAGATTTTGAAATGAGCCAGTCTCCAACAAGCATTGCCAGGGATGGATCGTACTTAACATTCAGAGTTTCAACGTTTCTCCTTACCACGCCCCTATCTATGATGTCATCATGGGCAAGACTTGCGGTGTGGATCAGTTCAACAGCCATTGCCATGTCAATGACATCCTCATACTTTCCCCCTGCAAGCTTTGCACTGAGCAAAACCACAAGAGGCCTCGTCCTTTTGCCTCCTGCTCTGATAAGATGCTCTATGGCTCTTTTTACCTTGGGCAGGGTTTCGAGATTGTTTACCAACCTGTTCAGCGCGTCATTTATTACTCTGTATTCCTCCCAGCTTTCAATCATCTAACCTTCCCTCGTACTTGGATTTTATATAACTTTTCTCAGGATTTATCCCCAAGCTCATCAGCAAGGTAGGCATAAATCAACGGCAGAGCTATTGTTGCATCCACGTATGCTGTTACAGATTTTGCATTTTCCTTCAGCTTGCACCAGCTCTTCGCCTCATCAAGTGTGGCCCCGCTAAGCCCGCCCCACTGGGGCGAATCCGTGGTGATCTGGACAGCATAATCGTAGCCGTGTGCAAGCAGCATTGCCTGGAGTGTGAAGTTCTTGGGCACGCCCCCTCCAACGATGACCACTCCGTATCTCTCATGCTGAAAACAGAGATCAACCATTTTCTCAACGTCTTTGATTGGATCGTACACCAGCTTTCTGCCATAGATGTAGATGTGCAGACCGAGAATCGAATCATGGAGTGTTGGGGCGAACACGGGAATTTTTTTCTCGTAAGCCACTCTCAAAAACGAATCCTTCGGGAGGTGGCTTCCGATCTCCCATAAAAGCTCATAGCTTGTGTATCTCCCCTCCATCCCGGACAGTATCTGCGAGATAAATTCTTCGACGCCTTCGAATGCTTCATTCGATATGAAGACATCATAAATTCTGTTTATGTTCTCCCTGCTCAGCTCAACATCGTCAACCTCGTCACTCCCTCTTTCATGCCTGAAACCGAGAGCTTCGGCTATTTCATGGGTAACGTTGGCACCGGTGGTTACAAGGACGTTTGCAAAATCGTTTTCGAGGATCCCTCGAATTATCCCCCTCATGCCTGCGGGAATCATCGCTCCCGCAAGAGTGAAAAAAATGAAGCTGTTGCTTTCGATCATCTCTCTGTAGATTTCTGCTGCCTCACCCAGCCTTCTGGCGTTGTACGCTGTGTCCTTCATCTGTCTGATCAGATCCGAGGCTCTAATGCCTCCTGAAATGCTGATTTCCCTTATCATCCCTTTGCAACTCCCAATGGTCTCAGTCTTGCTACTATTTTCGAGATGCCTGCCCGATCAACGACATTCACAACATCGTCGCTGCTCTTGTATGCCTGAGGCGCCTCTTCAGCAAGCAATGCTCCGTGGGTTGCCCTGACATAAATTCCTTCCCTCATGAGGTCTGCCCTTATTCTGTCGCCTCTCAGTTTTCTCTTTGCTGCCGCTCTGCTCATAACTCTGCCACTGCCGTGACAGGTCGAGCCGAAAGTCTCCTCCATGGCCTTTTCCGTCCCTACAAGAACATAGCTCGGAGTTCCCATGCTTCCGGGGATTATCACGGGCTGACCGACGTCTCTGTATATTGCCGGGACTTCCTTACTGCCCGGCCCGAATGCTCTGGTGGCGCCTTTCCTGTGTACGACAACCCTGAATTTCTCCCCCTCAACCACATGGGTTTCAAACTTGGCGATGTTGTGGGCAACATCGTAAACAAGGTCCATTCCGAGGTCTTCCTCACTCATGCCAAATACCTTCTGAAATGTTTCCCTAACCCAGTGAGTTATGATCTGCCTGTTTGTCCAGGCGAAGTTGGCCGAAGAAGCCATACCGCCAAAGTAATCCTCTCCCTCTCTGCTGTTTATTGGCGCACAGGCGAGCTGCCTGTCCGGCAGTTTTATCCGGTATTTCTTAACGGCCCTGTCAAGCACGGTCAGGAAATCTGTACACACCTGGTGTCCGAGACCTCTGCTGCCGGTGTGGATCATCACGGTGACCATCCCTTCCTCCAGTCCAAATGCTTTAGCAGTTTCATGGTCATATATCTTGTCCACATACTGGATTTCGAGGAAGTGATTTCCACTGCCAAGTGTGCCGAGCTGTCCTCTCCCCCTGTTTCTCGCCCTTTTGCTCACAACCTCGGGCTTGGCTCCATCAAGTGCTCCATTCTCCTCACACCTGTCAGCGTCCTCCTTTCTCCCGTACCCGTTCTCTATTGCCCATTTAACTCCGTCAACAAATATCTCATCAAGCTCTCTGTCGGTGACCCTCAGCCTTCCCTCACTTCCAACTCCTGAGGGGACGGCAACGAAGAGTTCGTCAACAAGGGTCTTTATTTTAGGTTTAACCTCATCAACCTTAAGACTGGTTGTTAAAAGCCTGACACCGCAGTTTATGTCGAAACCCACTCCACCGGGGCTTACAACACCGTCTTCAGCATCAAACGCCGCAACACCACCGATCGGAAAACCATACCCCACATGAACATCAGGCATGACCAAGGATGCAACCTGTATTCCGGGCATTGTTGCAACATTGGCCGCCTGAACCATCGCGTCTCTTTCAAGCATTTCCATGAGCTTTCTGTTGATGTAGAAATAAGCCGGCACCCTCATGCCAGTTTTGTATGATTTTGGCAGTTCCCACTTGTAATCCGTAATCTTTTTCAGAATGTTCTCCATGAAGAAAATGGGTCGGTGGGGGTATTAATTTATTATGCTCACCTCTCCAGCCCGACCATCCCCTCCCACAGGTAAAATCTGAATGGAGTGGGTGCGTGTGACCTTGTGAGAGAACACGAAAGCTGGTGACCATCAGCCAAAAATTTTCATAAAAACCAGAAAAGGTTAAGGCTCAGCTTTCTCTTTTGGAATCGCCTTTCTTATCTCCTCGAGGAGTTCTTCATCGCTTTTACCTTCGGGATCGATTTTCAGTGCCCTTGCCATTTCCTCAAGCTTTTCTCTTTTCTCCTTATCTTTGTTTTCGTATTTCCCTTCCCTGAGGTTTCTTTCAAACTCGACAAGTTCAAGCTCTGCCTCTCTCTGAGCCTTCTTGAACTCGCCTGAGGCTTTACCTATGCTTCTCGCCAGCTCAGGGAGCTTATTTGCCCCGAACAGCAGCACAGCAATCAGAAGAATCAGCAACAGTTCATTGGGTCCGACTCCACCAATCATTGTTTCACCTCACTTTCAGAACTACTCGAATCACGATTATTTATACCTTTAGGTTGCTCGAATTCAACAATATTTTTCCTGACAGACTCGGTTATGGACTTTTCCCTGACCTCATTCACCTTCTGAAGAATTGATTCATCCGGGGGGCTGAACCCGTAAAGTATTTCGAGTTCGAGCCTTCTGCGGGCTTTTTTGTATTCTGCATAGAGCCTGCCCATTTTCCTTGCCGCATCGACCATGTTGTCGGGGCCCAGCAGAAGCAGTGCGAGGATTATCACGAGCCCCATCTCTCCCCAGCCAAACATTCAGTAGAAACTAAAAATGAAAGGCTATTAAATCTTTTTATTGATGCTCACTTTCCAGGTGTTCGAGAATCCTGTATTTCTCTTCAATCTCCAGTGCAATTCTCTTAAGGTTGTCGTCATCAAAGGCTTTGAATCTCCCCTGAATTCCAAAATACTCCTTCAGATCTCTTCTGTTAATGGCCGCCCTTCTGCTCAGCTCTGATATTCTGAGCCTTCCGTCATACTCCCACAGAATCCATGCGAGTGTCTCGACAGCCAACCTTGCAACGTCCACCGTCATGCTGGCGTCAAATCTCCAGCCGGGAGGGCATGGTGCGTGAACATGTATAAACCGGAATCCCTCCATCCTGCCCGCTTTCCTGAATTTCCTTCTGAGGTCTTTCATGTAACCCACACTCGCAGTTGCGACGTAGCTCACCTTGTGGGAAAGCATTATCAGACCAAGGTCTCTGCCGGACGTTTTCTTGCCCGCAGGTGTGGTGGTTGTGACTGCACCGTAGGGTGTGGCAAGACTCGACTGTGTTCCTGTGTTCATGTATGCCTCATTGTCCACAACAATAACGAGAAGGTCATCATTCCTGGAGGCTGATGCACTCAAAGTGGAGAAACCAATATCTGCCGCACCATCACCCATCCACGCTACAACGGTGGCATCCACACCCTGCTTTCTGTAGGACTCCCGAAGACCTGCAGCAACAGCCGTTGTTGAGGCAAAAGGAACATGCACCACCGGACATTTCAGGGAGTGCACAGGATGCATGCCTGCAATAACCGTTGAGCAACCTGCCGGAATGACGAGTACTGGATTGTCGATTTCATCAAGTGCCTTAAACGCTATGGATATTGGACAGCCCTGACAGCTCGCATTACCCGGAAGTATCATGGAAACCACACCACCCCGTCCATCTTACCATCGGCGAAATCCCTGAAAAGTCTTTCAAAATCTTCAGAAGTTACCTCAATCCCGCCAAGACCTGCTATCAGGTTGGCCCTAACGTCTCTGACACTCGAAATTTCAATGCCGAGAATTCCCCTGTTTCCTGATGTCGCTCTGTCGACAACCAGCACATCCCCGTCCAGACGCCTGATTGCCTCATACGGAAACGGTCTTATGTATCTGAGCTTGACCAGACCTATTTTCACACCCTCTTTTCTCAGACTGTCTATTGCATCCTTTGCATCTCCCGCAAACGCACCCGTCAAAACGACAACGTAATCGGAGTTGTCTGTCCTGTATTCCTCAATGACTCTATACTCCTCGGGAAACTCCCGGCCAACTTTTTCGATTATTCTGACAGATTTTTCGAGATCTTCCATCAATTCCTTCCTCGCATGATGTCTCGTCCATGTTGTCACGGGATTGAGACCAACAGCATTACCGGGCGTAATGCGATAAGCCTGCTTTCTTTCAGGAATTTCGTAATCTTCTCTGACAAAAACCGGTTCTGAAGTGTGACTTATCTGAAAGGCATCATACCCCACCGCAAAGGGAATGTTCACCTCTTCGCTGATAACAAAACCCTGAAGAGCCAGATCGTGTGCCTCCTGTGCGTTTTCAGCCATTGAGATTATCCATCCGGCATCCCTGAGAAGCATTATATCGGAGTGGTCAGCGTGGATGTTCCAGGGTGCCCCAATGGACCTCGTGGCGACCGCCATAACAAGAGGCAGTCTTGAGCCTGCAACCCACCAGCACATCTCGTACATGTAGGCAAGCCCGTGACTTGATGTTGCGGTGAAGGCTCTTGAACCTCCGGCTACAGCTCCAAAGACCACAGCCATTGCAGAATGCTCCGATTCAACATTAATCATCTCCGCATCAATCACCCCTTCGCTGATCATCTCGGCAAGCTTTTCCACTATTGGAGTCTGGGGCGTTATGGGATACGCTGCTATGATTTCCGGCTTTGCTATCCTTACAGCCTCCGCAACTGCATAGTTTCCGGTAAGCAGTTTCAGCCTTCCCTTACCATCTCCACTGCTCCGGTTACGCACACCCTCTGACATACGCCACATCCCTTGCAGAATTCATAATCAATCTCAATTCTCCCGTCAACTGCATGAACCACATCTTCGGGACAGTATTCCACGCAGCTCATACAGAGAACGCATCGCTCATGAATGATTTCAGGTCTGAACGTTCTCCATTCTCCGGTTTTCCCGGCACTCCCTTTTGAAGGTCTTGCAGTAAAATAATCGACATTCATTTTATCATCCCGTAAGCCATCTCCGCAGCCTTTATATTTTTGTCAACCTTGGATGCAATCTCCTCTTCAATTCCCTTAGAAATGCTTTCAAAGCTGAACCCCAGAATTTTTCCCACAGCACCGCTCATCGCCGAATTGACGACGGGCCATCCCGCCACAACCAGACCAAAATTCAGGGCTATGGAGCTTGCGTTTATGGCAATCATCCCGGGATCATCGAGTTCTTCATCTGTGTTCACGACAACAAGCTCCGAGACATTCGCTTCAAAGTCCAGTCTGTCGTCAAAAACCACGAGTATATCTGGCTGGGTTATCCTTGATCTTTTCCGTATGGGTGTTTCTGACACACGCAGATGCGCCATAACCTTCGCTCCTCTTCTCTCAGCACCGAACTGGGGCATTGCCTGGGTGTAGTATCCCTCGTAAAGTCCCGCCCTCGCAAGTATTCTTGCGAAGGTTATGCCACCCTGTCCACCCCTGCACATTACGGAAACTTCCCTCATCCAGACCCCAGTCTGGCATGATTATTATAAATTTTACTTAATTTCACATCGGGACACAAAAATTGTTTTAAACTTATGGAAATAAATTCGGAATAGAACAATGAAATTGATTATAGTTATCGACAGGGACGATGACATCGGAAGGAAAACAGAGTTCAAAACGCCCATAGTCGGAAGAAAGGCAAGCATCGATGCAGCAATCCAGCTCGGGATTACTGACCCGGAAGACAGTGACCTGAACACGATATTTGGAGCAATAAAGATCTACGACAGGATGAAAACAGAGGGCGAGGACGTTGAGATAGCGATCATATCAGGAGACGAGAATGTGGGCGTTATTTCCGATTCAAGAATAGCGGAGCAGGTGGATTACCTCAAAAAGAAGTTCAACGCCACAAACGTCATCCTCGTAACTGATGGCAGTGAGGATGAATTTGTAATTCCAATAATATCTTCAAGATTCAGGGTTGATGCCGTGAACAGAATCGTCGTCAAGCAGAGCAAGAGTCTCGAAAGCACATATTACCTGATCAAAAAAATGTTTGAGGACCCAAAAATCGCAAAAGCCACGCTGTCACCGCTCGGCATAATACTGCTGATATTTTCGATATTCTCCCTTCTCGGATTGAGGGATATTGGATACGGGACGATCGTGTTCTTCATAGGGTCATACCTGCTGCTGAAGGCGTACGGTATGGATTACGCAATAGAAGACTACTTCTCAACAATAAAGAACTCTCTGCTCGAGGGGAGGTTCTCATTTATCATATACATAGTCTCGCTCATACTCGTCATCGTTGGAATTATTCAGGGACTCAACAGCGTCTGGAAACTTCTGAACAGCCCTGTTGCAGCAGGAGCAGTGTACCTCATAACCACGTTTATATACGGCAGCCTCTGGTGGACGATTGCAGGAGGTGTGAGCATAATCGTCGGAAGGATTTTCGATGCATTCATTGAGAAGAAACCCATGAGAAGATACATATCCATGATGTTTCTCCTGTTTTCGGCCGGTCTGATTTTCTGGGGAGGTTCGGTCTACATAATCTCGTCAACGGAGGCTTATGCCCATCTGAGGGAGAACGCTCTTTACTACTTCATGATGGCACTTTTCGGAGCATTTGTATCCGGAATCATAGGGGTTCTGCCCTTCAGGCATTATGGCTCGAAGGACTCAAATTAATCCAAGCTCCCTCTTCAGCTCGCATGCCTGACATATTTTTTTTGGGGTTGGTTCACCGCAAAGCTCGCAGTTGTTCAGATCAATCTGCGGATACATCTCCCACAGACAGGGAAGGAGGGTTTCAAAGCTCCTCATAACAGAGAACTTCCTGCCAGGATACCTGTTTTCAAATTCGTACAGGAAATCCCTTACGACAGCCCTGACAGGCTCTCTGCTGTACGGACACTCTTCGAGCGAAACTGGAAGGTTGTGCAGCAGAGCGTAAACCACAATTTCCTGCTCGTAAATCTCTCGCAGGGGCTTTATTCTCATCACCAGTCCCTTCTGCACTCTTGAGGGGACAAGTCTTGCCATTCTCTCGATGTCTGACTGCAGAAAGTTGAGCAGGATGGTCTGGGTTTCATCGTCGAGATTGTGACCTGTGGCAAGTTTTGTGGCTCCAATTTCCCTGGCTTTTTTGTTCAGAAGGTACTTCCTGAAAACCCCACAGTATGAGCATGCGTTTCTACCACCTCTTTTGACTATTTCATCCAGCTCAAGTCCAACCTCATCCCTGAACGACACGACATGATGTTCCATGTCAAGCTCCCTGCAGAGCCTCTCCGAGATCTCAACCGTGGGGGGGCGGTAGTCCTCAATACCCTCATCAACCGTTATTGCATGCAGCTCAATGTCTCTTCTCCCTCCGTATAGTGTTTTTATAACGTGGGACAGCACCACGCTATCCTTTCCACCGCTCAGTGCAATCGCAATTATCTCGTTTCTCTCAATCATTCGGTACTTCCTGATGCTTCTCTTTACACGTTTCAGAAAATTCTCAACAAAGTGCTTTCTGCACAGGTGTTTCCCTGAATGTCTCTGAAAGTACACGGCCCTCCTGTTACAGTAGGAACAGTTCACGAAAGTTGTTTATACTGGGTCTGGTTTAAATAATATGTGCAGGACCTGATTGAGCTGTACAGGGGACTTGACAGAAAGGACGAATGCATCCTCAACGCCATTTTTGACAACATGTGGGATTTTGAGTATGTCCCCGTTCATGCCATCGCCAGAGAATGTGGGATGGGTGAGGAAAAGATAGAGCTCGCTCTGAAAAAACTCGGCGGGATGAGAATAACTGAAAACAAATATACTGAGTACCTCGGAGCGAGCTTTACGTTCAAGGGCCTTTCGGTCTTCTCGCTTAAACGGCTGGTGAATAAAAACGCAATATCGATGCTCGGCAACATCATGGGAGAGGGGAAGGAGAGTGTTGTTTACAATGCCATGTCCGAAAGGTACGGCGAGGTTGTCGTGAAGTTCCACAGAGTTGGATATCCAAGCTTCAAAAAGGTCAAGGAGAAGAGAGATTACGGAAGCCTCCATTACACGGTTCTTACGGTCAGGTCTGCGAAAAGAGAATATGCTGCTCTGAAAAAGCTTTATGGATACGCCAGCGTCCCTCAGCCGGTTGCATGGGAAGGGAATGCCGTTGTAACAAGACTCATAGATGCCAAGGAACTTTTCAGGGTGAAAATATCGAATCCAGAGGATGTCCTTGACATGATTCTGGAAGAGATCAGAAAAATGTACTCCCGTGGCATAGTCCATGGCGATCTGAGTCAGTTCAACATTCTCGTTAACAGCGATGGCGTCTGGATAATCGATTTTCCACAATCAGTTGACACCAAAGACCCGATGGCTCAGGAATATCTCGAACGGGACGTGAAAAATGTTCTCGATTACTTTGAAAGAACATACAGATTGAAAAAAGATTTAAAAGAAGTCATGGAATATATTAAAGACGAAGCATGAAAATTATCGGAGTTGACATAATAAGAGGTTCTGCAACAGCAAAATCGAGATATGCAGCGTATTTCATAAGCGATGGCTCGGAATGGAGCAAGGATGTCTCAAAACACCGGCTTTTGAAATACATAAAGGAAATAAGGCCGGACATCGTGGCTGTGGACAACATCTTCGAACTGTTTGAGAGTAAGAGAGAGCTTGTATCGTTCCTCAAATCAATCCCTCCAACCACCAAAATCGTTCAAACTGCGGGAAAGCAGTCTCTTCCAGCTTTGGCAAAGAGATACGGGATAAGAATTGATCCGAAAAATCCGTTTGACGAGGCGAAAGCATCTGCACTTCTTGCGAAATACGGTGTCGGAGAGATTGTCTCGGTTTTCACGGACAAGACCGTGATAAAGGTTTCAAGAAACAGAAGCTTGGGGAAGGGAGGGTGGAGGCAGAACAAATACAGGAGAAAAGTTCACGACAGTGTAAGGGCCGTTTTCAGAGAGATTAAAAAGATTCTGGATGAAAAAGGGCTGGAGTACGTTGAAGAAATTAGGAGAGGATATGGCGGTATAAGCAGGGGAATTTTCATCGTCAACAGTCCCCGGGAAAGTGTTCCAATCAACTCGTTCAGGCTGAGAGATGTCCAGGTTAACGTCAGTGCCGTTGAAAAGGAAAAAATAGAGTTCATTCCGATGAAAAAGCACACTAAGTATACAATAGTTGGAATCGATCCCGGCACCACAGTTGGTGTTGCGGTTCTCGACCTGAATGGTCACGTCATTTCCGTAAAAAGCAAAAAAGGCTGGAGCTATTCAGAGGTTACGGAGTTTATACTGTCTCACGGGAAACCTGTCATAATCGCCACAGACAAAAAAAATGCCCCAGAATACGTTCAGAAAATGAGAGCTTCTTTTAACTGCACCCTGTACACACCGAAAGAAGACCTGCCTGTGGAAAAAAAGAAGGTTCTCACGTCTCTCTACCAGCCATTCAACGACCATGAAAGAGATGCTCTTGCCTCCGCAATCGATGCATTCAATGCATACAAAAACAAGTTCAGAAACATAGAGAAACGCATTCCGGAGGGATTTGATTTTGAAGAAATAAAGGCCGGGATCATCAAAGGAATGAGTCTGAAATCACTTATTGAAAAGAGTGAACTCCAGGAACAGTCGAAAGAGAGAGCTGAACCCCGGTTTAATCTGGAAGAGATAAAGAAAAGGGACAGACTTATTGCTGAACTCAGGGAGGAGAACAGAAGACTCAGCACTCAAATCAGGGAATTGAAAAAGGAAATAGAGAGGTTGCAGGACAGAATCCACAAAATCGCCAGTGAAGAGTACAGAAAGGTGAGAGAGCTGAATCACATAAAATCGCTCGAGGGTGAAATAAAAACTCTGAAAAAGGTTATTGCCGACAAGGACAGGACGATCAGAGAGCTCGAAAATAAAATAGAGGAGCTCAGAAGCATAAAGTATCTCGAGTTCAGAGGATGGAAGGCGATAAAAACCCTGAGGAAGTTCACAAGAGAAGAGATAGAGAAGCTGATATCCACCATAGGCCTTGACGAGGGTGAGGTGGTGTACATTTCTGATGCCGGCGGTGGAGGAAAGAGTGCCGCCGAACTGCTGGTAAACAGAAAAATAAAAGCAGTGCTATTCTCTGGCGAGATGTCCCATTACGCAAAGGAAGTTTTTGACAGGAGTAAGATCCCGATAATAGACCTTGAGAGGCTTGAAACAAAGCAGTTTGAGGATTTCATTCTTGTGAGAGCCGACAGGCTTGATGAAGAAGTCCAGAACGCCATAGAGGAAATTGAAAAAAGGACACTGAACAGACTTGAAGAAATGATACTCGATTACAGAAACAGGAGAAAAATGTTTTAATATTGCCGAATGTAAATCCACGCCAATGGACATCACCACTATAGCCATCCTGTCCTACGCACCCGCCCTGTTCCTCCTGTGGTACGTTTACAGCAAGGACAGGATAGAGCCGGAACCAAAAAGATATGTGGTGGCAGTTTTTCTGGTATCCTCGACAATCTCAACGACACTCGCTCTTCTGCTGGAACAGATTACTCCAGCGCTTCTTACATTCTATTTCGCACCATTTATTGAGGAATTCACGAAGTTTCTCGCATTGCTCATCCCGTACAGGGGAAAGCAGATGGATGGGGTTATGGATGGCGTTGTATATGGTGTGGCGGCAGGACTTGGATTTGCATCCTTCGAAAATCTCATGTACGGGCTGTCTTTTGGACAGGATGTTGCTCTTACAAGGGCATTTCTCACTCCGGTTGCACACTCAACATTCACCGCAATAACCGGTGTGGGCCTTGGACTCAAGGCTGAGGGGAAAACCTCAAGTGTTCTCCCCTATCTGATCACCGGGAGCTTTTTCCACCTGTGGTGGAATTTCTCAGCCCTCAACGGATTGTGGGTTATCCCGATGCTGATAACGAATGCCTTTGTCCTATACAGTCTTATAAAGCTTGGAATGAAAGAAGATGTCGAAAAAATCGAATATTACCTCCTGCGAAAGATTTAATATGTTTCCCGGCTCTTTTTTAATATGGCTATTGGTTTTGTCCTGATAAAGGTAATGCCGAGAAAGGAGAGGAAAGTCTATGACAGACTCTTGAAACTCCAGGAAGTCGAGGAGATATACCCTCTTTTCGGAGAATACGACCTGATTGCGAAGATCAATGTTAAGGACTTTGAAGAACTCAGCGAGGTTGTCGTGAACAACATCAGGTCGATAGAGGGTGTTATAGAGACAAAAACACTGACCGGAGCGAAGTTCTGATATGATCAGAGGATTGCAGATTATTGCAGAAAACCGGGTCGGTGTGCTCAGAGATGTTACTGCCAAGGTAGCCGAGCATGGGGGAAACATCACCTATGCCCAGAGTTTCATCATAGAATATGGTGAGTACAGAAACAAGGCCCTGATCTACCTTGAAATTGAGGGGGGAGATTTTGACAGGATAATCGATGAAATCCGGGAATTTCCCACTACGGTGGAGGTTACCGAGGAAAAACCTTTTGAAAAGGTATTCGGGAAGAGAATTCTGATTTTTGGCGGAGGAGCACTGGTTTCTCAGGTGGCACTCGGTGCGGTTACCGAAGCGGACAGACACAACCTGAGGGGTGAGCGGATCAGCGTGGATACGATGCCTCTCGTTGGCGAGGATGAGCTTGTGGATGCGGTCAGGGCTGTTTCAAGGCTGCACAGGGCTGAGGTGCTTGTACTTGCTGGAGGACTCATGGGGGGGAGGATTGCAGATGAGGTTAAAAAGCTGAGAAAAACTGGAATCCCCGTGATCAGTCTCAACATGTTCGGTTCTGTGCCAAAAGTGAGCGACATTGTTGTTACCGACCCGGTTATGGCGGGAACGCTTGCGGTCATGCACGCATCTGAAAAAGCCCAGTTCGACATAACAAAGGTGAAGGGCAGGAAAATCTGATACATGATTTCATCAATAATTTTAAATCTGCATTTCTTCAAATACATGCTTAATGAAAAAAGGCATCTTTATCTGCCACTGCGGCACAAACATTTCTGAACGTGTGAATGTAGAACGGCTAAAGTCCATTCTTGAATCTGATGGGTATCTCGTGAGAGATCACCTCTTTCTGTGTTCTCAGGACGCAAAACAGCTGATATTAAATTTCCAGGATGAGGTTGACGGATTTGTTATTGCGGCCTGCTCTCCGGAAAACCATGAGACCTACTTTTCCAGCTTTATCAGAAAGCCATTTGTGATCGTTAACCTGAGAGAGCAGTGTTCGTGGCCACACAGAGACGGAGAACACGCCACAAAAAAAGCGAGAGACCTCATCAGAGCGGGCATAAACAAGCTATCATACATAAAAAAACCAAAAACAGTGAAAACCAAAATGGAGGAGAGCGTAGCGGTTATTGGTGGAGGAATTGCGGGAATTACAGCATCCATCGAGCTCGCCAAACTGGGATACAGGGTGCACATAATCGAAAAGTCTCCTTCCATAGGAGGTAAGCTCCTGAAATTTGATAAGATATATCCTCTCAACGACTGTGCGTCGTGTGTCATTTCATCCCTGATTTCCGAGGTGTCGGCAGCAAAAAACATTCAGATACACGTCTATACGGAGGTCGAGGAGGTAAGCGGATACCCCGGCAATTTCAGGATCAGACTGAGAAAGAAACAAACCTACGTGGACTGGGAAAAATGCACGGGCTGTGGAAAATGTATTGACGCATGTCCGGACAGGGCAAAGGTCCCAAGCGAATTTGATGACGGTCTGACCTTCAGAAAGGCCATGTACATCTATTCCCCGTTTGCCTACCCAAAAAAAGCCGTTCACGATCCAGAAGCGTGTGTTAACTGCGGCAAGAAAAAGATTGGCACCAGAAGGCTGCTCAGGAGTGGAAAGGAGTATCTCACACCCTGTGAAAAGGCATGTCCCACTGGAGCAATAGACAGGAGCAAAAACTGGGATCCTGAAGGGGAGGTTTTCGAAATCAGAGCAGGTTCCATACTGCTTGCAATGGGTTATGAGGTCATGAGCAAGGATTCATTTCCCGAATTTCCTTCCCACCTTCCAAACGTCGTCACGGGCATACAGATGGAGCGGATCCTGTCCCCGACAGGTCCCACAGGGGGAGAACTCCTCGTTCCTGAAACCCTCAGAAAGCCCGAAGCGATATCATTCATTTCATGTGTTGGAAGCAGGGATGAGAGATATCACACCTACTGCTCAAAGGTATGCTGCATGTACATGCTCAAGCAGGCAAGGCTGATAAAGGAGAGAAATCCCGAAATCGACGTGTTCATACACTACATCGACATAAGAGCTCCGGGAAGGGACCTTGAGGAGTACTACACCCTCGCACGCAAGCTTGGAATAAAGATTCTCAGGGGCAGGGTTGGGAATGTGGAACCCCTGAACAACGGGAAGCTGAGAATACTCGGATTTGACTCAGATACAGGAGACCCGGTGGAATACACCGCAGATATGGTCGTTCTTGCTACGGCTGTTGAGCTTCGCGAATCCGAGAGGGATGTGGCAAGGAAAATGAGACTGGATATAGACTCCTCTGGATTTGTAAAGGAAAAACACCCCAAGCTGCAGACATTCGAGACATCAATAGATGGCATTTATCTGGCGGGGTGTGTTCAGGGCCCAAAGGATGTTACCGAGACGGTTCTCCAGGCCAAATCTGCAGCCCTCTCCGTCTCCAGTTTCCTTGGTAAAGGGGAGCGAGAGATAGACGTCGAGACAATCATAGATGCCGAAAGGTGTACCGGTTGCGGCATGTGCATTATTTCCTGTCCGTTCAAGGCAATAACAGCAGAGAACGACATTCCCGAGATCAATCCAATTTCCTGCAGAAACTGCGGGATCTGCTACTCAGTATGTCCGGTAAAGGCAGTGGATATGGCGACTCACGGCAAGGCAATTGAAAAGGAACTTGAGGGGTTGAAGGCATGAGAACTCTGAACCTCGATATGAAAAACCCGGGTCTCAAGGAGGAAATAGAAAAAGACGGTGGATATATTACGGGCTGCATACAGTGCGGTGCCTGCATGAGCATCTGTCCGGTCGCAATTTCGGGATTTGAGTTTCCGAATAAGAGGCTGTTCAAGCTGATAATACTCGAGCTGGAAAAGGAAGTTCTCGAACACAGGTCTCCCTGGATATGCATTTCCTGTCAGAGATGCGTCCATGTTTGCCCGAGGAATGTCAATCCCCATTCCATCTATTTCGCGCTCAGAAGATACCAGTCAAAGCAGTTCAAACACCCGAGGATTTTTGAGGATATTGTAAGGAGCATCTACCAGTACGGATATGTAATAGAGCCGGAAAACAGCAAAAGGAGAGAGCTGAACCTGCCAGAAATAAAACTCGACGAAGAGGAACTGGACGAAATAAGAATGCTGATGGAAGATAGCAGATTGAGGATTCTTGGAATAATATGACGGGTTACGCTTTCTTTCCCGGATGCAAAGTGGCATTCGAAATGCCGGAGCTTGAAAGAAAGATCAGAGATACGCTGGAGTATCTCAACGTCGATGTGGTCGATGTTGGCGGCCTTTCCTGCTGCCCGGGATATGACTCGATAATGTCATTTGACTCCACAGCATCTCTCGCGATAACTGCCAGAAACTTCTCCATTGTGGAGGAGCAGAACCTCGACATCCTCACGCCATGCAGCGAGTGTTTTTCCGTCTTCAAATACGCCATTTCCAGACTTGAAGATGAGAAGACGTTTCTGGACGTGAACTCAAAGCTGGCGAAAATCGGGAGAATCTACCGGGGAAAAATCAGGGTGCTTCACATTACGGACGTTTATTACGATGAGATAGTCAAGAAAAACCCGAAGACCGCAAAGCTCGGGCTTAAGGCAGGAATACACACGGGATGCCATTTGCTATACACCGAAAAAAGTAGCGAATACCTTGAAAAAATAAAAAGGATTCTGAACAAGATCGGCGTTTCCACAGAAAAGTACAGCAGAGAGGATTATTACTGTGGTAAAGGCTCTATAAGCCTTTTAAGTCCTGAATCATCTGCAGAATTCACGGAAAGACTGATTGAAAGCCTTGATGCCGAGACTGACGTAGATGCCATTGTCGCTGCGTGTCCCCACTGTTACGATCAGATTAAGACCGCCCAGGATTCTCTTCTGGGCAGAGGAAAGATTTCGAAGAGGTATGATGTTTACCACATATCCGAACTGGTGTGGATGGCCATGAGGCCGGGTGAAAGAACATGACTGAAATAATCGGGTTTGCATGCAAATGGTGCGCTTACCGGGCAATAGACCTTGCCGGAAGACTCAAGCTGAAGTATCCCGAGTCCATAAAAATAATCAAGGTTCCCTGCTCGGGGAGAGTTGATGCGGAGACTGTAATGAAAGCATTTGGGCTGGGATTCGACGGTGTTTTCATCGCGGGATGCCCAGAAAATGAATGCCACTATCTGAACGGAAACTCAATAGCAAGGAAGAGGGTTAAACTGCTCAAAAAATTGCTGCACAGTCTCAACATAGAGCCTGCGAGACTGGAATTTGTCGAAATCTCGTCAACTGATGCCGTCAAATTCGCTGATTTCGCGGCTGAGTTTAGCAGAAGAATTGAGGGGCTCACGAGGAGGTGAAACCATCAGAGTGGCTTTTTACCTTGCATCAGGGTGCATGGGATGCGAGATGGCAGCGGTTGACTCACTTCACCGGATTTTTGACGAGTTTCAGAGCCTTGAGATAGTCTGGAGCATACCCATGTTTACCTCATCAAAATACCATGAGCTTGACAGCATACCCGACGGCCATATCGATGTGGCGATAATAGAGGGAGGTGTGGGGAACGGGGAAGTGAAGGACGTCGTGATCAAACTCAGAAAGAAGAGCAAAAAAATCATTGCGCTTGGAACCTGTGCGGTGTTTGGAGGAGTCCCTGCACTGGCAGCATTCCACACCGTGGATGAGATTGCGGGAGAGGTTTTCAGCAAAACCCGACCGGAAAAGCAGGTTGTACACGATGGAAAGTACATTCTGAAGCTTCCAGAGATGGAGATTCAGAAGCCGCTTGATGAGGTTGTTGAGGTGGATCACTATCTTCCGGGATGCCCGCCCAAGCCTAAAGCTATTGCAGACCTTTTCAGCAACCTGAAAAATCTGAAAGAAAAGTGGATAATCTCCGGAAAATCCGTGTGTTCTTTCTGTCCCAGATCTCCTGTGAACGGAGGTGTAACACCAGCTTCTGCATTCGATGGCGATAGATTTGTTTCTGAAACTGGGGAAAATTCATGCTTGCTCTACGGGGGAGTGCTGTGCTCCGGATTCATCACCATCGGTGACTGCGGGGCTGACTGTTTGAAAATAGACGTACCGTGCAGGGGTTGTTACGGTCCGCTTCCAGATGTTGCGGATGCAGGAGGAAAGATGATAGATGTCCTGTCCATCGTGCTGCCAGATGAGGCCGCTGAAGCACTCCTTTCCGAATACCGTGAATTCGGCAAGATTTTCTACATCTACAGACGATCGCTGCTGAAAGGTGGTAAACCATGAAAACGATCCGGATAGACCCGGTTTCCCGAATTGAGGGTCATGCCAGAATTACCGTTTTCGCCGATCGATCCAGCAGGATCGAGAAAATTTTCTTTCAGTCAACTGAATTCAGGGGCTATGAGAAAATCCTCACTGGACTTCCTGCAGAAGATGTCCCGAGGATATCATCAACAATATGCGGAATATGCAGAGCAGTGCATTTCATCGCATCGTTGAAGGCCGTGGACAGTATTTACGGGGTTTCTCCCCCGGAGCCTGCTGAAAAATTGAGACAATTGGTGCTGTATGCAAACATAATAGAGGATCACGCCGCATCACTGTTGCTACTCGCCCTTCCAGACCTCGTTAACGAGGGAGATGTGATCGCTTCATTCAAAAAAGTGGGAACGAGAAAAATCAAAGACCTTCTGAACAAGAGAAGCAGCGCCGTGAAAATAATTGAAATCCTCGCAGGAAGGCTTCTCCACCCGGTGGCCGCTGTACCGGGAGGGTGGGCAAAGAAACCTGATGAACACGAACTGGGTATGCTGAACAGATACACCATGGATCTCCTGACGCTCGGTTTAGAGCTATATGAATTATTCTCCGATTTGCTTGAACATAGCGGCAGTTTAGAGCGATTTCCGAGCAAACACATGCACTTCATGACCCTCCGCGGGGAAAAAACGGACTTTTACAGTGGCGATATTTGTGTTTTAAACAGCTCGAAAGAGGAAGTCTTCAGGATCGAGCCATCAAACTATGAGGATGTTGTGGCAGAGGACGAGAGGGAGTATTCCTATTCGAAAGACGCATATGTGAGTTACAGAGGAGACAGAATGGATGTGATAACGGGCGTTCTCGGCAGGTTTTCTGCAGGATTTCATGAATTTGACCTAAGCTCAGAACTGTATTCTCAGATTGAGAGCGAGATTGACCTGAACACCATACGCCCCGAAATGGCATACCTGCTGAGAGCACTTGAAATTGTTCACTGTGCAGAGGCAATGAGAGACATTATTGAGAACATCGATCTTTCTGGTGGGATTGTGAACAGGGACTACAAAATCAGGAGAGAGGGTATTGGTGCCGTTGAAGCCCCCAGAGGTACGCTGATACACCACTACACAACAGATGCCAGGGGCTTCATACGGAAGGTGAATATAATCACTCCAACCCAGTTCAACATCAATTCTCTCAACGTTATCCTGAACCAGCATTTCAGGGGAAGAAGGGCTGGAAAGGGGCTGGCAGAGAGCATAGAAAGGATGGTCAGAACATTTGACCCGTGCATAGCCTGTTCAACGCACTCGATAAATGGAAAGTCTGATCTCGATGTTCGGATTGTAAGGCTATGACGACCGTGGTCATAGGTGTCGGCAATCCCTACGACGAAATCGATTCAACGGGACTGAAAATAGCCGAAAAACTTGCGAGAGTTCTGAAGTTGGAATGCAGGCTCTGTTTTAGCCCCGGACTGGAGCTTGCTGACCTTATGAGGGAGTGCAGCGTTGCAATAATTGTGGATTCAACCTGCGAACTTGATTTTGGTGAGGTCAGGCTGTACGAGCCGAGAACTCCGGGTCTGAAAAAACTGATCCACAGCCTGGACGTCCTTGAAACCCTGCACATCACACAGTTCCTTCTTGATGAACCACCTCAAAAGGTAATCGTCATCGGGATCGGCGTGAAAGATTTAAAATCTGCAGTGGGAAAGATTGATGAACTGGTAATGAAAATTGTTGAACTGCTTGAAACCGGTGGTCTACATGAGGGATGAGCTTGCAGACAAACCAGGACTTTTGTTCAAAGAAAGGGTCCTCGAAATTCTTCTGACAATTTACAGTGGTGAAAACGAGGGAAAGGAGATTTACATACAGTATATCGCCAACAAAATCAACAGTCCCCACAGCTACGTCTGGCTTGTTATAAAAAAACTTGAAGACGTCGGTCTTGTGGAATCCGTTCAGTCGGGCAGGGTCAGAATAATTCACCTGACCGACAAGGGATATGAGGTTTGCAGTCACATAAAAAAGATTATAGAGCTTCTTGACAGGGGCTGAACTTTTCTGTGTCTGCTTTTTCCGAAATCGTTCAATGCTCGGCAATTAACTATATCAAATTACATGCATTTTTCAAAATACTTGAGAAAAATTACAGTTTTTTCAATGTAATATTTAACGCAAAAATAGTTTTATAATTATCATTTTTCAGGCAATACAGCAATTTAAAAAGGTGATGAATGTGAGTGGGCTGAGCAGAAGAGATTTTATCAAATCAGCGGGTTTAATGGGTGCAAGTGCTGTTCTTCTCGCGAACAAGGCAGAGATCGTGCAGGCTTTTGAGACGGCAAAGAACAACGGGGTCAAACTTGTATGGATACAGGGACAGAGCTGTACTGCATGTACGATTTCACTTCTCCAGGCCGATAACCCCGATCTGTACGATGCAATCGAGGAGCTTAAGGTGAACGTGGCATTCCACCAGACGGTTATGCAGCCGTTTGGCGATGAGGCAATAAAAATCCTGGAAGAGGTGGAGCCTGACGTTCTCGTTCTTGAAGGTGCCATACCCATCGGCATGAAGGAGGCCTGTCTGCTGGGTGAGAAGAACGGTCAGCCGATATACTTCGAGGACTGGGTAAAACAGCTCGTTTCGAAGACAAAGGTTGCAGTGGTTGGATTTGGTGTCTGCGCCACATACGGAGGAATCCCTGCTGCGAAGGACGGTCTCGGTTCATCTTACGAAAATGGAAGTGTAACTGGTGCGGTGGGGCTGTATGACTTCTTCAAGAAATATGGAAAGCCGTCTGTACCTGTTGTGTTCATTCCGGGATGTCCGGGTCATCCTGACTGGCTTATGATCGTTCTTGCAAGCATCCTTCTCGGAATCGTGCCTGAAGTTGACGAGTATTACAGGCCTAAAGCCATGTTCTCAAGGATCATCCATGACAACTGTCCGAGAAGAGGCTATTACGGAAAGGGCCAGTTCGCCGCAGACCTTACAGAAACGGATGCAAAGTATGAAACATGCCTTTACAAGGTCGGATGCAAGGCGCCATTTGTGTATGCTGCATGTGCCGAGACGAGATGGAACAGTGGGCTCAACGTTTGTATGAACGCTGGAGCTCCCTGCATCGGGTGCATGGACCCCGGTTTCCCTGACAAGATGTCCCCATTCTACGAATCGAGAGAAAGCACCGAAATCATGTTTGGAATCGACCCAACCACACTTGGTAAGGTTGCCGTGGGAGCTGCAGTGCTCGGTGTTGCCGCTCATGCTGTGAGAAGGGGGAGGAAGCATCCTGAAATCAAGGATGACGAAATTGAAAAGACTAAGAAGAAATAAGGAGGTGATTTAGGTGGAAATCACAATTGATCCGGTTACGAGACTTGAGGGTCATCACGGTGTGAAGATCAATGTTGAGGATGGTGTTGTTACCGATGCAAAAGCTCTGGCTCTGATGTTCAGGGGTTTTGAGAGAATTCTCATTGGCAGAGACATAAGAGATGCTCCGATCATAACCCAGAGAATCTGCGGTGTGTGCCACAATGATCACAGGCTTGCCAGCCTCTTTGCAATTGAAAATGCATCAGGTATGGCAGATGAATGGAACGTCGGAATGCCTCCCGCCGCAACTGCATTCAGAAACCTCGTTACCACCCTCCAGTATGTTTATGACCATCCTGTCTGGGTCTATGTTCTCGTCGGGCCAGATTTCAGCGATTCGCCACACAAAACCGGATTGACGAGGCTCAACCCCATTGTTGGCAAGGGTGTCAAGGAGGCTGTCTGGGCCCAGAAAGAACTTCACAAAGCCATGGCAATCATTGGAGGTAAGGTTCCGCACATGATGACCCCCGCTCCCGGTGGAATGACCCTTGAGATTGACGAGAAGATCATCACCCAGCTCGTTGGAATTGTTGCGGATGTGAAGAAGTGGGCAGTTGGCGTGGGCATAGGACAGCCGGCAGCCACAAACGCAGAATACGTCCTCGATGAAGTGCTCAAGCAGATGGAAGAGATTAAAGCAGGAAAGAGAGATGCATTTGAACCAAAGGAAGGCATGGGTAATGCTCTCTTCGACATGGTGGCGATGATTGCAGTTGCTCATGACATGGGGCTCAACGAACAGGGAGTCTGGGAAGATTCAAAAATGCTGGCATACGGGTTCCTTCCTGACCCAGAAAGCGGCGAGCTGTACTTCCCCTCCGGATTCTTCAATGGCTCTGAACTCGAAAACATGGATTACAGAAAGATTTCGGAAGATGTCACATACTCCTGGTACAAGGACGAGACCCAGACGGGTTATGTTGGTACAGACCTCCCGCCTGAACCATATTACGGCAAATCGGGAGCATACACATGGGGCAAGGCTCCAAGATACGACGGATGGCCAGCCGAGGTTGGACCCCTTCCAAGGCTCGTGGCGTTGTACCTCAAGAAGAGCAAGGAACTCGGAGACCCACTCGGACTCAGAAAGACGTTCTGTGGAAGCGCAACTGCCTCAACTGCCCTCAGCAGGATGATTGCGAGAATTCAGGAAGAACTCATAATGATAGACTACTTAGAGAGCCTCCTTCTCCAGCTCAAGGAATACGCAGGAAAGAAGACGGCAATTGAGTATCCAAAGGACATAACCGGTGAGGGCGTCGGTCTCAGAGAAGCGCCAAGAGGCGCTCTTGGTCACTGGGTTGTTGCAGAAAAGGGCAAGATAAAGAGGTATCAGGCCGTTGTCCCAACAACCTGGAACGTCTCACCAAAGGACAGCAAGGGTCAGCACGGACCGCTCGAAAGTGCCCTTATAGGCACACCTGTCAGCGACCCATCCAATCCGTGGGAGGTCGTCAGGACAATCCACAGCTTTGACCTCTGTCTGGCATGCACAGTCCACATTTTCACAAAAGAGGGCAGGAAATACAACCTGACACTCGACGCCTGCTCCATTTAATTTTTTACGAGGTGAAA
This sequence comes from Geoglobus acetivorans, assembly GCF_000789255.1. Lineage (NCBI taxonomy): Archaea > Methanobacteriati > Methanobacteriota > Archaeoglobi > Archaeoglobales > Archaeoglobaceae > Geoglobus > Geoglobus acetivorans. The sequence continues at coordinate 615,456 of NZ_CP009552.1, forward strand.
CGTATGGCGAAAATTTACAGATATGATGGACTGACAAGAGCATCACACTGGGTTCACACGACTGCCATGATTCTGCTCATAATCACGGGCCTGCAGGTGTTCACCGGCTTTGGATTCATGGACTCCTTCACGGTGCCATTCCACGTAGCACTGGGATGGATACTTGTTGCGGCTCTCGTCATGGAGGTTCTCGGATTCCTTCTGAGCCCCAGAGAGGCCCTACTGGCAATCCCCACACCCAAGGACATTAAGAGATGGATACTGATAGCTCTCAACTTCATGGGCCTCACAGAAAAGTATCCTGCATACCACATCTACAGCAAATCAAAGAGAGAGTACATCACCAAGTGGCATCCAGTGCTCAAATTCATGATCTGGGGCGACATGTTCTTTGTCATAGTTATTGCCCTCTCTGGATTCGCTCTGTACTATCCGGCATCCCATCCCCTTGCAATAATGGCGAGATACATTGATCTCGGAACGGTAAGGCTGATACACTTCATTTCGTTCATATACTTCCTGCTGGTCCTGATTCCGCACGGATACTTGGCACTCAATCCGGTGAACAGGGGTGTCCTGAAATCCATGATATTTGGCTGGGATGAGGGCGAGGACACCGTAATTGTTGAATAATCCTAACACCCAATTTTTTTATGGCAGTCATAATCGGTGCCGGAAATCTCATTCTCGGAGACGACGGTTTTGGAATCCATGTTATTGAAAGACTGAAGAAGATGAAAGAATTCGAGAATGTGAAAATTGTGGACTCGATGACCAATTCTGCAATAATGCTTGAGGCAATGGATGGTGAGGACAGGGCAATAATAGTCGATGCCATTGATGTTGGACAGGAAGAGGGCATTGCGGTGTACAGGTTCAATCCGAAGGAGGAGGATTTTCCGTCTGATATCATGCTGAGCATGCATGACCTGCACTTCAGGGACGTGATAGCGATGGCGAGAGGCGTTTACAATCTGCCTGACGAAATAGTCATTGTGGGGGTTAAACCGGAAAGGGTCGAGCTCAGTATGGATCTGAGCGAAAGCTGTTCGAGGTACATTGATGAGGTTATAGAATTCATACGAAAGGAACTTGGCATCAGTCCCATGAGCTGAAGGGTTCCATTGTGCTAAATGGCTCGGAATTCCACCAGTCGATTTCATCGGGTCTCAGCTTCTTCCAGCCAGGGTATTTTATTGAGGAAGCGATACCCATAGCCTGTCCGGGGTTTTCAAAGATTTTGGGCGGTTTGTAATAGTATTCATACCTCTTGAGAAACTCGGAGTAGGTGCCATCGAAATCTCCCTTCACGTATTCCCTCCAGGTTACCGAAAAATTCCTGAACCTTCCATCGGGTGAATCTATTATTCCGGGAGGGTTGTAGTTGCTCGAACACAGAAACATGGGTTCCACCGCAACCCTTGATCCATCATCGAGCTCGACAATCACCCACATCTTATTCATGGCGTCAGACCTTGCAATGTATGTTTTGAATCCGTGTCCCTCGAGATACCACTCCAGGTATGCAGATGCCTTACTGGCGTCCGGGTCCTTGATGTAGCAGGCTGGAATCACTGTGCTGTTGAGAATCACACTCAGATTCCAGATGTCGTGGACTCTCGGGTAAGAGTACATGCTTTCCGCAACGCGGTAATAGTCGTCCGGAAGATAAGCAAGACCGCTGTAGTAGTGGTAGAAAACGGCCGTAACCAGGTACAGGACCATGGCGAAAGATACATACTTCAGAACCTTTCCGATAATTCCCAGAATATCCATGAATTAATATTTGAAATAAAAGGTTAAGACTTTTACCCTTCCGGGTATCACCTCATGGCCCCGGAAAGGATGAGGTCGAGGTCAATTTTTTTGTGAATCATCTCAACGAATTTATCGATGGGGTCTTCGTACGGCACATATTTTCTGTTGAGGTACCTGTAGAATTCTTTTCTAACGTTTTCATTGAAAAACAGGCCATGCAGATATGTTCCCCAGACAAGGCCACTCTCGTTCATCCCGCCGTCATCCTCAAAAACAGGTCTGTCTGATATCGTTCTCCCCATGTGAATCTCGTATCCTCTGACCGTCTCGCCAACAATGCCGTCTATGATCGCCACCCTCTCTGTAATTCTCTTTTCAACCTGTCTGGTTATCTTGTCATAGGCCACGAATTCTGTTACAGAGTCTATGAGACCCAGACCCCTTGCCCTGATGTTTTCAAGCCTGTCGATGATCTCCCTGCCGAGAATCTGGAAACCGCCGCATATACCTATGACAGGTCGATCACGTGAGAATTTCACGATCTTCCTGTCCATGCCCCACCTCTTCAGTTCTTTCAGGTCATGTAGTGTCTCCTTTGTTCCGGGAATTACAATGGCACTGTAGTCATCTATCTCATCCTTGGGCGAAACGAAGCTGACGATGTCTCTAACTGGCTCAAAATCAGTGAAGTTCGACACTCTGGGAAGCCTGATTATTCCGATTTCTCCCCCGTCCTGCCATTCATCTATGCTCAGGGAATCCTCAGAAGGCAGATTGCCATCGAAGTAGGGAACTATGCCCACAACCCTGACTCCGGTCAGTTTTTCAAGCTCATCAATCCCGGAGTAAAGCAGGTTCTCATAACCCCTGAACTTGTTGATTATGAACCCTCTGACAAGAGCCCTAACATCATCCGGCAGAAGAGAATATGTGCCGTACAGTGATGCAAAGGTCCCTCCTCTGTCTATATCGCTTACAATGTAAACGTCTGGCCTAGCAATTCTCGCAATGCCTATATTGGCCATGTCCCTGTCATAGAGGTTTATCTCCGCCATTCCACCTGCACCCTCAATTATGACAAAATCGTTCTCGCTCTCAAGCTCTCTGTAAGCCCGTTCGACTGTTTTCATGAGCTCGGGGATTTCCCTGTAATACTTCAGAGCGCTGACGTCCTTTCGGGCTTTTCCCATGACGATAAGCTGTGACTTGAGATTGCCCTTCGGTTTGAGTAAAACAGGGTTCATCCTGACATCAGGCTCCTTACCACATGCGAAGGCCTGAAACGCCTGGGCATAGGCAATCTCGTGCCCCTCTTTGGTGATGTATGAGTTGAGACTCATATTCTGTGCCTTGAAAGGCGCAACTTCATAACCCATTTTTGAGAGAATTCTGCACAGTGCCGCCACAATCACGGATTTCCCGGCACTGCTCGTGGTTCCGCCCACCATTATTGACGGCATACTGGTGAAGGGACAAGCAGAAGTTTAAAAAATTAGCTTATTTTGGACAGATATTTTCTCAGCTCAATGGCAATCTTGCCAACCCCGTATATGAGGAAGACGTAAATGAGGATTGCAAAAAACAGGTAGGAGCGATAGTTGTACACCCTGCCCAGAAGCAGGAGGCCCATGGAGATGGAGGCAAGAACCGACATCAGGTAAAAAATGTGAATCTCAAGCGGGACTATGAAGAGGTCCCTGTGGTTGTAGTACTTTCCAAGCACCAGGACAAAATAAACTCCTATAATCGAAGCTGTGGTTGAAAGGGTCGTGAGCAGTCCGTATGAGATGAAGCCCAGATGGCTGGTTAGCAACCACAGGACAATGAAGTAAAGAATGACGTCAAAGAATTCTTTTTGCATCCTGGGCAAGACCCCGCTCTCCATTACGAGAACCTTGATGATGTACAGGTTTGCTGAGACCATAACTGCCCAGAATATGAATGCAGAGAGGTCCATCATGAATCTGGCGGTGTTCGTCCAGAAAATGTAGTAAAAAAATCCAGACACCCAGGTAAAGAGCAGCGATGTGAAAACAAATATGGACATTATGTACGACAGTCTTACCTTCGAGTCCAGTATATCCCTGGATTCGTTTTGAAGCACAAGGTTCAGTGCTACACTTGACACGATCAGAAGTGATAATCCCTGAACTATGTATTCAGAGCCATTCACCACAAATAACTGAAAGCTTAAAAAATAAATAACTATCGATTTAACAGCGTTAATACATATCTTCAATCGTTCTCAATTATCCTTTTACCTCTCTCAGATGGGATAACTCTGAGCCTGGCACCCTCAAACTCTGCATCGAATACACGTCCTTCGAGAACACGGTCAAGAAAGACCGCAAGAGCCGCAACCTCACTGTGCGGCTGGCTGCCTATGGCTATGTTATAGTCTGAAAGCTCGTAAACTTCCGGAGGAACTTTCTCCGCTCCAACGATTACCAGAATCCTTTCAGCATTTCTGATCTCACAGAGTTTATCTGGAAGAGGTAGGCCGTACATGGTCAGATGGACTTTCACTCCTTCAAAGTTTTTAATCAGGCTTTTCCATGACTCTGCCTGCCCGATGAAGAATTCTCCACCCCACCGGTCAACCACATCTCTCACACTTTCAAAGAGCTTCGTGTCACTGGTGTCAAAGTAAATGCCCTTTGCTCCAAAGGCTCTCGCTGTGAGGGCTACGTGGGTAGAGATCCTCTTGTCCCTCTCCGGCCTGTGACCGAGTCTGAGAACATATACCTCCACAGGTGTCAGAATTCAGAGAGGAAAATAAATTTATCCCAGATGAAACCTGACCGGAAAACTGAAAGTTTTCACTTCAGTGTTCTCAAACTCAAGCTCTCTGAGAAAATCAGAGTCTGAAACTGAGTTTTCCAGAGATTCAATCACGCCGTAAGGTATATCCTCTCCAAAGATGTCTTCGATTTCCCTTCTACTCATGTTCGACAGCCTTTCGGCAACCAGCTTTTCAATTTCTTCAGCCCTTGCAAGCCTTTCCTCAAATCCAACATCTGCAAGCTCATCGAGACCCAGTCTCCTGCAGAATATCTCC